>JBDTWO010000161.1:0-11145 GCA_040006635.1 Chloroflexota bacterium
TCTGGAACGATCTGAATGCGAATGGGATTCAAGATGCGGGCGAGACTGGCGTTGCCAATGTAGGTGTGGAGCTATTCAATGCGGCGGGTGTTTCGCAGGGCACGACCACTACGAATGCCAGTGGCGCATACAGCTTCACAGGTCTGACGCCGGGCGATTATTATGTCGTCTTCACAGCCCCAGCGGGATACACGCTCAGTCCGCAGGATCAAGGTGGGAACGATGCAGTGGACAGTGATGCGAACCCGCTCACGGGTCGGACCGCCACCACGACCTTGACAGCAGGTGAGAACGATCTGACGTGGGATGCAGGGCTCAACCAAAATGCGTTGTTGGGTGACTTTGTCTGGAACGATCTGAATGCGAATGGGATTCAAGATGCGGGCGAGACTGGCGTTGCTAATGTGAGTGTGGAGCTGTTCAATGCGGCAGGAGTTTCGCAGGGTACGACTACTACGAATGCGAGCGGCGCATACAGCTTCGCAGGTCTGACGCCGGGCGATTATTATGTCGTCTTCACAGCCCCGGCGGGATACACGCTCAGTCCGCAGGATCAGGGTGGGAACGATGCAGCGGATAGTGATGCGAACCCGCTCACGGGTCGGACCGCTACCACGACCTTGACAGCGGGTGAGAACGACCTGACATGGGATGCAGGGCTGAACCAGAAGGTCGTCCTTATTGTGGACCCAGCGATTTCGAAATCAGGTAACCCAACCCAGGCTTCGATTGGCGATGCCGTGGCGTTCGTTCTGACGGTCACCAACAATGGAAATGCTCCGGCACCAAATGTTGTGATCACTGACCCATTGCCAGCAATATTCGATGTGACGGCTGTCAATGTAACTGGGGCGCCGTTGGGTACAGCAGTGAATGTTACTCCTGCAATTGGAACTGGTCCTGCACCTTATACTGTCACTGTAACCCTGGGTGGTGTATTAGGCGTGACTGATGTTGTGACTATTAACATTGCCACAACTGTCAACGGTTTTGGTACTCCACCAATTACCAATCGAGCCAGACTGACAACCCCAGCTCTGACTAACAGCATCTCCAATGATGCGGCTAGTGTCAATATTACGATTCGAACCCCAAGTTTGAAACTTCCCAAGACGGGTTTTGCTCCCAACGTGGTTAGTGACCTACCCAGGATGCCGAGTGACTTGGCTTATTCCGCGACAGACGTTTGGGTGGAGATCCCGAGCCTGAATGTAAAAATACCGATCGTGGGTGTGCCATTCAAAAATGGAGCCTGGGATGTGACCTGGTTGGGCAAACAAGCTGGATGGTTGGAAGGAACCGCGTTCCCATCCTGGAAGGGCAACAGCGTGCTGACCGGGCATGTCTATGCTGCCAACGGTTTGCCGGGTCCGTTCGTGGACTTGAATAAGCTCAGGTATGGCGATAAGATCATTGTGCATGCCTATGGCCAGAAGTTCACCTTCGCTGTAACTACGAATACGGTCGTGGAGCCTAGTGACATATCGGCTTTCAAACATTCCGAGAAGCCGGTGCTGACCCTGATCACTTGTAAGGAATACGATGCGAAGACGGACACGTATGGCAAGCGGGTGATCATACGGGCGGTATTACTGCGTACAGAACGGGAATAGAATGAATTGAATTCGGCGCTCCAAACGGAGCGCCGAATTTTTTTGCTGTTGTGTCTATAGGGCATGGTTTACACTGATCGAAGCGTATGAAGCCTGCCCATATATGGGGGTGTCAAATAAGGCAAAAAAACTTCCTGATGGGGAGTGCCTGTATAGTGCCTATACACTGCCCATAGACTGACCTTGCAATGATCTGGCTGAGATACCCCCCAAATATGGAAGTAGGATTTTGGTGATGAACAAAGTGACAGTCACCTTTAAGGTCTTTAAGAAATTAACGCCGTAACCCTATTTCTAAAGTACATGTCACCCTGTGGGAGCGTTCTTCTGCGACCGAAGGGTCTCGGACATGGTTGGGTAGAGACATTTGCACCCACGCCAAGTGCGGTGGGCTGCTGGGCAAAGAGCGCCCTTCAGCACGACATGACGCTTGTTGTCAACTTGCTTTGAGAAAACCATAAGTGATCAGTCGAAAATATTTTTACAAGGTTCGTCCAGCAGTTGTACTGCCGAAGGAACAGGCTTGTCTATTCGCTCTCTTAGCGTACTGCGCGTTAAAGCCGCGCCACACAAACAGGGACTCGTGAAGTGACTTTGAGAAGACCATATGAGAGGTCTCAGGGCTTTTTTAAAGTCAAAAGCGAGTCCGCTAATCCTTACTAATCTGCTCTCAAAAATTTGTGGAGATTGGTGAAGATTAGTGGATAAGAGCGCAGGTCCTAACTAAGAGACCCTGAAAGGGTCAAATGATTATAGATTTTTTCGGCGTAGCGTATTCAACCCCGCAGGGGTGTCAGAGGTGTTGAACAAACCATGCCAGCCCTTCGGGATTTGAATCCGTGAATGCAATTTTCTATAACCCTACCATCCCTTCGGGATTAGAACAAAGTGACTGTCACCTTAAAGGTAACAGTCACTTATAATATGAGCCATGCCCATCACCCCGCAGGATTTCGTCAGCAAGTGGAAGCTCGTAACCGCCCGCGAACGGCAGACGTACCAGGAGCACTTTATTGACCTGTGTCATTTGGCAGGACATCAAACGCCGAACGATTACGACCCCACCGGTACGCGCTTTGCGTTCGAGATGGGCGCGGCAAAAACCAGCGGCGGTTCAGGCTGGGCAGATGTGGCAAAGCTCGGGTTCTTTGGGTGGGAGTATAAGGCTAAAGATGCGGACCTCTCGAAGGCGTATGACCAGCTTCTCAGTTATCGCGACGCGCTTCAAAATCCGCCATTGCTGATCGTGAGCGATATCAACAATATCATCATCCGGACGAATTACACGAATCTCCCCACACGGACAATTGCTCTGAGTCTCGATGACCTGCTCAACCCTGAGAGCTTGCGCATCCTCAAGCTGGTATTCACCAATCCCGAACAACTCAAGCCGCAAGAGACCATCGAAAGCGTGACGCGTGAAGCCGCGACGCAATTCTCGAAACTGGCGGATAACCTGCGTAAGTATGGCAATGACCCGCAAGAGATCGCGCATTTCCTGATCCGCTTGTTGTTCTGTTTGTTCGCGGAAGATATTGGGCTGCTGCCTGAAAAGTTATTCCCGCGTTTGCTCGAACAGACGCGCCATAACTCCAAAGATTTTTCAGAGGTCTTGCGACAGTTATTCCGCGCCATGAACACAGGCGGATATTTCGGCGCAGATAAAATTTTGCATTTCAACGGCGGACTCTTTGACGATGACCGCGTGTTGCCATTGGACCGCGCCGATATGGACATCATCGCCGACATCGACGCGCTGGATTGGGCGGCGATCAAACCTTCGATCTTCGGCACACTCTTTGAACGCGGACTCGACCCCAGTAAACGTTCACTGCTCGGCGCGCATTACACAGACGAGAGCGATATTCTGTTGGTCGTTGAGCCGGTGTTGATGATGCCGCTGCGGCGAGAGTGGGGAGAGATCAAGGATAAATTAGGAAGGATGAAGGCTGAAGAAAGAAAAGCAAAAGACAAAAAGAAGAAAGATTTGCAAAAGAAAATAAAAGATACTCTGCTAGCTTTTGCAGATAAGATCGCGGCGGTTAAAGTATTAGACCCGGCTTGCGGAAGCGGAAACTTTTTGTATGTGGCGCTGCGCTTGTTGTTGGATTTACAAAACGAAGTCATCAACTTCTCAGACTCAATGGGCGCGGGACGCTTCTTTATTTCGGTGACGCCCGCGCAAGTGTACGGCATCGAGACCAACGAGTATGCTCATGAACTCGCGCAGATGACGATCCAGATCGGCTACATTCAATGGCTGAGGGATAACGGTTATGGTTTGCCCGTTGAACCCATTCTCAAACAGTCGAAAAATATTATGCACATGGATGCGATCATGACTTACGATATGAGACCTGACAGGTCTCATCAGACTGCTGGACAGGCGGAAGCTGCTGTCCGCGCAAGCCAGACAGCCGACAGCGATACTCGTGAAGACCTGTCAGGTCTTTCACAGGAACCCGCCTGGCCCCCAGCCGATGTCATCATCGGCAACCCGCCGTTTTTAGGTGACAAGAAAATGCGCGCCGAACTTGGCGATAAATATGTAGATGCTTTACGCAAGTTATACGGAGATCGTATTCCAGGACAAAGCGATTTAGTTTGCTATTGGTTTGAAAAAGCCCGCGCGATGATCGAAGCAGGAAAAGTAAAACGTGCAGGTTTACTTGCAACGAATTCAATTCGTAATGGTGCTAATCGTAGAGTCGTAGAACGCATAAAACAATCTGGTGATATTTTCTGGGCACAATCGGATCGTGATTGGTTCTTGGATGGAGCCGCTGTTCGTGTTTCCATGATAGGGTTTGATAATGGAAGCGAAAAAGAAAAGTTGGTTGATGATGAGAGAGTCTCGTCGATCAATGCCGATTTATCATCACATGCAAATGTTGCCACAGAAGCTAGACAGTTATTAGAAAATTCTGGGCTATGCTTTTTGGGAATGATGAAAGGTGGTCCATTCGATATTGATGGCGAAACTGCAAGGCAAATGCTTGAAGCTCCACTAAACCCAAATGGTAAGTCAAATTTGGATGTAGTTAAACATCGTATTGGGGGTCAAGATATTGTTAGAGGTCGGCGCGATATTTGGATAATTGATTTCAACAATATGGCTATCGAGCAAGCAGCTATGTATGAAATGCCGTTTGAATATATCAAGAAACATGTAAAGCCATTGCGCGATGTAAATCGAGACAATTTTATGAGAACAAAGTGGTGGTTACATGGGCGATCCCGTCCTGAGTTACGTTCCGCATTAGATAATAAAAAACGATGCATCGTAACTCCAGAAGTTTCCAAGCATCGAATTTTTGATTGGATGGACACCATTGCCATTCCTGATCACAAAATCCACGTGATTGCACGCGATGATGATTATTTCCTTGGTGTTTTACATTCTCGTATACATGAAGTTTGGACATTAGCAACATGTTCTTGGATGGGTGTCGGTAATGACCCAAGTTATTCATCTTCTCGAACTTTTGAAACCTTCGCCTTCCCGTGGGTTCCGGGGGCAGAGCCAAAAGATGATCCACGCGTGCAGGCGATCAGTCAAGCCGCGAAAGAGTTGGTTGAGCAACGCGATCGGTGGTTGACCCCGCAAGAAGTGACAGTCACCTTTAAGGTGACTGTCACTTCGGACGACTCTAAGTCTAAGGACGAGGAGCAACCCAAAGCCGAAAAGAAGCGCACACTCACGAATTTATATAACGCACGTCCCACCTGGCTTGAGCTCGCGCATAAGCGACTCGACGAATCCGTTTTCGCGGCGTATGGCTGGAAGTCCGATTTATCAGATGAAGAGATACTTGAGAAGTTGTTGGCATTGAATTTAGGAAGAGGAAAATAATCTAGCCAAGTCTCGATGGGGATGGTTGCTGAGTAGACAAATATTGGGTCAATGCTCAATTTGATTAACAGGAATGCAGGCTATAACCATTGCGTCCTGTTTTTTTGCGTGTAAAATATAAGCATAGTACTAAAGTACGATATGCGTAAACGTCCGCATAGACCCTGAATCTTGTATTGGTCGCTTTGCCTGAAGCTGCAGGCTATTTTTATGTAAAAGTTCAGGCGAACTGGTAGCGAAACCGACGGTTGTTTTTTGATTTAAAAGAGACTGAGAGAGTTGTTTGGAGAATTCACAATGAGTCATCGCCTTGTTTCATCTTTACGCGCATCCCTGCTGACCGTTTTGTTGGCTGGGATTTTTTTGCAGCCTCAACCGATGCAGGTCGCAAATAAAATTGAAGATTCAGATAAGGCTGTTTTAACAACACCAGTTAAAGACAGCCGTTCATCTTCAACTTCCAATTCCACAGCCCTCACAGACGAACAGCGTCAGGCAATCGAGTCGGTTGTGCGCGCTTCGACCTCACAGATTTGGTTTGAGAAAAATGTTGGGCAATTCCCCGCAGCTGCGCGCTATGGCTTCCGCACGGCTTTCGGCTCGATGCTGGTCTATGATGACCACCTCCAAATGCTCGTGAACCAGGTGGACCCAACCACCCAGCAGGTTGGTATTCACACCGTCAATATGTCATTCAGTGAAGCAAATGCCACATGGCAGATTATCCCTGGCGGGCTTTCAAATGTTACTGGCACATATCAAAACTCTGATGGCACAGCCAGCCATCCGAATATCTATAAAGAATTGACGCTCCGTAATGTCTATGATGGCATAGATCTGCGTTTGTATTCTGCCGAGCAAGGCACGCTTGAGTTCGATTGGTTGGTGGCGCGTGCGCAGGATTATCAAAAGATCCAAACCGCGTTCTTCGGGCAGGATGGAATCAGTTACGGCGCCGATGGAGCATTGACCCTTAGCCTGCGTCACCAAAACTTAACCTTGAAAATGCCTGAGACCTATCAAGTCATCGATGGCATCAAGCACAACCTCACTGCGCAGATGGTAGCGGGCACGACACCCAACACCATGCGCTACGTGCTCGGCGGAAATGTTGTGGCAGATCAACCTTTGGTGATCGATCCCAGCATTGCCTGGTCCACTTATATTGATCTGAATGATAATGGCGCAGCGCAATTTGACTCCTATGTATACTCCATTGCCGTGAACTCTAATGGAGTATATGCATCTGGTTGGATGCGCGAAACGGTTACCAATGCTGCGTTTGGTGGTCCTACCAGATATATGGAGGTGAACGCAGGTTTTTCGATAGGTACGGCCGCGAACCAAAACTACATTTACCGTCTCAATAGCACTGGTACGAATGTCACCGCATGGACAAGCACAGGACGTGCAAATAACGACAGCGCGGTAGCAAATCAAAAGATTGACAGCGCAACCAACGATGCAGTTGCTGATCTGGAACTGTTCCCGGATGGGCGTGTGCTGACTGGTTTTGCCTCGGGCATCATCCAGATCTATGCCGCTGACCTTTCCACCCGTTCCTACAGCGCTGAACCAGTTACGATGGATACACTAAACGCTGTGGCGATTGTGAGCAATGGCTCATTCTATGCAAGTGGTCGTGTAGCAGCAGCTATCCCCATTGCACAGATACCAGCTGCCAACATCGGGCCCGATGCAACGTTTGCGGGTACGCAAGAAGGCGTCATCATACGCTACTCGAATGCGACAACCGTCCCAACGCCGGACTGGGCTACCTACGTTGGCGGCACTCTTGCCGAATATTTTACTGCGATTGATCTGACGCCCGATAAGGCGAATTTGGTCTTCGTCACCTCCACCCAAGTGGGTGCAACTTATCCAGGGCTCGTCAATGCCGTGGACAATACTATTGCGGGCGTCACGGAATTGCTGGTGGGCGTTCTGCCGGATGGCGCTGCCAAACCAGCGGCTTTTAGCGTCTTCTCCTATTTGGGTGGCGCTACCGAGGAAGGCACCATCGGCACTAATACAACTGTGGGAGTGGTAACGGCAACTAACACTTTCTTTTTCGTTGCAAGTAACACCAACTCGACCGCAGCCAGCATGCCAGGAATTGCCGGTGGTGGACAGGCTGTGAACGGCGGTGGGCTGTTTGACACTTTCATCTCGCGCATCCCGATCAATGGCAGTGCTGGGGCGGGATTTCAAACAACCTTCCTCGGTGGCACGACCGAGGATAATATCGGCGGCATCGCCTTTGATACCGCGGCAAACCAGTTATTGGTGTTTGGTACAACGAGGGGCGGTTTCCCGACTGTGGATACAGTGCCTGCCAGTAACTATTATCAGGGCGCTGCAGGCGGCGGCTTGGATATTTTCGTAGCCATTTTCAACGCCACTCTTACCGCCAAATCCTATGCCACCTATATTGGCGGGGGTAATAACGATTACCTCGGCCAGACCGGTGACCTCATTGGACAAGGCCATGTCGTGTACAGCGTGGCTACAGGTCTCTCATATCTTGCTACCACCGTTCACTCAGTTCTTCCAGCGATTGCCATTGGTACGCCAGGGGGCAAGGATATTACTGGAAACACTAACGGCAACGACGCCCATACCGTCTTTGCCTTTAATCTTAATAGTTATGATTACGGTGATGCGCCATTAACTTATGACAATGGCGCTGCTGCCAACGCCGCTAATAGCGCTATTTCTACTACGATCCGAATCGGTGCGACAGTGGATGCTGAAGCTGCACCTGCCAGCGGTGTGCTAGCAACAGGCGATGATCTTGCGAACACCGGCTCTGCCGATGATGAGGATGGGATTGCTACACTAAATACCTTAAGTGTGGGCGATACCACCTATTCAGCTACCGTCTCAGTGTTGAATACCTCCGGCGCAACGCGTGTACTACAAGGCTGGATCGACTTCAATAAAAACGGTACTTTTGAAACGGGTGAATTTACAAGTGCCAACGTTCTTAATGCGGCTACTACCGCTACGCTGACCTGGAGCGGTCTGCCTGTACTCACTGTAGGTCAGAGCTATTTGCGCCTTCGTCTTAATGATGGAGCGCTTACCGATAGCGGCGCTACAGCTTACGATGATCGTTCCATTGGTCGTGCCGGTTCCGGTGAAGTCGAAGACTATGCACTAACCATAGTATCGGTTGCTGATCTGGCGGTTACAAAATCTGATAGTAAGACAACCTATACTCCTGGTGGCGCCATTAGTTACGCCGTTGTGGTGAGCAATAGCGGTCCGGGTAGTGCTATCGGTGCAACGGTGGTGGATGCCATTCCGGCCTTCATTACAACCCCAACCTGGACTTGTGTTGCCAGTGCCGGTGCAAGTTGTACTGCCAGCGGAGCAGGCAACATCAATGATACCGTTACGATTCCATCTGGTGGAAATGTAACCTATACCATTATCGGCACTGTTTCAGGAGCTGCAAGCGGTACTCTTACCAATACTGCCACCGCAACTGTACCAGCCGGGACGACTGATCCTGTGCCCGGAAACAATAGCGGCTCAGATTCAGATATCTCCTCTGTATGCGCGAGCGGACAATTTACGCGTTGGGATTTTGAGAATGTCATCACACCGTCTATTGGTAGTGGAACATTTACGGCTGTTAATGTTACTGGTCCTGGTTATGTTGCCGGTGTTACAGGGCAGGCAGTTTCCTATTCTAACTGGCCCTTGGTAGTTGCTACCACCAATTATTACGATTTTGCCGTTTCCACAGTTGGACGCGGCGCCATCACCATGACTTTTAACGAGTCGCGCTCTGCCACTGGTCCAGTTACATTTGTTGCTTATTACAGCCCTGATGGCATAACGTATACCGCATTAGGTGTAGGTATTGCCACCACTGCCACTCCAGCTTGGGGCGCTCAAACGATTAACTTTGGCGCGATTACCGCATTGAACGATAACCCCAATGCCCACTTCCGTTTATATGCATACAGCGCTACAGCTGCTGCGGGAACGTGGCGTTTAGATAATGTCTCTTTTACTGGAAATTGTCTTGCCGATCTTGCTGTGACAAAAACAGATGGCACCGCAACTTATACTGCGGGCGGGACGACTACGTATACGGTCGTCGCCTCCAATGCTGGTCCATCCAATGTAACTGGTGCCACACTGACTGACACCTTCCCCGCCGCAATCACTACTGCAAATTGGACCTGTGTTGGCGCAGGTGGTGCCACTTGTCCAGCCGCGAGCGGTAGCGGGAATATAAACGCCGCTGTGACTATTCCTGCTGGCGGAAGCCTTACGTATACTATCACTGCAACAATAAGCGCTGGTGCAGCTGGAAATTTAGTCAATACAGCAACAATAACTGCTCCGGCTGGTGTCACCGATCCGGTGGCGGGTAACAACACTGCGACCGATACTGATACACCAAATCCGATCACGGATGTAGCGATCACGAAGACCGATGGCTCTGCTACGTATACAGCGGGCAACGCGATCAGTTACACGATCGTCGTCTCGAACACCGGACCGAGTAATGCAACCGGTGCCAGTGTGGCGGACACGGTCCCCGCCGCGATCACCGGCACGACCATCGCCTGTGTGGCGAGCGGTACCGCAGTGTGCGGTACGAATGCTTCCGCAGGCAATGCGTTGTCGTTCACGGGTGTGAACATCCCGGTGGGTGGCGCGAACTTCATCACCATCACAGTCAGTGGCACCGTTGCCTCTGCGACAGCAGGCAACCTGGTGAACACTGCGACAGTGACCGCAGGCGCGGGTCAGACCGACCCGACTCCTGCCAACAACACTGCGACTGATACCGATACACCCAATCCAATCACGGATGTAGCGATCACGAAGACCGACGGCTCAGCGACTTATACAGCAGGCAACGCGATCAGTTACACGATCGTCGTCTCGAACACTGGACCTTCGAATGCGACCGGCGCGAGTGTGGCAGACACGATCCCGGCGGCGATCACGGGCACGACCATCACCTGTGTGGCGAGCGGCACCGCGGTATGCGGTACGAATGCTTCGGCAGGCAATGCGTTGTCGTTCACGGGTGTGAACATCCCGGTGGGCGGCGCGAACTTCATCACGATCACGGTCAGTGGCACGGTTGCATCAGCCACAACGGGCAACCTGGTGAACACTGCGACAGTGACCGCAGGCGCGGGTCAGACCGACCCGACTCCTGCCAACAACACTGCGACGGATACCGATACACCCAATCCGATCACGGATGTAGCGATCACGAAGACCGATGGCAGTGCCACGTACACAGCGGGCAACGCGATCAGTTACACGATCGTGGTCTCGAACACTGGACCGAGCAATGCAACCGGTGCGAGTGTGGCAGACACAATCCCCGCCGCGATCACCGGCACGACCATCACATGTGTGGCGAGCGGCACCGCGGTGTGCGGTGTGAACGCCTCGGCGGGCAATGCGTTGTCCTTCACGGGCGTGAACATCCCGGTGGGTGGCGCGAACTTCATCACGATCACGGTCAGTGGCACGGTTGCATCTGCGACAGTAGGCAACCTGGTGAACACTGCAACGGTGACCGCAGGCGCGGGTCAAACCGACCCAACCCCGGCGAACAATACAGCGACTGATACTGATGGGTTTATTCCCGTGGCGACGATCACTGTGACCCCCGCCTCAGTCCTGGAAGACGGTGCT
>JBDTWO010000162.1:0-11130 GCA_040006635.1 Chloroflexota bacterium
AAATATTACACAATTATTATAACCAAATTGGTCTGATTTGTAAAGTTCCCCCATTTAGTCATCAGCAAGCTGATGGACTCCAGAATTAAAAAGGCGACAGAAAAATCTGTCGCCTTGGGAAAGGTTGATTGAGCAGGATCAGGTAACGGCTGGGAAAGAAGCGGGTGAAGCGTCTAGCGAAACAGGTCCCTAATGAAGTGGGTTAGAAATTGACTACCCTGCATCGCCAAAGTCCAATTGACCCCGAAGATGGATGAGATGATGTAGATAATGCCCCAGAAGAACGAGCCGACGAACGGCAGATACCAAAGCGCAAGGATTAGAATCCAGATGCCGTAAGCGCGGACGCGCTCCATTTGCATTTGGATGGCGGGGTTGAGAAAGGGACCGATGACGCCGTAGCCGTCCAGCCCGGGCATAGGGATGAGATTGAAAAGGATCGCCCAGATCTCCAGTACGATGAGGAAAGAAATGCCGGGCCAGACGGACGCTGTGGAATCTGGCAGAACTTTCAGTAGGATGGAGAGCACGATCACCATTAAGCCGTTGGCGGCAGGACCAGCCAATGACATGGCACTCAGCCAATAGCGGTTACGGATACGCCAGGTTTCAATATAGACCGCGCCACCCGGCAGACCAATACCACCCATTAAAAGGATCATCAATGGGATCACGATGGAAAGCATCGGATGTGTGTATTTGAGGGGATTGAACGTGAGGTACCCTTTTTCACGCACGGTGGTATCGCCGCCATAATAAGCAACGATCGCATGCGAGAACTCATGCAGGCAGAGTGAAAAGATCCAGCCGAAGAAGATGATAACGAAGTTCATTCTGCATATCCTTTGGGATGCCATTTGTGCCAAGCCCAGGCACTGGTGATAATTTCGTGGATGTTATCGTGTTTAGGTTTCCAGCCGAGTTCGCGTTTTATCTTTTCAGAAGACGCCACCAGACGGGCGGAATCGCCGGGACGGCGTGGAAGTTCTTTGGCCGGGATCGAATGTCCCGTTACCTGACGTGCGGTCTCGATCACCTCGCGGACCGAGTAGCCGGTTCCGCTGCCGAGGTTGTAAATCAACTGGTCACGTTCTTTGAGTCCATCCAAGGCGAGTAGATGCGCGGAAACCAAATCGGCAATGTGGATGTAGTCGCGGATGCAGGTGCCGTCAGGAGTCGGGTAATCGGTGCCGTAGATGCCGATCGATTCGCGTGCGCCTTGTGCCACACTCAAGACCAGCGGAATGAGATGTGATTCAGGCTGGTGGGCTTCCCCTCGTCCGGGCAGTGCGCCGCAGGCATTGAAATACCGTAACGCCGAATAATGTAAGCCATGGATTTGACGATACCATTCCAGTGCCTGCTCGGTCATTAGCTTGGTGTGTCCATACACGTTCGTGGGTCCCAGCGGCGACTCTTCATTGAGCGGCTCTTCGCTGGATTGGAAAATCGCAGCTGTGGATGAAAATACAAAACGCTTCACGCCTGCCCGAACGGCGTTTTCGATCAATGCCAGCGAGTTGGTGAAGTTATTTTGGAAGAAACGCCCGGGGTCTTTCATGCTGTCGCCTGCTTCGATGAAGGCTGCGAAGTGCATGATCGCGTCGAATTTTTCACGGGTGAGGGTTTCGATCAGGGCATGGCTGTCTGATAGGTCAGCCTGCACCAGGGTCGCTTCACTGGGAACCGCCTGCCTGTGACCGGTGATCAATGAGTCATAAACAGTGACAGCGTGCCCTGCGTTCAACAATGCTTCGGCTGTGGCGGAACCGATATAACCCGCTCCGCCTGTGACGAGGATATTCATGGATAGCTCCTGAGATTGGGTGGATTATAAACGTATACGCATTCTGGCAACATCCCCGAAACATCATGAACAGTCTTACTCTGGGAAAACGCTACATAAGAAAAAGCGCATTGACTACAAACACAGCGCGCCAATCACCACCACATCCTCTCCCAACTCAGCCTTGACCACCTCCCAAAATAAAAAACGGAGTTACCGAAATGGCAACTCCGTGATTATATTATGCCCCGAGTGGGTATACATTTTCAAGAACTACATCGTAATGTATTCCCGCAGACTGTGTTCCACTGCGTAGGCGGCAGCTTCAGCGCGGTTATTCACATTCAACTTCGAGAGAATGCTCGAGACATAATTCCGCACCGTGCCTTCGCCCAGGAATAATTGCTTGGCAATCTCGCGGTTCGTCTTGCCTTCCGAAACCAGCAATAACACATGCTTTTCCTGCTGACTCAAATGCGCAAAGGCTGAGGCTTCCTCTTCCTTTACGGCGCGGCGCACTTCCTGGAAGACGCGCTGAGTGACAGCTGGGTCGAGCAGAGCTTCACCGCGTCCCACCGCTTCGAGCGCCTTGATCAGATCGTCGCTGCCAATTTGCTTCAAAATATAACCCGAAGCGCCCGCGCGAATTGCGGAGAACAACATCTCATCCTCGGCATACGAGGTCAGCATGATAACTTTTACATTCGGATGATTGTTGACGATCTGCTCGCAGGCTTCGATCCCTGAGGTGCCCGGCAGGCGGATATCCATCACCACCACATCCGGCTTCAGTGATTCCGTCTTTTCAATGGCTTCACGCGCCGAACTCGCTTCACCTACCACATCGAACTGCGGATGACGTTCCAATAAAGACTTCAAACCGAGGCGTACCACTTCGTGGTCGTCCACCAACATAATACGTTGTTTTGGAGGTTGCTTTGGCATGCATTGATTTTACCCCAATATGACCTGATTTTTCGCAAAATGCCGGACAAAGCCCCCGCATCCCGCTTAACCGGGATTTGCCTCTAAACTAAAGCCTTTTCTTCCTGTTGCTTTTTTCTGCTTAAAAGCGTAGGACGAGATAGTATCTCGTCCTACTTACAGATTATTTGGCTTTGATGTTGATGATTTCGGGCTTGACCTCTTCCGCTTTTGGCAGGGTGATGGTCAGGATGCCGTTCTCAAACTCAGCCTTGGCTTTGTCCGAGACCACCTCGGTCGGCAAGGCGATGGCTCGTTCAAAGGCGCCCCAGCGCTGTTCGCGCATGTGCCAGGCTTTTTCCTTTTTCTCCTCGACCTGTCTGGTCTCACCTTTGATAGTTAGCACTTCACCGGTGATGTTGATCTGCACCTCATCGGCTTTGACACCCGGCAGGGAAGCCTTCACTATGATCTCATCGTCAGTCTGGTATATGTCGATCGCAGGCGCCGACCAGCCGTCCCTGAGAGTGAGCGGGCGTGTGAACGCGTCATCAAACAGGTGATCCATCGCCTCTCGCAATGTCATCATCTCACGAGCAGGTTCCCAACGAATTAAGTTAGACATAACAGCCTCCTTCTTTATTTGGTTGAGATATACGCCCTTAATATAAAAAGCCTGCGTTAGAAAAACGCAAGCTCTCTATAAAAAATCAGTGTGAGATTTTTGTTACACTTTTTGCCTTTTGAAATCCACGAAGCGATAGCCCACGCCGCGTTCGGTAAGAATATATTTCGGGTTGGCAGGATCTTTCTCGAGTTTCTGGCGGAGGTAGTTGATGTAGAGACGCACATAATGCGGCTCATCGCGATATTCGTAGCCCCACACTTTGACGAGAATTTGATCGTGGGTTACAACCCAGCCTGCGTTCTGAACAAGATGATATAGCAAACGATATTCGGTAGGGCGCAGTTTCACCAGCTTGCCCTCGAGCCAGACCTCACGGCGGTCAAAATCAACTTTGAGGCGTTCGTCCACTTCAATGATATCGTGCATCGAGCCGCCCGCAGTCTCGGTACGGCGAATGACAGCTTTCACGCGGCTGACCATTTCACGCGGGCTGAAGGGCTTGGTGATGTAATCATCCGCACCCAGTTCAAGTCCACGCACACGGTCATCTTCCTCGCCTTTGGCGGTGAGCATGATGACCGGCACATTACTGCCTTCACGGATGGTTTCGAGCACTTCGAAACCATCGATATCAGGCATCATTACATCGAGCAAAATCAGGTCGGGGGTTACATCGCGTAATCTTTGGATGGCTTGCTTGCCATTAAAAGCTTCAGCAACCTGAAAGCCATCATGTTCCAAATTCATACGGATAAAACGCACCATGCGTTCCTCATCATCCACCACGAGGATGCGTCGGCGGTCAAATTCTTCAGGCATCTTACTCCCTCACAAAGCCGATCAGGCCTTCTTCCTCTTCACTTTCCAACACTTCGATCAAATTGACTTGATGCATGGGCCAGATCACCTTGACCACATTATGCTCAAGGTAGTGAATATCCTTGCCGTCGCGCAAACGCGGATTGCTGATGATAATCAGTGTATCGGTCAGCTTGGGAAGGTCTTCAACCTCACCCAAAATGGAAGGCTCACCGGAAATGTGCAGAATGATGGAAATCGCCATGCGCTTTAGCCTTTCAGCTAGATATTACGAAGCAAAACCTGGATCTTGAGTTTACCTAGGGCAATTACATCGCCATGGTTCAACGTCTCTTCCGTGTGGGGGTTAAGGCGGCGGCCATTTAGATAGGTTCCATTGGATGAGCCCAGGTCCATGATGATGATACGATTGGCATCCCGTTTCACTACAACATGCAAACGCGAAACACCCGAGGCGTAAGCCTGGTAGGGTGTCAGGTCGATGTCAGGCATGATGGGCTGACCTTCGGATAAACGTCCCAGCGTAAACTCATTACGAGAAGCCAACGGCAGGATCTTGCCGCTGTCCATCAAATGCAGGGAGATCCAGCTATTGATTGGAGATGAAGGCGGCTCAGGTCGGGTACCTTTCTTCTTAAGTTCATCTGAGATCTGTTCCTGGGTGATCGCCTGGGTAGTCAGGGTTTCAACGCCATCCAATTGTGCACCACATTCCACGCAAAAAAATGTACCTGAGACATTGGAATGCTGACAGTTTGAACAAATAATCATGAGGCAAACTCCTTCTTTGACGGCGCAAGAAATAAAGCGCGCGTGCCATAATTGATTTTTTTACTTCCCTCTGCAGAGAGGGTGTTTTTTTGTTGTAGGTGTTCCACTTCAAATGCGATGGTCTGCGCCAGGCTACGCTCGCCCTGCGACAACAAATTGGCGGCAAGCGTTTCAAGTTGACGGGTAGCTTTATCAATATTGCCTTTTTCGATTTCTTTACGCGCACGTTCTTGCATGCGATATAGCATCAATCGTGATAAAGCTGCCACCACTTCCGCAGGCGGCGCATCCGTTTCGGACTGGTCTGATACAGGTCGTTGAAGGCTTATCCGAAAAGCGGGTACTGGGGTGGGCAAAGATGCAATCAGAACTTTGAGAGAGCCTTCCAAAAACGTAAGTACATCTGATTTTACCGCTTTTGGGCTAATTATGTACTCAAAAATCACACGAGTGGAAGTATCTTGCAATATTGAACCCAGTCGTAAAGGTGATTCGCTAATGATAACGGGACCCGGGTCCGGTTGCAGACGGAAAGCATAGGAAAGCTCAATGCCATCCAGCGGGTTGAATTCTAACGCAACATCATCCGCATACGTTTGGGCCAGCGCGTTGAACTTTTCAAGCAACAGCCGTTTGATGTCCTTAGGCTCGAAGATGAAGGCGCTGCTCCCCCCGGTACGAGTAGCAAGGATGTCCAGAAAAATATCATTCCATTCCTGTCCAATCCCCATGGCACTGATACCGATGCCGCGCTCAGCTATTTTAGACGCTAGCTCAAGACATTGTTGCTCATCACCGTAGGTATGCCCATCGGTCAACAGGACAATGTGATTGATCCGTTTGGAATCAAGACTCCGCATCACTTCCTTGACCCCGGCTTCGAGCCCCTGATAGATCTCAGTTGCCCCTGAAGGTTGAATCATTTGAATGCGGGCTTCCAGACGCGTGCGATCCTGATGGTAAGCCGCCGGAATGATTACTTCAGCCCGATCACTAAAAGTGACCACACTGAGGATATCCTGCGGTCTAAGATTACGCAGTACTTGAATGGCAGTGGATTTCACCACATCCATCTTTTCACCCTTCATGGATGTGGAACGATCTAAAACAAGACATACGTTCAGCGGTGGTGAGGGCGTTCGGCGTGCTTCAGCTGGTGCTTCCAACTCCATGATCAGATACAGCATCTGCGGTTCATCCAGGTGAACCATGTTTGTTCGGCTATATATTAATTTGTGTTCGTAAGGCAGGTATAGTTTTTTCTGCGCCGGCAATGTTGCATCATATTGAGCGCGACGCTTGGGGTTGGAAAGAACCTCGTAGGCTTGTTGAGCCCCAAGGAATAATTCGGTTTCTCCGGCAGCCGTGTTCTTATCGGGATGTAGTTTTTGCGCAGCTGTAAAATAGGCGTGCTTAATGTCTTCCTGCGATGCATCCCGCGCAACACCTAAAATGGCATAATAATCTGGCTGCTCGGGCGCCATTATTTATCCAATCAATTGAGCAAGCACGACACTAATGTTATCCGGACCCCCGGCCGCATTGGCGGCATTCACAAGGTTCTGGCAGGCACGCTGGAGATTGGGAGCTTCGTTGATCACACGCACCAGATCCTGGTCTGATACTACATTCCATAAACCATCACTGCAGATCATCAAGGAGGCGGGCTGCGGGAATGCAATTGTAAAGATATCAGGCTCCAAAATTTCGCCCTGACCCAGCGCACGATATAACACATTGCGATGAGGATAATTCTCCGCTTCTTCGGGAGAGATATGTCCAAGTTCTTCGAGTCGTTTTACAAGCGAATGGTCGCGGGTGATGGCTTCAATACGGCCGTCAGGGTAGACAAAATATGCCCTGCTGTCGCCAACATGTGCAACCGTGATCTGCTGTCCTAATACCAGCGCCGCAGTCAGGGTTGTGCCACTGCCCGGCGCCTCGCGTTGGATGGCGCGCTGCGCTTCACTGACTGCTGCCAGCATGATCTCCTGGAACGATTCGTCCATGGTATCAGTCTTGAGCTGGAAAAGATAAGAGTGGAATTTTCTGAGGACATAACCCGCAACAGTGCGGATGGCGGCATTGCTTGCCACTTCCCCAAACTGATGCCCGCCCATGCCATCTGCAATAATGTACAGGCCGAAGGGCAAATTCCCGGAGTTGCCGGCCATGGTGGAGGTAAGCGCAAGAAGGCTGTCTTCGTTTAACTCGCGTTGTTTTCCAACGGACTGTCCGCCAGCGGAGATCAGTTGTTGAAGGTCAAAGCGCGGGTTTTGATTACTGACAATGGCTTGCAGTTGATTGTCCGTCAGTGGAGCGGTGTTGGCAGTATCCAGAGTTTTTGTTGGTGTTGTATTTTGACCAAGCAACCCAGACAGCCAGTTTGAAATTTTATTCACAAGAACTCCTTATGCAAGCAACGCGTAAACTTGATGATCAGTGGAGCCGACGTACACAACATCGTCATACACCAACGGCGTACCAGTGATTGCACCTTCTGTACCGAATTTCCAACGTAAACGCCCAGTGCGGTATTCAAGACAATATAAACTGCCATCCACCGAACCGCAATACAGCGAATCTTTATAAATAACCGGCGAACCGTTTACCTGGTGTTCAGTTCTGAAACGCCAGATCTCTTTCGAACTTTTGGCTTCCACTGCATATATAAAACCGTCTGATGCGCCCACGAAAACGAACTCATCGACAATACAGGGTGAACTGATGGAGGCTTTCCCCAGACGGAAGCGCCAGATCACCCAGCCGTTACGCGGATCAAGCGCGTACAAAGTGCTATCAACCGAAGAAAAATACAATGCCTGAGGTGTGCCCACTGTGGATGATGTGATTGCGCGCTTGGCATGAAAACGCCACTTAAGCGCGCCGCGGAAATCAACCGCATAATAATCACCGGATTCACAACCTGCGTAAACGAGCTCATTCATTACGAACGGCGTTGAGCGAATAGGGTCGGCAGTCTCAAAACGCCACGCCATCCGCCCGGTTGTAAGATTGATCGCATGCAAATGATTATCATCAGAACCGATAAAGATATGTCCCTCGGCGATGCGCGGCGAAGAACGGATCGGAGCCTCGGTGTAATACGTCCACACGACCCTACCAGACCGGGCAGAAACAACGTGCAAACGCTTATCTTCTGAACCTACATAAACATTTCCATCCACGACTGCGGGGCGCGAAACGATGCCGCCATCGGTTGGGTACTTCCACTGGAACTTGCCATCTGCGGCATCCAAAGCGTACAAATTATTATCATAAGAACCAATATACAGGGAGCCCTGAGAGATTGTCGGTGTACCGCGAATCTCATCTTCAGTTTTGAATACCCAGAGCGGCTTGATGCCATTCGTTTTTACGGGTCCCGTCTGTGCCCCCGTGGTCCGCACCAATATGCCTGTTTTCCGCGCAACCGACATAAGCGCTTCTTTCATTTCTACTGCGCTCTTATAACGATTGAGAGGGTCATATTCTAAAGCTCTATTCACGATCACTTCCAATTCAGGAGTGACCGATGGGTTGATGCGCCGAATGGGTCGTTCTGAAAATGAGAATGGCGGCTCCATACGCGGATCACGGCGCGTCAACGCATGATGAATGGTTGCGCCCATTGCATAAATATCCGCCGCAGGTGTGGCATCGCCGCGGTATTGTTCAGGAGGCGAATAACCCTCAGTGCCGATCATCGTCCCTTTGATGCCAGACTGAAAAGATTTGGCAATGCCGAAATCGACCAGGATCACATCGCCACTTGAATTGATCATGACATTGGACGGCTTCATGTCACGGAAGATGATCGCATCGGGTTTATGCTTGTGCAGATAATCCAGCACATCGCACAGTTCGATTGCCCAGGTCAGTACCTGCTCTTCTGACAGGAAACCATTTGTTTCATTAATGACCGCCTCCATATCCTTGCCATGGATAAATTCCAGTACAAGGTATGAGCGGCTGTCTAATGAAAAATAATCGTAGATACGGGGAATGGATAAATGATGAAGCGTGGCTAGGAGGTTGGCTTCGCGCTCGAAATTCTGGACGATCGTTTCACGTACCAGCGGATCGGGCGCGCTGTTGATCATTTCCTTTACTGCCACCAACTTGGTCACATTTGGGAAGTGCATATCACGCGCACGGTAAACCGACCCCATACCGCCCAGCCCTACAACTTCTTGAATTGCATAACGATTGGCTAGTGTTACCCCAGCCTGAAGCTGACGGGGAGCTGTATTACGCTCACCGCCCTGATCATCTGATAAATCAGGAAAAAGTCTTGTTTCCAGAATATTCTCCAAGCTTGATTATAGTTTGCACTCTCTTGTTTGACAACCGCCCGCAAGCAGGGAACATTTCAGTTTCGTGCATATGTCTTTCTCATTAAAACACCTTGTCGGGAACCCTGTTATGGGGCACAATACGGCATTGTGAAAATCCTGACTGTCAGCGATGAAGTGATCGAACGCCTCTATAACCTTTGCTCGGGGGGGCACTTCAGGGATGTGGAATTAATTCTGGGATGCGGGGACCTGCCTTACCCCTATCTTGAGAACCTCGTCACCTTCTTGAATGTGCCGCTCTTTTATGTACCCGGCAACCACGACGCAAACTTTAATCCCCAGGATTCACGGACTTTTGTACAAGGCGGCTCAAGCCTGGACTTGAGGCTGGTTCGCCACAACAAATTTTTGATCGGCGGCCTCGGCGGTTCCATCCGCTACCGTCCCGATGGCACAAATCAATATACCCAGGCTGAAGCTTACTTCAGAGCCTTTAACCTGTTACCCGGCTTATTGTTAAACAAAATGAACTACGGGCGTGCGCTCGATATCCTCATCACTCATTCGCCGCCTTTTGGAATTCACGATGAAGACTCCCAGGCGCACCAGGGCCTCAAAGCCATCAACTGGCTCATCCGCATTGCCAAACCGCGTTATCACTTTCACGGGCATACCCACTTCCAACGCCGCAACCTTTCGCCCTCTGAAACCGCCAGCGGACAAACGAAGATCATTAACATCTTTCCCTACAAAATTATTGAAGTCACCCATTAACGGTAGCACAGCCCGGCGCATTGTCCATTGAAAATTACCCTTATGGGCGACGACAAGCACTGGGAAGCTATGGAAATATAAAGTCATTATGTCAGATCAATTTTCAGAACAAGCCAAAGCCGATTTTCAAAAAGCCCGTTTCAAGGCATTCATGAACCGCGCCTGGGGCACGTTCTCAGGCCAACGCGCCACACTCCTTTCCTACGATGAGATCAAAGAGAAGCTGCACATCGGCGGACCCATTTATCGGGGGATAAAGACCGTTCGTGTGGATCAGATCGCGGGTAGTTTGAACCGCTATCACGAATTTGACCGCGTCTTCCTCCCCGCCAGTGACACACTTGCCGAGCGCTGGCAGCGCGTCAATCGTGCTTTTTATCAGGAGATCAGCCTGCCGCCGGTCGTCTTATATAAAGTGGGGCAGGTCTACTTCGTCGTGGACGGTCATCACCGTGTCTCGGTGGCGCGCGAACAGGGGCAGATCGAGATCGAAGCTGAAGTGCGCGAGTGCGCTACGCGCGTCAATCTCACAGCTAACGTTCAGCCCGAAGACTTGGAGATCCTTGAAGCCAAGGTTCATTTTCTGGAACGCACTTCGCTTGACTCTTTGAAAACGGATGCCAACATCAAACTCACGATTCCGGATGGTTTCGAACGTATGCTGGAACACATCGCAGTGCATCATTACTTCATGGGTCTTGATCTACAACGCGATATCTCCGAACACGAAGCAGTAGCAGATTGGTATGACCATGTCTACATGCCGATTATCAACGTGATCCGCGATACAGACATTTTGAAGGAATTTCCAGGAAAGACCGAAGGCGACTTATATCTGTGGGTGCTTGATCATCAGCATTATCTGGCTGAAGAAGAGGGCGTTCCCCTGCAATCGCCCGAAACCGCTGCACGTGTGTTTCTCGAAAAGAAGGATAAGAAACCGGCGCGCACCAAAAAGAAAAAATCGGAGCCGAAATGACATCTCAACATCCCCTTGCCGGAGTCTACGCTGCGGCTGTGACCCCGCTGCGGACACTCGATTCATCCATCGACCATGAGTCTGTTCCGGTTCTATTGAGATTTCTCGCCTCTCGAGGCTGTCACGGCGCGGTGCTCTTTGGCACTACCGG
>JBDTWO010000163.1:0-11115 GCA_040006635.1 Chloroflexota bacterium
CTCTCCACCTTTGCCGTACTCGCCTGGGCATATCGCAAAATGGGCTTCCCCATTACCTGGCGGCAAGCCTCACTCGCATTTGTGTGCGGCAGTACGCTTGCCATCCTCGTTGCCATTATCTTAGAAACGACTCTGCCCTATCTTGCCTATCTGCTCATTGAACCATTCCAATCTCTCGCTGATGGTTTTGCAGATTTTGGCTGGGGCGCACCCGGTTTCATCGAAAGACTCTTCGCCTCACCAGCCATCCTCGTATTCCTCGCCATCACCGCCATCGAAGCGCCCATCCCCGAAGAATTTGCCAAAGCGCTCGGCATTCCGATGTTCGGTCGCGCCCGCATTCAAAATGAACGTCAGGCATTTGCCATCGGACTCGCCAGCGGCGCAGGCTTCGCCATTCTTGAGAACATGCTCTATGAAGGTCTCTATGCGGCGAACAACGGTTGGGGTTGGGGCGGCATCACATTGCTCCGTTCGATCGGCTCTGTTCTGCATCCACTTGGCACCGGCATCATCGCGCTCGGCTGGTTCCGTATGCGAGATGGCGGCGGCGTGGGAAAATTGTTCAAAGTCTATTTGCTCTCGTTCGGTTTGCACACCCTATGGAACGGCGGCTTCGAACCGCTCGTCTATCTCACCGGCTTGGATTATTTCGCCGGAGCCGGTTCTTCCCTTTCCTTCTACGGCGAGACCCTCAACACTTTACTCGTTGGATATTTGATACTGCTCTCACTGGGACTCTGGTGGCTGATGCGCAAAATCGTCAACGGGATCTCAGACCGCGTCACCCCCGACATTGCACCTGCTACAGTTTCGAGACGCCTCATCGCCGCCTGGGCAGTTGCCTGCGCGTTGGTGATCATCCCCATCGGCGCGGCACTCAGCCCCGCCTGGGATTCGATCCGCAAGTTGATATCTGGTAACTAGGTATCATTGCCTCATCCATGACATTTTGAGATAATATGTCGCAATTCCTTTGTTGGAGACAGACCCATGGATGACAATAAAAGTGTATTCTCAAATCCCTTCGATGACGATAATATGAAACCCATCGAGGATGATAGCAGCGGGCGTACCTTCGTCTGGCTGATCCTCGGCGTTGCCGCAATCGGATGTGGTCTGGTATTTGCCGCAGCCTTCTTTTTCTTTAAACCTGATGCGCAAGCTTTGGTAGGTAAATACTTCCCGTCAGCAACTGCAACGTTCACGCATACGTCTACAGTAACACCCTCCATCACACCCAGCCCTACATCAACAGCAACGCCCACGCCCAATATGACCGCAACAGCCGCCGTCTTACAAGCCACAGACACTGCTGCAGCCTATCAAGCCACGGCTGTCAATGCAGCCAGTACCGGGCGGGTTATTCTCAAAGACACTTTCGACTCAAATAAGAATGACTGGGTGGTCAAACCAAGCGATGACGAGTTTGGATCAACAAATTATAAAATTGCAGATGGAGCCTACATCTGGGATGCAACTGCTCACAAGGCATTTATCGGCTGGGTCACAGCGAACCCCAAAGCAGTGAGTGATTTTTATTTAACTGTTGATGTTAAACAATCCTCAGGCCCCGATTCTGCAGATTATGGCGTGATCTTTCGGGAGGATGACAACTCCAACTTTTATTATTTTGGGATCAACGATCAAGGTCAATATGTTTTGTATTTATACAACAATGACTGGAGCACTTTGATAGACTGGACCGAGAGTGAGTTAATTCAATCCGGCGAATCGAACCGCATTACTATACTCGGAGAAGGCTCGCATTTTATATTCTTCATCAACGACCAGTATCTGATCGAGATCACTGACGACAGCCTCACAAGCGGTACGGCTGCCTTGGCAATTGAATTGGCTGGCGTTGACGATAATGCGGTTTTTCAATTTGATAATTTCGAACTGCGCGTACCAAGGTAAATGCCCAAGTACGTGGTAGTGGTCAGCCCCAAACAACTTTAACTAACTCTGGAAGTATCTCGCCTGACTTGCCTTGTAGGAAATAATCTGCCTTTGGTGTTAATGGCGTCGCTTCGACATTGATCTCCACCACAATAGCACCGCGATTGTGCGCGGCAAACCCCAATGACGCGGCGGGCTGAACCACTCCCGATGTACCAACCGAGAAAAAGACTTCACATGTCCGCGCGGCTTCAACGGCGGCTTCCAGTTGTTCACGCGGCAAGGACTCTCCGAACCAGACAACATCAGGTCGAAGTAATCCCCCACAGGCAGAGCAGAGCGGCACCGATTCAGTATCATCACCCCATTCATCCGCAAACATAGTACATTCTGAACAACGGACACGCTGGATATTGCCGTGTAATTCGAGCACGTTATGATTCCCTGCCATGCGGTGCAAGCCGTCTACATTTTGCGTGATGAGCGTGAACTGCGGGATTCGTTTTTCAAGTTCGACCAACGCATAATGACCTGCGTTCGGTCGTACGCCCTTAATTGCCTCACGCCGCCACGCGTACCAATCCCAGATCAACTTGGGATCACGCGCAAAGGCTTGCGGTGAGGCAAGGTCTTCGGGTTTGTATTGCGCCCATAGCCCAACCTGTGCATCACGAAAGGTGCGGAGTCCGCTTTCTTGTGAGACCCCAGCTCCAGTAAGGATGGCAAGCTTTGAAACCGCATGCAGTGAAAGAATAAGTTCCGCTGAGAAGTTCACGGCGTGCCGACAAACCCACACTTCACTAACGAGATATTATGATCATAAAGCTGAGTGCGCCCGAGAATTTCGAGGTTTTCATTGACTGCCACAAGTTCGTATTCGATCCAGGCTTGCTTGTAATAAGCATATCGTCGGAGGTTACGCGTTTCGATGTTGTAATTGAAGGAACCGTCATCGACCTTGATCATTTGGGCGCCAGCGCTCCACTCCCCCACTTTGAGCGTATTGTTTTTATCGCGCAGGCGCAGGAACAGGAACACGCGATCGGTGCGGGCAGGGTCTTCGACGAAGGCGGTAATCTTAATCTTGCGGGTTACACAGGGACCTTCGTTCCAGTATAAAACGGCATCGGAATATAGGACGCCCTTAAACCCCACATTCTGAACGAAGAACGTGGTGGTGCTCTGATCATTGATGAACTGCTCAGAGAATGTGGGGAGCGGAATCGCTGTTGAGGAGGGCAGGAGTTCTACAGGGATGAGGGATGTGGCAGTTGGCGTGAAAGTTACCGGCGTAGAGGTTGGGACTGTGAAAAGGTCGATGGTGGGAATCAGAGTCACGGTCGGTTGAGGCGTGGGCGTATCCACTGGCGGAGGCGGGGTGGCAGTGGCGATCAGGCTGGTTAAGTCGGGAAATCCGCCCGCACAGCTTGAAAGAATAAGTCCCAATAGAAGAAATGGAATAAGCTTTTTCATGAGAACGCCTTTACGATTTAGGGATTGAAAACTGCGCAATGAGTTAATGAGACACTGTTGCGATCCACCACAGAAGCACCCAGCCGGTTTAGATAGATGTTCGACGCGACAAATTGGAATTGCAACCAGGCATCTTCAAAAGATTCGTGATCGTCAATTTGATCCAATGAGATCTCATAGAAATAGGTGCCGCGATCATTGTCGCTCATAATGGCGCCCGCGCCCCAGGGAGTTTGACGGGCGCTGTATTTATCTTGCAGGCGAATGAAAAGTAGAACGTACTTCAAGCGTTTGACGGGCGCTACAAGCTGCACGACGAACTTGATGGAACGTGAGCCGTCACAGTTATAACCCCACACCAGTTGGGACGTTGATTTGGAGAGCAACATAAAAGGAGCGGGACCGGGTGTAAACAAGGTGACATCCACCGGCTCGAGAGTAATCGTGGAACGCGCGGTGGGCGTAAACACTGGGATGCGCGTGTTGGTGGCGGACGGCGCATTGGGTGCCAGTGTGTTGGTGGGTGCAGCTGTGCTGATGGCAAACAGGTCAGGCGTGTTGGTATATCCATCCGAGAGCAATGTGACAGTGGGCTGGGGGGAATTCACGATCACGGGTGCCGGGGTAGGCGATTGAAGGAATGGCAGATCCTGTAAAGCCGAACACCCCGTGAGAATAATTATAAACATGGCAAGAACGATCTTTTTCATGAATTCCTCATCAACGCTATTTCGGTCTGTTTTCTCAATTGTACCGGATTAGCTGGCTTATGGTTCCCATTGCGGTTGCCAATCGGGTTCGGGGTTATCGGTCACCTGACGCATGCTGGAGCCATCGGCACGCATAATAAATATATCAGCCTGATCATTATTGCGCAACGAATTGAAGGCGATCCACTGTCCATCGGGCGAATAGGATGAGGCGGCATTGTTCCCGCCGTTGGTGAGCTGGGCGGCGGTTTTGGCTTGCACATCGATGCGGAAGATATTCTTATCGCCCTGTGGACCGGCGTAGATGAGTAGATATT
Source organism: Chloroflexota bacterium (assembly GCA_040006635.1). Classification (GTDB taxonomy): domain Bacteria; phylum Chloroflexota; class Anaerolineae; order Anaerolineales; family Villigracilaceae; genus Defluviilinea. The sequence goes on from JBDTWO010000163.1 coordinate 4,403, forward strand.
TGCCATCTGGCGACCAATCGAGACTGCCCCCGATCCCTGCCAACCCGTTGGTTAATTGCTGGGCATTAGACCCATCAGCCTGCATGGTGAAGATCTCATACGCGTTCGGCGCGTTCACTGCCATGGCAAAGGCAATCGTTTTTCCATCCGGTGACCAGTCTGCGGCGACGATGGTGTTGGGACCGGCGTATAACAGATTCTGATTATCGCCAGTGTTATTCACCGTCCACAGGGAGGTTGGTCCCTCGGCGGCACGGTTGGCGAAAAGGATCTTGGTGCCATCCGGCGAAAACGAGGGTGAGATCACATTCCCGATAAAATTCGTCAAGCGGATCAGGCGTGACCCTTCAAAGACGAACAGGAACAGATCGAACACGCCGCCGTTTTGATTCGAAGCGTACACGATGGAGCCGCCCTTCGGCGAGAAGGTCGGATAATAATTATTTGCCTGCACATCGGTAAGCTGCAGGTAGCCGGTGCCATCAGCATTGATCATGCACAATTGGTTATAGTCGCCGCGCGAGCAGGTGAAGATGATGCGCCCGATATGTTCCTTCGTCGGCGGAGGCGGCAGGGTCTGGGTTGGGGGCGGCGAGGGCAAAGTCAGGCTGATCGGCTGTTCTAACATTGTGATATTGATCGGGCTGGTGGGAATCAACACACACAACCCGATCACGACGACGACCAGAATCAATCCGATCGGCAATCGAAAGCGCGGAGAGGTGTTACGTCGTGAGAAAATACGTCGCTTGGACATGGAACTTCGCTGTAAATTTTACATCAGAGTTGGTTTTGAGGTTTGCCCCATCCGTAACCGTATTCAAAAATACCGGCAAGCTCATACGTCAAGATCAAGCACACCATTTTGGTTAGTTATACTACAATTGAATAACTCCACCCAAAAAAGAAACCAGCGCACCAGCGCCTGTCATTATGAAGAATCGTTGTCGATTATTCATAATGAGATATTTTTAAAGCAAAAGGATACTACATGCCATCATTCCCCACTGCACAGAAACGACCTTACACCATCACACAACACGGCGAAACGCGCGTGGATGATTATTTCTGGCTGCGCAGCCGCGAAGACCCAGAGGTGATGAAATATCTCTCAGCGCAGATGGATTATCTGGATGAGATGACAGGTCACATGAAACCTCTGCACGAGGCGCTTTTCTCGGAGATGAAGAATAGGATCCAGGAAACCGATTCAAGCGTCCCTGAGAAAAGAGGCGGATATTTGTATTACGTCCGCATGGAGACGGGGAAGCAATATCCGATCTTCTGCCGCAGAAAAGATGCGTCTGATAGTCCAGAAGAAATATTGTTGGATCAGAATGTAGTAGCGGACGGGCAATCGTTTTGCAGTGTCAGTGGCTTTTCGGTAAGCCCGGATGGAAATAAACTCGCGTATGCGGTAGATGTGAACGGCGACGAGGTGTACACGGTCTACATCAAGGATCTGACAGGTAATGTGCAGTATCCTGAGGCGATCCCAAATACATTGGGGAGTGTGTACGCTCACACCGGGGTGGAGTGGGCAAACAACAGCGCAGCCATTTTTTACGCGACCCTGGATTCAACCAAACGACCCTTTAAATTATTCCGGCATACGATCGGAACGGACAGCGCGCAAGACACTTTGATCTTTCACGAAGAGGACGAACATTACTTTTTATATTTCTACAAATCGCGTGATGAGGCTTTCATTGTCACGTATCATCACAGCACACTGACCACCGAGATGCGTTTCATGCTGGCCGACCAAACCGCTGACGAACTGAAAGTGATCGCGCCGCGCGAAAATGGCATTGAGTATTTCGCTTCACATCATGACGGAACTTTTTTCATCGCGACCAATGAAGGCGCAAAGAATTTCAAATTGATGAAAGCTTCCATCGCAAATTTGGATAAGGCGCACTGGCAAGAGGTGATCCCCCACCGCGAGGAGGTCATGCTCGAGGGCATCGACTCGTTTAAAGATTACCTGGTGGTTCAGGAGCGCAAGAATGGCTTGAAGCAGATCCGCATCAGCGCGGCCGATGGTGTGAGTAACATTAAGTATGCGGCCTTCCCCGAACCGGCTTATCATTTTGAACTGGAAAATAACAATATCTTCGAAACGGATCTTCTGCGCTTTAAATATTCGTCCGTGATCACACCCTTCACCATCGTGGACTTGCACATGGACACCGGTGCATGGGAAATAAAAAAAGTGGACGAAATTCCGAGCGGGTACAACAAATCGGATTTTGTGATCGAGCGCATCTTTGCCACCGCGCTAGATGGGACGCAAGTGCCGATGACACTGGCATATAAAAAGTCGCTTAAATTGGATGGCGGCAACCCGGCGGTGTTATTTGGATACGGGGCCTACGGCGCGGCCTACGACCCGGAATTTTATTCCCATCGCCTCAGTCTGCTGGACCGTGGGTTTGTGCTCGCCATCGGACACATTCGCGGCGGCTCGGACATGGGTCGCACGTGGTACGAAGACGGCAAGGTGCTCAACAAGAAAAACTCGTTCACTGATTTCATCGCGTGCGCCGAGCATTTGATCCAAAAGAGATTCACTTCAAAGGAGAAGCTCGCCATTTATGGCGTCTCGGCGGGCGGATTGTTGGTCACATCTTGTATGGTGATGCGACCCGACCTATACAAAGCCGTGATCGCCAAAGTCCCGTTCGTGGATGTGATCAACTCGATCAGCGATCCAACCATCCCTTTGACCACGCATGAATACGATGAATGGGGCAACCCGGTGGATAATAAAGAACATTACGAGTATATGCTCTCATATTCGCCGTATGACAACCTACGAGCAACGGACTACCCGAATCTATTACTCACTGGCGGCTGGAACGATCCGCGCGTGCCGTATTGGGAACCCGCCAAGTTCGCCGCAAAACTGCGCGAACTCAAAACGGACGATAATTTTCTTTTGTTGAAGACCAACTTCCATGCTGGTCATGCCGGGTCTTCGGGTCGCTATGATTATTTACAGGAAATCGCGTTCGAGTATGCATTTTTGATCGACAGATTATCAGGTGACATTCACTTTTAAAGTGACTATCACCTTGTACTCGACGGGCATGTAATCCAAAAATATTTATATCGCTTCCACAGGGAGTTGAAGACGGTCCAACAGAAAATCCAACTCATAACAAAAAAGCGACGCTTTGAGAGTGTCGCTTTTTGATTCGTTAGAAAATCTTACGCGGGTTGCGTCGCTTTTGCGACCGCATCTTCGAGCATCTTTGTGGTCAAGGACTTCGGGCGTTCGATGGGCCAGCCGAGGGCGCGTGCCCACACGTAGTTGGCAGTCACACCGAGGGCGCGACCAACGCCGAACAGTACAGTGTAGAAATCGAAGTCGCGAACGCCGTAGTAATACTGGAGCGTGCCGCTGATGGCATCCACGTTCGGGGCAGGATTCTTGGCTTTGCCCTGTTCTTTGAGAACTGCAGGCACAACGTCGAAGACCATGTCCGCCAGGCGGATGAGGTCATCATCGGGGAAGCGCTTCTTGGCAAATTCCATCTGCGCAGTGAAACGTGGATCGGGCACGCGCAGAACCGCATGTCCGTAACCAGGGATTACATGTCCGCCGTTGAGGGTGTCCCAGGAGAATTTATACAACTCATCGCGGGAAGGAACGCCGCCGAATTTGTTTTTGACATCAATGAGCCAGCCGAGGCACTCTTGATTCGCAAGTCCATGCAGCGGACCAGCGAGGGCATTCAAAGAGGCTGAGAAGGAGTAGAAGGCGTCCGAAAGTGTGGAGCCAGCCAAATGCATGGCATGCGCCGAAGCATTTCCAGATTCGTGATCGGAGTGCAGGATGAAGTACAGGCGGGCAAGTTCAGCATAGCCTTTTTTGTCCGAGACTTTCATCAGGCGCGCAAAGTTCATGCCGTAATCCTGCTTGGCGTTGAACTTCAGTTTCTTGGTCTCGCCGAAATATTTCATGCGATAGATATATGCGGCGATCAAGGGCAGTTTGGCAGTCAGGTTCAGGCTGTCTTCCAGGGCGGCTTCCCAATACGCATCTTTTTTCATAGTGTGATATTTCGCCGCAAAGACCGAGCCATTTTGCAGGGACAGCACCGCCTGCGAGAAGAGCGTCATCGGGTGCGTCTCTTTGGGCATCGATTTGAGCATCTTGAACACATAATCGGGCACGTCGGAGCGTTTCGCCCATTCGGCTTCCACTTCCATGGCTTGTTCTTTGGTCGGCACTTCACCGATCATCAATAGGTAATACAAACCGCCCACCAGAGGCATTTTCCCGCCGCGGGCTTTCGGCAATTTCTTCAACACTTCAGGGATGGACATGCCGCGGAAACGAATGCCCTCGGCCGGGTCAACGAACGAAACATCGGTCAGCAAAGACTTGATGTCGCGCATGCCGCCGACGATCTGTCCCACGGTGACATGGTCAACGACCACCTCGGCATGATCCTTGGCAAGCGACTTCATCCGTTCGCGCCAGGCGGGTAACTGAGCAGAAATCTTTTCATGTAATATCATTGGAAACTCTCCTTTGAAACAAATGATCAAATCAAAAGTCAAAAGTCGAACGTCGGTTTTGACCATTGACGTTCGACCTTGGACGTTCGACTGTTATAGCGTCACCAAACTCTTCAACGCTTCGTGCGTCTCTTTGACAGACGCCGCAGACTTTTCAAACATCGCCTGCTCATCGGCATCGAATTTATATTCGATGATCTTTTCCATGCCGCCCGCGCCGAGCATCACAGGCACACCGAAGTACATATCGCTCAAGCCGTATTCGCCGTTCATATAGGTGGCGCACGGCACGATCAATTTTTTATCTTTGAGAATCGCTTCCGCCATTTGCACGCAAGCCATCGAAGGCGCATAATATGCGGAACCGGTCTTGAGCAAATTGACGATCTCGCCGCCGCCCTTGCGGGTGCGGTTGACGATCGCTTCCAATTTATCAGCGGGGAGATAATCCTTCAACGGGATCCCGGCGATGTTGGAATGACGCGTCAGCGGAACCATTTCGTCGCCGTGTCCGCCCAACACGTAGCAGTTAATATTTTCCACACTGACGCCCGTCTCCATCCCGACGAAAGCGCGCATGCGGGCTGAGTCCAAGATCCCGGCTTGACCGATCACACGTTCGCGCGGCAAACCGGTTTTCTTCATGGTGAGATATGCCATCGTATCCAACGGATTGGTCAACACAATGAAGATCGCGTCCGGTGAGTGTTTCAAAGTCTCGGTTGCGGCTTTGCCAACAATATCGGCATTGGTCTTCAACAAGTCATCACGGCTCATGCCAGGCTTGCGGGCGATCCCAGCGGTGATAATAATAATGTCTGAGTTTTTGGTATCGGCATAATCGTTCGTGCCCACAATATGAGTATTCTTGCCGATGATCGGCATCGCCTGCAACATATCCAGGCTTTTCCCCTGCGGCATACCTTCTACTACATCCAGCAAAACAACATCAGCAAGTTCTCGTTCAGCCAACCAGTGTGCGGCAGTTGCACCTGTGTTACCCGCACCAACAATAGAGATTTTCTTCATTTTGCCTCCAAAATTTGATCGACGTGGGACGCCGTGATTTTCCACTTATTCTATCCGAAAGTAATTCAGCCCAAAAGTACAAAATGTCACATCTTTTGACACACTTTTCGTACATAAACAACCAAAAAGGACTTCTTTCACCGATTCGGAAAGAAGTCCTTTTCTCGCATCTTGCTAAGCTCTATTCTGATTCGGCTTCGAGGAAGCGTGTCGCCTGAATAGCCGCCGCGGCACCCATCCCCGCCGAGGTGACCACCTGCCGAAAATGCGGATCCGCCGCCTCGCCCGCCGCGAACACGCCCGGCACGCTGGTTTCCATTTTGTCGTTGATCTTGATATAGCCCAGATCGCTCATGTCCAATTTGCCTTCAAACATCTGCGTATTCGGGATGTGACCAATAAAGATGAACAAACCGTCCGCTTCAAAAGTCGACTCAGCGCCGGTCTTTACATCCTTGAGTTTCAAGGCTTCCATTTTATCGGTGCCAACCACTTCGGTGACGACCGTGTTCCACAGCAAGTTAATTTTAGAATGTTCCAACGCCCGCTTCTGCAAGATCGCACCCGCGCGCAATTCGTCACGCCGATGGATAATGGTCACAGTGGTAGCATAACGCGTGATGAATAACGCCTCTTCAATGGCACTATCCCCGCCGCCCACTACTACCACTTTCTTATCCTTGAAGAACCAGCCATCGCAGGTTGCGCAATAGGAAACGCCGCGTCCCGTCAACTCTACTTCACCGGGGACGTTGAGATGGGTTGGGCTGGCGCCTGTGCCAACGATCAAAGTATCCGCGAGATATTCACCGCTATCGGTTGTGATCTTGAACGGGCGTTGTGACAAGTCTACGGTATTCGCCAAGTCAAATTCTGTGACCGCACCAAAATGTTCCGCCTGCTTTTGGAACAACTCACCCAACTGCGCCCCACCCACACCTTCCGGAAAGCCGGGATAATTCTCGATCGTATACGTCAAAGCGGCCTGACCGCCCAATTGCATACCCGTCAACACCACGGGTTGAAGTTCCGCACGCGCCGCATACAATGCCGCTGAATATCCGGTAGGTCCCGACCCCAAGACTAATACTTTTACATGTTTTGCATTTCCATTAGAAGACATATCTTACATTTTCCTCGCTGTAAATTTCTTT
>JBDTWO010000164.1:0-11098 GCA_040006635.1 Chloroflexota bacterium
TATTGAATCTCATGGATTTTTGTCAACCTTCTTTCCAAGGTAGCAACTTGGATTAACTACTATGAGCGTGCACTTACATATTTGTTATCGCTGTACAGATTAAACCCAAATCATCCTGAGAAAACCGGGCATTATTTAAAACAAACGTCCCGTTTTTCAACGGGACGTTTGTTTCTTTCAGCAAACTTTTGAATTACATGGTCAAAGAGTTGCCGATGGTGTTGAAGGTATTGTTGACCTTCTTGCCGAGCGTGGTCATAACAGCAATCACGACGATGGCGATGAGCGCGAGAATAATCGCGTACTCAACCAAACCTTGACCTTTTTCCTTGGGAGCGAATAACATAATTTAAATTCCTTTCTAAATAAAAATTTTTGTTTCCTGAGGACCATCCTGCAGGAATATTTATAGTATACATAATTTCTATCAGAAGTTCAAGACTTTTTTTACTTTACAGCCTTGTTAGGGGAATTGTGACTGCCTCCGATTAAGGCGTGGGAGTTGGAGTATCTGTTGGGATTGGTGTATCCGCCTCTGTCAAAGTTGGGGTGTAGGTAGGTGTATCTGTCGGAGTATCGGTTGGCGTGGGGGTAAACGTGCGTGTGAAGGTTGCGGTGACCGTGGGAGTCATGGACGCAGTCGATGTTGGAGTCAGCGTTACAGCAGGCAGATCAATCGGACCGGTCACACCTAGCCCCAGTAATTCGCGGAAGATCCATCCGCCTTCATATTGTTGCAATGCTGAGTCTGCCTGATCGGGCGCAATGAGGAGCCAGGTTTCATCCTGATTATGGGCTCTAAATGTGAGGCATTTCCCCACAATTAATGGTTCTCCCTGCCGGCCATAATTCGTCCCTGGACCAGAGCGGACATTGATGGTGTTTGCATATAGCGAGTTGATACAATAGCTTAAAACTTCAAAGGGTTGGTTAGTCGGCGAGGCGGTCAACGTGATCGTTGGCGTGGCTGTCTTAGTTGAGGTAGGAGTCGGTGAGGGTGTTGTGGTGACGCTGGCAGTGAATGTGGCGGGCGCAGGGGTCTGGGTCGGTGTTGCTGATGATGATGGAAATGGCGTTGTTGAAGGAGTCTCAACAGGTACATTGGGTTGGGGTCTTAAAACGAAAAATAACAAAAGAATGATCGCAATGACGATGGGAATGCCGAACTTGCGCAGCCAGAGCGGCAAGTTCGAAAACATGGATTTCTCAATGGGCTTAACAACCGGCGGCTCACCGGTGAAATCCAGTGCATCCAATAGTTTTTTATAGTTATCCGTGTATTCGCCCGTTGCAAAGTTGACGAAATTGATGGTGTTGAGCGCGAAGGGCACACTGGATGGGACCAGCATAATCGGGATGATCTTCTTACGCAGACTCAATGCCTGGGTATATTCCTTACGCACCCATTCTGACTCAAGCGAGTTCGGCGTGAGCACAACAAGGACAAATTGACTTGAACTGATCGCTTCGGGGATCGTGCGTACCCAATCATCGCCGCCACGCAAATCGGTAATATCCCACCAGACATCATAGCCAGCTTTTTCCAGATCGCCTGCAAGTTTGCGGGCAAAGTCCATATCCTTGCGTGAATAACTGATGAAGAGCTTTTGCATAATGTCCCAACGTTGGAGCGTGCCGCATTGTTCCTTGCACCTATCACATCTGCGATAAAGAGCAAATTAACGAACATTAGCATGTTACCACCCGATGATGGTTTTGGGAGATTTGATTTGAGCATGTCAGGCTGGGATAGTTTTGCAGGAATACAAAATCTTGTTTCTGCCCTCAAATTCATGGCGCCAACTGTGCAGTAGTGCTGGTTGTCTTTTAAAACTTCTTACAAATCTCTTATTTCCCGCCTCTTGACCAAAACTTAACTCACGTATAAAGTTAAGCCAACTTAACTAACAAGAAGGCTTAACTATGACGAAACCTATCCAGTTCACTCAAGCCATCCGCTCATGGATGGACGTTTTTATGCACCGCTCCATGCGCGGTTGGGGTCGCTATGCCAAATCTACGGGGCTATCCATGCCGCAGTTCAGTATCATGATGCAGCTGCATTATCGCGGCGCGTGTGGAATGTCTAAAGTCAGTGAAGGCTTCGATATCACGCCGGCCGCTGCCAGTCAGTTGGTGGATAAACTTGTCCATAACGGACTGATCCAACGTGTGGAAGATCCTCATGACCGCCGCGCCAAATTGCTAAGTATCACTGATAAGGGTCGCGACCTGGTTTTAGAGGGGATCGAAGAACGCTATCGCTGGGTGGACGAACTGGCAGGAAAATTAACTGCCGAGGAACGCGCACAAGTTAGTGAAGCGCTCAATATCATCACCCGTGTCGCGCAGGAACTCGAATCGGAACCGGTTCAACATCATCCTTAACCTCCCAAGATCGTTCACACTCAATTCATAAGCAAGTCATACACTCTATTCTATTAGGATAATGAATGAAAGATATTTTACAAAATAAAGTTGCAGTCATCACCGGCGGTTCACGCGGACTTGGTTACGCCATTGCCGAGGCATATGCGCGCGCTGGCGCGAAAGTTGTCATTGCCTCACGTACGCAGCCCGCAGTGGATAAAGCTGTGAAAAAGCTTCAGGAAAACGGCGCGCAGGCTGAAGGTCTGGCGTGTGACGTGTCTGACCTCCAACAAGTGGAAGCGTTGGCGGAGTTTGCCGTTCGCAAATTTGGTCAGCTTGATATTTGGGTTAACAATGCGGGACTCTCCGCTCCATATGGACCGACTGCGCACATCCCCAGCGCCGAATTCTTGAACGTGATCGATACAAATATTACGGGCACCTATAACGGCTCGGTGGTTGCGATGCGTTATTTTGCCGCGCAGAAAAGCGGAAAGTTGATCAACCTGCTCGGGCGCGGTGACGGCGGTTCGATCCCGTTGCAGAACGCGTATAGCTCCAGCAAAGTCTGGGTGCGAAATTTTACAAAGACGCTGGCTAAGGAATACAAGCACAGCGGCGTTGACGTGTTCGGCTTCAACCCAGGGCTTGTGAAAACGGAAATGTTGAGCAGCGTCCATGCTGTGAGCGGCTATGAGGACAAAATGAATCCGCTGCGCTTTGTGGCGATGTTATGGGGCAATGCTGCAGACGTCCCGGCGGAAAAAGCGCTGTGGCTTGCCTCCTCCGCGACGGACGGAAAGAATGGCTTGTTGGTCACTGTGTTGACCACCTGGTTCATGCTCTCACGGCTGATCGCACTGCCTTTTGGATGGTTATCGAAACAACCGAACGAATTAATGGAACTGAATATTACCTCTGTGGAATCAGTCATAAGCGGTGATTAGTTAACTTTAGAAAGTAGAAACGAAAGGAACTCTATGCAAGCAACTACAACAGCCCGACCCAATGCCCGCGCACGCGGTGGACCACGCCCCTCCTTCAAAGGGATGGGACGCGCCGTCCGCTACTTGATGAATTACAAACGTCAAGCCGCGTTACCGTATATCTTTCTCGTCATTGCTACACTCGCCCAACTCGCCGTGCCGCGCATGATCCGCAATGTGATCGACGCGGTCACCAGCGGATATGTGGCGAACCAGGTTATAGACGCGCTCGCCAAGATTCCCGCGGCTTTCCTCGGCGCGGCATTACCGAAGATTCTTGAGCTCACGGGGAAGCCGTCGACCTTAACGCTGGACCAGCTCAAAGTCCAGTTGGAAGCGGACGTCAATAATGCGCCGCAGACTCTGATCAACGCGCTGATCTTTATCGTCATCTTTGCTGCGCTGCGCGGCATCTTCTCTTTCCTCCAGGCGTATTGGGGCGAGAAAAATTCACAGGCGGTTGCGTACGATATCCGCAACGAACTGTATGCCAAGATCCAAAATCTTTCCTTCGCTTATCACGATCAAAACCAGACCGGGCAGTTGATGGTGCGCGCGACCGATGATGTGGAGAAAGTGCGCCTGTTCATTGGACAGGGTTTACTGCAATTGGTGGGCGCGATCATTTTGTTGACCAGCACCGTGATCATTTTGTTCTCGACCAATGTCAAACTCGCATGGACTGCCATGCCGATCCTGCCGGTGGCGCTGGTGCTGTTCATGATCTTCGGCATCCTCAGCCAACCGCTGTTCGCGAAGGTGCAGCAAAAACTTTCCGCGCTCAATACGGTCTTGCAGGAAAATCTTGCGGGCGTGAAGGTCATCAAGGCGTTCACGCGTGAAAAGGAACAACAGACCAAGTTCCGCGCCGCCGCAGATGCCACGATGAATCAGGCGATCACAGTAGCGCGTCTGTTCACGTTCCTGTTCCCGCTGGTGTTTCTGATCGCCAATCTCGGACAAGCCGCCATTTTATATGTCGGCGGCAAGCAAATCATTTCGGGTTTGCTCTCGCTGGGTGAATGGCAGGAGTTCTCGCTGTATTTGATCTACCTGTTTTTCCCCATTGCCCAATTCGGATTCATCATCACACAACTCGGACAGGCTTCCGCTTCCGCCGAGCGTATCTTCGAAATTCTCGATGCGAAGAATGATATTGTTGATAAACCGAACGCGATCACCCTGCCCGAAGTCACCGGCACTGTGAAATTTGAGAACGTCACCTTCCGTTATTTCGGCGGCGGCGATCCCGTGCTGAAAAATGTTACGTTCAATGCCAACCCCGGCGAGACCATCGCTCTGCTCGGCGCGACCGGTTCCGGCAAGACCACCATCATTAACTTATTACCGCGCTTCTATGATCCCACCGAAGGCAAGATCACGATCGATGGTCATGACCTGCGCGATGTGAAACTTGAATCGCTGCGCTCGAAGATCGGCATCGTTTTGCAGGAGACCACCTTGTTCAGCGGCACGATCCGCGAGAACATCGCCTTCGGCAAACCCGACGCCTCGCAGGAGGAAGTCGAAGCCGCCGCGAAAGCCGCACAGGCGCACGATTTCATTTCGACTTTCCCCGACGGCTACAACTCACATGTCGGTGAACGCGGCACAACCTTATCCGGCGGACAAAAGCAACGCGTCGCCATTGCCCGTGCCCTGCTGCTCAACCCGCGCATTCTCATCCTCGACGACTCTACCTCCAGCGTGGACCTCAACACCGAGGCGCAGTTACAAGGCGCGCTCGATGTTCTTATGCAGGGCCGCACATCCTTTGTTATTGCGCAACGCATCAGCACCGTAATGAACGCCGACAAGATCCTTGTATTGGATAAAGGCGAGATCGTCGCCGAAGGCAAACACAACGACCTCATGGAAGACAGCCCGATCTATGCCGAGATCTATAACTCGCAGATTCTCGCCCACGAAAAAGAAGGCGCCCAATGATGAACAACCGCGATCTCTTCAGACAAGAGACCCTCAAACCTAAAAACCTGAGCAATACCCTCGGACGTCTCGGCGGCTATTTTGGTCGCTTCTGGTATGTGCTTCTGATCGTGTTGGCGCTCATTACCATCTCGACCTGGACTCAGGTGATCACGCCCGAATTAACCGGACAGGCAACCGATTGTTTCCTCGTCCCGCTCGGAAATCAATTCGCCTCATTCGGACCTCAAGCTGCTACGCAGACGAAGAACTCTGCTTCTGCCTGTTGGCTTGGGACGACCGACCCCGCATCCTTGACCTTCACCCGTCAACTGATCTACAAAGCCTACACCTTGAACAATTATCCCGCGCCGATTGATATGGCTTCCATGACGAATGACCAGCGCATCGAAGGTCTGTTCCGCCTCATCTTAATCGTCGTCAGTTTGTTTGTGCTCGGTGCTCTGGTAACCGGCGCAACTTTCTTCTTCATGTCGTGGACAGGTCAGCACGTTTTACGCGAGCTGCGTTTGGATGTGTTCAAACATCTGCATGAGCTTTCGCTCAGCTATTACTCCGAGCACGAAGCCGGTGACTTGATGAGCCGCATCACGAATGATACGTCCGCGATCGAGCAGGCGGTTTCCTTCGCGCTGATCAACGTCTTGAGCGGTATCCTTCTGCTGGTTTGGGTGGCATATAACATGCTGAACGCCAGCCTGCCGTTCGCCCTGCTCTCGCTTTCGATCACGCCGGTCATGTTCATTGTCACGCTCTATTTCTCGGGGCAGGCACGCAAGGCATTCCGCACCAGCCGCAAGGAAATCGGTAACGTCAACGCTGAATTGCAGGAAAGCATCGCCTCCGTCCGTGAAGTGCAAGCTTTCAACCGTGCCGATGAAAACATCGAACAGTTCAAGGAAGTCAACGCCGCGAACCGCGATGCGAATGTGCGCGCCGTTTCGTTCACCTCCGCGCTGGCGCCTGCACTCGAAGCTTTATCGTATGTTGCGCTTGCCATCGTGGTGGGCGCGGGCGGTTGGGCACTACTCAAGGGACAAACGCTCTTCGGCGCGACCGTGACCTTTGGTTTGGTCATCACCTTCCTTGCCTATGTCCAGCGTTTCAATCAGCCGATCCAACAGATCGCGGTCTTATGGACCAACATCCAGAACGCCATCGCGGGTGCAGAGCGTATCTTCAATATTCTCGATGAAGATGTCGCTGTGGCTGACAAATCCAATGCGATCAAGATGCCGCCCGTCAAGGGCTTGGTGGAATTCAAGGATGCCACGCACTCTTACGAAGATGGCGTGCCGGTTTTGAAAGACGTCACCTTCACCGCGCAACCCGGACAAACGATCGCCATTGTTGGTCCCACCGGCGCAGGCAAGACAACCATCATCAATTTACTCCCGCGTTTCTATGATGTGACCAGCGGCTCGGTGAAGATCGATGGTCTTGATGTCCGTGATGTGACCATGCAGAGTCTGCGCGAACAGATCGGCATCGTGTTGCAGGATACCTTCCTCTTTAGCACGACCGTGATGGAAAACGTCCGCTTCGGGCGACCGAACGCCACGGACGAAGAAGTGATGGCGGCGATCAAACTCGCCAATGCCGATTCGTTCATCGAGCGCCTGCCCGAGAAATATCAGACGGTGTTGGGCGAACGCGGCTCAGGCTTGAGTCAGGGACAGCGGCAGTTGCTTGCCATCGCGCGCGCGGCGCTGTCAGACCCGAAAATATTAATTTTGGACGAAGCAACTTCCAGTGTAGACACACGAACCGAGCGTCTCATCCAAAAAGCGTTCGACGAATTGCTCAAGGGACGCACCGCTTTTGTCATCGCCCACCGTTTATCCACGATCCGCAATGCGGATGTCATTCTTGTGCTGAAAGCTGGCGAGATCATCGAACGCGGCAGGCACGACGAACTACTGGCAAAGCACGGCTTCTATTACGACCTGTATATGAGTCAGTTCAAGAAACAGGAAGACGCGGCAGCATCAAAAGCATAAAGGCTTAAATCCATGAGGCGCAAACCATATGGTTTGCGCCTCATCATGCGAATAAGTTGGAAAGTATCTATGGAATTTTTATCTGCTATTTTTTTTGGGGAAGACTAATCTCAACAAGGAGCAAAACCGATCATGATTAAATTAGCTCGATATACAAAGCCGTACTTGTTGATGATCCTGCTCGCGATCGTCCTGCTATTTGCCCAGGCAAACTTTGACCTGGCGCTGCCGGATTATCTGAGCCGCATCGTCAACACCGGCATCCAACAAGGCGGCGTGGAAAACGCCGTCCCTGCCGCGATCCGCGCGAGCGAAATGAATCGCCTCGTCATTTTTATGAGCGCAGAGGATAAAGCCTCCGTACTCGCCGATTACACCCTCATTGACAAGAACTCACCCGACTACGCTACGTATGTCGCGGAATATCCGGTTCTTGAAAAAGAATTCATCTATGTCTTGAATGCCATCGATCAGGCTGAAATCGACAAGCTTAACCCGATCATGGCAAAACCCCTGCTGACGGTTTCCATGCTCGAGCAGGTGCTGGCGGATCCCGCCAAGGCGGCGCAAATGGGCGGTACGTTTGGCGGTATGGATCTGTCCAAACTGCCCCCGGGCATGGATCTGTTCACAGTGTTGGGCAAATTGCCTGCCGAACAATTGTCGAAGATCTCTGATTCCATCGATGAAAAATTCTCAGCACTGGGTGACAGTATGATCATCCAGGCGGCGGTGACCCCGGTCAAGGCGGAATATAAAGCGCTCGGCATGAACACCGATAAATTGCAAACCAACTACATGCTGAATGTGGGCGGTTGGATGCTTTTGCTGACGTTGCTTTCCGTGATCTGCACCATCATCGTGGGCTATCTCTCTGCCCGGATCGCCGCTGGCATGGCGCGCGATATCCGCCGGGACGTGTTCCAGAAAGTGGAACGTTTCTCCAACACCGAGTTCGACAGCTTCTCAACCGCATCGCTTATCACACGCACGACCAATGATGTGACCCAGATCCAAATGGTCGTGATGATGATGGTCCGCATGGTGTTCTATGCGCCGCTGATCGGTATCGGCGGCTTGATCAAAGTCATAGCGAAGGATTCACCTTTATCGTGGCTCATCGGTATAGCGGTTCTGATGCTGGTCAGCTTGATCATCGTGGTCTTCTCAGTGGCACTGCCCAAATTCAAGATCATCCAAAAACTGATAGACCGCATCAACCTGGTATCACGCGAGAATCTCTCGGGTATGATGGTGATCCGCGCCTTCAATATGCAGGCGTTCGAGGAGAACCGCTTCGATAAAGCCAATCAAGACCTGACCTCCGTCAGCTTGTTCATCAACCGCATCATGGTCATCATGATGCCGCTGATGATGCTCATCATGAACCTGTTGTTGGTAGCGATCATCTGGTTCGGCGCAAAACAGGTCGCTGACGCGAACATGCAGGTGGGCGATATGATGGCGTTCATGCAGTATGCCATGCAGATCGTGATGGCATTCCTAATGCTCTCGATGATGTTTATCATCATCCCACGCGCTTCCGTCTCCGGTGACCGTATTGCCGAAGTACTAAACACTGAGCCAAAGATCCATGACCCCAAATCACCGAAACAATTCCCTGCGCCTTTCAAGGGCACGGTGGAATTCCGCAATGTCTCGTTCCGCTACCCTGGTGCGGAAGAGGATGTGCTGCACGATATCAACTTCACTGCCCAGCCCGGACAAATGACCGCGTTCATCGGTTCCACCGGCGCGGGCAAATCGACGGTCGTCAACCTGATCCCGCGTTTCTACGAAGTCACGGATGGCGCGATCTTGATGGATGGTGTCGATATCCGCGAAGTGACCCAGCACGACCTGCGCGATAAGATCGGCTACGTGCCGCAAAAGAGCGCGCTGTTCTCCGGCACCATCGAGAGCAACATGCTGTATGCCGATAAGAATGCCAGCCCCGAAATGCTGAAGTCGGCGATCGAGATCTCACAGGCGAAAGAATTCGTCGAATCCAAGCCTGAGGGCATGGCAGCCGAAATTTCACAGGGCGGAGCGAATGTCTCAGGCGGACAAAAACAACGCCTCTCCATCGCCCGGGCACTGGTCAAAAAACCGCCGGTCTATATCTTAGACGACAGCTTCTCCGCGCTCGATTTCAAGACCGATGCCGCACTGCGCCGCGCGCTTAAAGAAAAAGCCGCCGACAGCACCCTGCTGATCGTGACCCAGCGCGTAACAACCGTCAAAAATGCCGAACAGATCATCGTGCTCGATGAAGGTCGGATTGTCGGCAAAGGCACACACCCTGAGTTGATGAAAACTTGCGAAACCTACCAGGAGATCGCCTTGTCTCAGCTCACGAAGGAGGAACTATCATGATGATGCAGGGTAGACCCGGTCAATCCGGGCGCGGCGGTCCGATGGGCGGCGGACCCATGGGTGGGATGATGGGCGCATCAGGCGCAAAAGTCCGTGACTTCAAAGGCACGATGAGCAAATTGATCGCTTATCTTGGCAAATATAAACTCGCGATCGTCGCGGTCTTCATCTTCGCGGTAGCCTCCACTGCGGCAAATATTGCCGGTCCAAAAATTCTGGGGAACGCCACCACCAAATTGTTCGAAG
This sequence comes from Chloroflexota bacterium, assembly GCA_040006635.1. Taxonomy (GTDB): domain Bacteria; phylum Chloroflexota; class Anaerolineae; order Anaerolineales; family Villigracilaceae; genus Defluviilinea. Next base: position 9,926 of record JBDTWO010000164.1, read on the forward strand.
GCGTGATGGCACAACTGAGCGGAACCGGTTCGATCGACTTTGACTACATCGGCCGCATCATTCTCTGGACCTTGAGCCTGTATCTGGTTTCTGCGTTATTCAGCTACATCCAGGGCTGGATCATGGCGAACATCTCCACCAATATCGCCTACCGCTTCCGTCAGAATATCTCGACCAAGATCAACCGTATGCCGCTCCATTACTTTGATACCACTACACATGGTGAAGTGCTCTCGCGCATCACCAACGATGTGGATACGGTCAACCAGACCCTCAGCCAGAGTATGACGCAGATCATCACCTCAGCCGTGACCGTGATCGGTGTGCTGGTGATGATGTTCTCCATCAGCTGGCAGATGACCCTGGTGGCGTTGGTTATCCTGCCGCTTTCGATGGGCATGGTCGGTTTGATCATCAAGCAATCGCAAAAATATTTCAAACAACAACAGGATTACCTCGGGCATGTCAATGGCCACGTGGAAGAAATGTACAGCGGTCACATTGTCATGAAAGCCTTCAACGGCGAAGAAGAGAGCATCCAGAAGTTCGATCTATCGAACGATACGCTCTTCGACTCGGCGTGGAAATCACAATTCCTCTCCGGCTTGATGATGCCGATCATGACCTTCATCGGCAACCTGGGCTACGTCGCAGTCGCCATCCTCGGCGGCTATTTGGCGATCAAGAAAACCATCAGCGTCGGTGACATCCAGGCGTTCATCCAGTATGTACGCTCATTTACGCAACCCATCGCCCAGTTGGCAAACATCTCCAATGTTTTGCAGCAGACTGCAGCGGCGGCTGAGCGCGTGTTCGAGTTCCTGGAAGAAGACGAAGAAGTGGCAGAAACTCAAACGCCGATCAAGCTAGAAGACGTGCAAGGTCATGTCGAGTTCAAGGATGTGCATTTCGGCTACAGCCCTGAAAAGATCATCATCAACGATTTCTCTGCGGAGGCGGAACCCGGTCACAAGATCGCGATCGTCGGTCCCACCGGCGCAGGCAAGACCACCATGGTCAAACTGCTGATGCGCTTCTACGATGTCAACAGCGGCGCCATCCTCGTGGACGGACATGATATCCGCGAATTCAGCCGCTTCGATCTGCGTAAGTTATTCGGCATGGTGCTGCAGGATACCTGGCTCTACAACGGCACCATCATGGAAAATATCC
>JBDTWO010000165.1:0-11081 GCA_040006635.1 Chloroflexota bacterium
TAGACATAGCGATAGATGGGCTGTACATAACGGTCGTACAACCTGCCAAACGCGGCTGGATCTTCCAGCGCAGCAGTCACCAAAGCAGGGATATCATCTTGTATCATTGTCTGCATTTTCCGATCTGCTTCAAATACTATCATGCAGTACCTTTCTCTCATGAGGATTTTTATGTGAATGCATTCCACCTATATAACGGCGAAAAGACTAAAAAGGGACAAAATCCCGCCCGGTTTTGCCATATGACAAATTCCAACAAACCAACGACATTCGTCAATTGACGCACAACATGGCATACGATAACTTAGAGCCGCAACAAATCTTTCAAGTTGGAGAAACAATCATGACCATGAAAATCACTGAAGATTGCATCGCCTGCGGCGCATGCGTCCCCGAATGTCCCACTGAATCCATCAGCGAAGGCGATGGCATCTTATATGTCATCAATCAGTCGACCTGTGTGGAGTGCGAAGGTCACTACGATTCACCCAAGTGCGTCGGCGCCTGCCCGGTCGAGTGCATCGTCCAGGCGTAATTGGGTTATATGTTTGACAACCGAATATTCAGACTTCGGGAACAGGTCGCGTTCTAAACGTGACCTGTTTTTTTACCGGTTCTCAAGAGGTATTTTATTTCAACGAACTGCTGATAAAATCAAGTCAATCATCCCGATAAACCGGAGCACCCATGACAACCTCTGAACAGAAATTACAGGAACTCAAAACCCGCCTGCTTGAAGTAGGCGACCTCAATAACATTAATGCCCTGCTCGGCTGGGACCAATCCACGTACATGCCATCGGGCGGCGCAGAGGCGCGCGGAAGACATATGTCCTTGCTGGCACAGATGGCGCAGGAAAAATTTGTCGCTAAGGAAATCGGTAATCTGCTCGACGATCTGCAACCCTATGAGGAAAGCCAGCCCTACGATTCAGATGATGCCAGCCTGATCCGCGTCTCGCGCCGTGAATACGAACGCGCGCTCAAAGTGCCGCCCAAATTTATCGGCGAATTGAATGAACACGGCGCCAAATCCTACCAAGAGTGGACCGAGGCGCGCCCCGCCAATGATTTTGGCAAAGTGCGCGGTAATCTCGAAAAGACGCTTGATCTCAGCCGCGAATTGGCAGATTTCTTCCCCGGCTATGAACACATCGCCGACCCGTTGATCGACTTCGCTGATTACGGCATGAAGGCTTCGAGTGTCCGTACGCTGTTCACTGACTTGCGTAACAACCTTGTGCCCATCGTGCGCGCCATCACGTCCCAACCGCCCGCGGATAATTCTGTACTACACAAACATTATCCCGAAGCAGATCAATTGGTTTTTGGCGCAGAAGTGGTCAAGGAACTTGGCTATGATTTCAATCGCGGGCGCATCGACAAGACTCATCATCCCTTCATGACGAAATTCTCACTCGGCGATGTCCGTATCACCACGCGCGTCAAGGAAGATGATTTTGGCGACTGCATTTTCAGCAATATGCACGAAGCCGGTCACGCTATGTATGAGCAGGGCATCGATATGTCATATGAGGGCATGCCGCTCGGAGGCGGAACAAGCGCAGGTGTGCATGAATCGCAATCGCGTCTCTGGGAAAATATCGTGGGCCGGAGTCATTCCTTCTGGGAATATATGTATCCCAAACTGCAAGCCAAATTCCCCGAACAACTCAAGGGCGTTTCGCTCGATACGTTTTACACGGCGATCAACAAGGTCGAGAAGTCGCTCATCCGCACGGATGCCGATGAGGTCACCTACAATTTACATGTAATGCTGCGCTTCGATTTTGAAGTGCAGCTGCTCGAAGGCTCGCTCTCGATCCGTGACCTACCCGAAGCCTGGCACGAACGCTTCGAACATGATTTCGGCATTACGCCTCCCAATGACAGTGATGGCGTGTTACAGGATGTGCATTGGTTTGGCGGAGTCATCGGTGGTTCATTCCAGGGTTATACGCTCGGCAACATTCTCTCCGCCCAGTTTTACAGCGCAGCGCTCAAGGCGCATCCGTCCATCCCTGATGAAATGAAGCAGGGTAAGTTCAGCACACTGCATAGCTGGCTGCGCGAAAATATTTATCGTCACGGCAGTAAGTTTACGGCACCCGAGATCATCGAACGTGCTAGCGGCACACCGCTGACGATCGAGCCGTACATCAATTATCTCAAGACCAAGTATGGCGCGTTGTACACGCTGTAAATGTTATAATCATAACAACCAAATAAAAACCTTCGGGGCAGGGTGCAATTCCCGATCGGTGGTACAGCCCACGAGCCATTTTGGAATCAGGAAGCTTGCTTCCGTAACAACGCCAGCAAGCTGGCTGACTCCAGAGGCATGATCCGGCGCAACTCCGGGGCCGACAGTTATAGTCTGGATAGAAGAAGGATGTAGGCTCAATGCGAGTCTGATTCGACTTAATTCCCCGAAAACGATTCTTGTTTTCGGGATTTTTATTTCGCTTCATTCTCAGCCGAGTCCTGTTTCTGCGCCCCGGAGTTTTATCTCACGAGGCGTTTTTTATTTGGTAGGGGCGAGGTTCTCTCGCCCCGGCATCAGGGCGGGGGGACCCCGCCCCTACAGAAAACACATGCTCAAACGACTGACTCCCATCCTCCTCTCCACCCTCACCTTCCTGCTCGGATGGTATCTACTCACGCGCTATAGCGGAGTTCCGAATTTTATTTTGCCTTCCCCGCTCAGCGTGTGGACTCGCTTCATCCAAGCCATCAGCGACGGCAGTCTGCCGTATCACACCTGGATCACATTTAGCGAGATCGTGCTGGGATTATTCTTCGGCGTCTCGTTTGCCACCATTGTTGGATATGTTCTTGCCAAGTCACGTTCCTTGGAACGCGTGTTGTCGCCATATCTCGTGGCAAGTCAGGCAATCCCTGTGGTTGCTATCGCACCTTTACTTGTAATCTGGTTGGGCAATGGGATGCTCTCAAAGGTTGTCATCTGCGCGTTGATCGTGTTCTTCCCGGTTTTAGTGAATACGATTGTGGGAGTAAGAGCAGTCCCAACTGCGTTATACGACCTGATGAATTCACTCCACGCCACGCGCGCGCAGATTTTATGGAAGGTGGAAGTGCCCGCGTCGTTGCCGGTCTTTCTCGGCGGCTTGCGGATCGGTGCGACGTTATCCGTGATCGGCGCGATCGTCGGTGAACTCGTCAGCGCCCAACAGGGACTTGGCTATTTGTTGCAGTTGGGAGATTTTCAATACGATACGCCGATGGTGTTCGTGGCGGTGTTCGCGTTGGTCGCATTGGCTTTGATGTTGTATAGGATCGTGACGTTGTTGGAAAAAAGATTTTTAAAGTGGCAAGATAAAAATTAACTCTGGAGTGTATGTCTAACAGCAAGCTGTTGGACTCCAGAATAAATCAAAGGAGTTCCTATGTTTCGCAAGATAGTTTTGATCATGCTCGGGCTGGCACTCGTTCTTTCGGGGTGTGGCAGTTCCCAGTCCACGAATGAGGCGGGCGCGTTGACCAAGGTCAGCCTGCCGATGGGCTACATCCCCAATATCCAATTCGCGCCGTTCTATGTCGCCGTTGAAAAGGGATATTTTAAAGACGCAGGCCTCGAGATCGAGTTCGATTACAAGTTCGAGACCGATGGTGTTGCATTGGTGGGCGCTGGGCAACTTCCATTCGCCGTGGTTTCGGGTGAGCAGGTGTTACTGGCGCGTGCCAAGCAATTGCCAGTGACGTATGTCGCGGCTTGGTATCAGCAGTATCCGGTATCAGTGGTGGCGAAGAGCGAACTGGGCGTCATCGTGCCTCAGGATCTGAAAGGCAAGAAGATCGGCATCCCCGGATTGTTCGGCGCATCGTATGTGGGTCTGCGCGCGCTGTTGAACGCGGGGAAGCTCAAGGAAAGTGATGTGACGTTGGACACGATCGGCTTCAATCAAGTGGATTTGATGGCAGCCAAGCAACAAGATATTGTGGTTGGATATACCGCGAATGAACCGATCCAATTGCGCGCGCGCGGCATCGCTGTGACCGAAATACGCGTGGCAGATTATGCCCAACTCGCATCGAATGGGATTCTCGCCAGCGAGAAAGTGATCAAGGAAAATCCTGCGTTGGTGCGCGCCTTCATTGGCGCGTTTCTCAAAGGCTTGCAGGATACGATCAACAATCCTAACGAGGCGTTCACAATCAGTGAAAAATATATCCCGAACTTTTCACAACTCGATGCAACCGTGCAGAAGCAGGTGCTGACAACTTCCATCGATGAATGGCAGGCAACGCGGCTCGGTTACTCAGACCCGCAAGCCTGGGAGAATATGCAGAACGTGCTGCTCGATATGGGTTTGCTGACCGAGAAACAGGATTTGAGCAAAGCGTACACGAATGAGTTCATACCGTAGATTACGCAATACGTATTACGTAATACGTATTGCGTAAAGAGCGCATATGATCCACACTCCGATCCTCACCATCCGCGATCTCTCTGCCGTATTCCCCAATGAAAACGGCGGCTTGCACGCGCTTGAAAATATTTCATTCGACGTGCATCCGCAAGAGTTTGTATGTGTGTTGGGTCCATCGGGTTCGGGCAAGACGACTCTGTTGCGCATCCTAGCTGGGTTGATCGCACCGACATCGGGCTCGTTCACATTCGGGCATGGCGAACAGCCGAGCACCGGCATGGTTTTTCAGCAATCGAATCTCATGCCGTGGCGCACGGTGATCGAAAATATTAAACTTCCGCTTGAAGTAAAAAATGTGGATGAACAGTCCGCGCGCATGAAGGCACAGGAGATGATCGAGCTGGTTGGATTAACTGGATTCGAAGACTCACTTCCGCGCGACCTTTCCGGCGGGATGGCGCAACGCGTGGCAATTGCGCGCGCGCTCATCCATGACCCCGACCTGCTCCTGCTCGATGAACCGTTCGGCTCGCTGGATGCTTTAACTCGCGAACGCATGTGGACAGAGCTCTCCCGCATCTGGCAAATGCGCCAGAAGACCGTCATCATGGTCACACATTCGATCAACGAGTCATTATTTTTGGCTGATCGAGTTTTGGTTCTGACTCAACGCCCCGGTAAAATAAAATTGGACGTGGAGGTTGACCTGCCACGCCCAAGAAAAGATGATATTCGATATACGCCCCATTTTGGGAAACTCGCGCGAAAGTTGCGCGGGGCGATTGAATGACTTACGCCAGTTCCACCCTGAGCTTTTTCCCCAATGCAGATGCCGCGCGCTCCAGCGTGGCCAGGGTAACGGACGCATTAGCAGGGTCAAGTAAACGTTCCAGAGCAGCGCGGCTGGTTTTCATTTTGCCTGCCATTTCTGTTTTACTGAGATTGCGTTGCTTCATTTCTTCAGAAATTTGATAGGCAATCACACGCTTGATCGCAACTGCATGAGTATGTTCAAGTATTTTTTCCTCACGCAGGAAATCGTCGAAGTTACTTCCAATGTTCTTTTTCTTCATGATCTTATTCCTCTTGTAAGTCTGCCAATCGGCGGCGGGCAGTGTTTAAATCAGTGAGCGGGGTTTTTTGAGATTTCTTTATAAACCCATGCAAAAGTATCATTGTGTTTCCATCCACCGTAAATAGCACACGCGCAATTCCCTGATTGATATTTGAACGCACTTCCCAAAGTCCGCGTTCGAGTTTGCGGATCAGGGGCATACCCAGCGGCCAGCCGAATTGCGCGGTTTTGATATCTTCGCCAATGGTCTTTTTATCTTCACGGCTCAGGCTTTTCAGCCATTCGCGGACAGGTTCATTACCTGCATCCGTACGATAAAAAACCACAGCCAGAATTGGTTCATTCTGTTCTTTATCCACGCCGGGAGTGTACCATAAATGATACACATGTCAAGGGAATTATTTCGGGAAGTTAGCACGTTCACTCTGATATATCGCCCCGGCAAAATAAAATTGGACGTGGAAGTTAACCTGCCACGTCCAAGAAAAGACAAGATTCGGTACACGTCCCATTTTGGGAAACTCGCGAGAAAACTGCGAGGCGCGATTGAATGAAAAAAACTTCGGAAGTCTCGCCGGTTTTTGGCGCTTCGGAAGTTTATATTTTACGGCGCGACCCAAATCACAAAACTCAACTCTGCATCTTGATATTTCCCCGTAATCTTCCAACAACCGAGTGTGGGAAAATCCACACCCACCATCATCGCAGAACCAATATCGCTGGCGTATGCGCCATTCGCATGGGACACATTCAGCGGCGGCGCGGATTCATCCAAACGTTCGCCGGTCACGATCAGATTCGGTTCGGGCTCTTGATCCCATAGATATCCATCTCGCCACCATAATACTTTTTGGGTATATCCTTCTGGGTTATGTGGCAGCGCATTCCAAGTCCCATTGATTGGGATGTTGGTCCAAAGAAAACTTGAACCAAACCAGAAATGATCTTTGAAACTATTCAGGCCGTCATAAGGCGCAGGCGGCACAAAAGCCGGGACTTGCAGAGCCGTCACCGGGCAATTCGTGGCCGGACCCTGCGACACAACTTCAGAAGTTACCGGTTCGGTTTGCACAGATATGCTTGTTGGCGCTTGCACTTCCGTGTTCCCGACACAGCCTGTGAGAACTGATGTGAGAATAAGGATCGAGAGAATGATATGGAGTTTGTGCATAGTTGTCTCCTTTCGGATTCGAATCTAGTACACCAATGACTAGAAAGAGGTTCCTTATTGCCGCCCAAATCTTTCACGAATGAACAATAAAACTATACGGTTATCTTTATCGAAACCTTATCCAATAATTTTTGAGTTGATCGTGCGATTTCTTCAATGGCAAGCTCAAACGCCGCTTCATTGACCTTCGATGGCTTGCGATAACCGCTAACCTTCCGTACAAACTGCAACGCCGCCGCGCGGATTTCCTCCTCCGTGGCGGGGATTTCGGCATTGCGTAATGTCTTGATGCTTCTACACATACTATGCTCCATAAGTGACAGTCACCTCTCCGAAGCGCCCTGCGGGTAAAGGGACTGTCACTTCATAACATTTAACCAGATTTATGCGACGGCATGAAATGCGCCAATCGTTGAGCCATCTTACTCTCAGTCATCGAATGGAGCCAGATGCGTCCGGGTCCTTTGAGTGTGGCGAGGAAGAGTCCCTCTCCGCCGAGAAAGATATTGGAAAGTCCCTGGATCATCTCCACGTTGAAAGTGACCGTGCTTTCGAACATGGCGACATGTCCCGGTTCAACGCGCATGACTTGATTCGGTTGGAGATGATATTCAATCCCATCACCGTCTAGTTCGGCAAACGCCATCCCCGGACCGGTCAACTTTTGGAGGATAAAGCCTTCGCCTGCGAACATGCCCACACCAAGTCGGCGTGTGAAGAAGATATCGAGTCCCACACTTTTCTCGGCACACAAGAAGGCATGCTTGTGCATGATCACGGATTGACCCGCTTCCAACTCGAGCGGCAAAATTTTGCCGGGGAAGTCGGTACTGAATGCCGCCTGACCGGGCGCACCCTTCGCGGTGAAATCAATAATAAAAGCAGTCGCACCGGAGACTGCACGCTTCAACATGCCGCCCAATCCGCCTGCGGAGGTAGTGTTCATGTTGACCGTGGCAGTCATCCACGACATCGCACCGGTATCGGAAAAGACTGTTTGACCGGGTTGCAGGTCAATTGCTAATGTCTGCTGGACAGTACCCATGATGTGATACTTGAGTCCGCTTTTGGATTGTGCGCTAATTTCGGGAACAGTAGGTAGATCGGGGATGCTCATATGTTTCTCCTTATTGAAACGATTGTTTGTCTGGTTTATATACGACTCAACCTCAGATTCGTGGTAAATCCAGCAACAGTACTTCAGCCAACATTCTTGAATTCACATTGCGATCCATCTTCTCCAACACACTTTCAAGTCCGCTAACAACCAGCCGCGCGGATGATAAGTCCATGCGACTCGCTAGGTCTTCGATCTCCATGTTGCGGTCGATGTTGACGAGCGGAGTCTCAGCCTGGGCGGTGCGCAGCATCACATCGCGCCAATAAGAGAGCCAGAACAGGATCGTCTGCCGCATGGTGTCTTTATCTTTCGAGAGTTTATCGGCATACGCAAACTTCACCACCCGCGAAGCGGAGATCAAGCCTTGCAGGTCATTCAAACGTTCTTCGCGTTTTTCGAGTAGGGCATCACTATCAACAAGTTCACGCGCATATCCCGGTCTACCGCTGGAGATGTGGGCGATCAGTCGTGCGCGTTCACGTTCCACGCCCCTGCTTTCCAGATCTTTTTTTATGGCATCAATGGATAACGGTCGCAGTCGCAACACTTCACATCTTGAGACGATGGTCGGCAATAATTGTTCGGGGTTATCGGCGGTGAGGATCAACACCGCATACGATGGCGCTTCCTCCAACGTTTTGAGCAACGCATTCGCAGCATTATCATTGGCTTCTTGAAAACGTAAAAAGATGGACACGCGATATTTCGATTGATATGGTTTGAGAGTCAGCGTGCGGCGTGCTTCGCGGATCTGATCCACTTTGAGAGTCCCGCCTTCGGAATCGGCTTGGATGATGGTCAAGTCCGCGTGTTGCATCGCTTCGATCTGTCGGCAGTCGCGGCATTGTCCGCAGGGGATGCCAGCATCAGCGGGCGATTGGCAGTTTAAGGCTTGGGCGAAGCGTAAAGCTAACGTGCGACGGCCCAGCCCCGGAGGTCCAGCGAAAAGATACGCGTGGCGCGTTGTCCCGTTGATGACATGCTTCTTCAACATGTCCACAGCCCACTCGTGACCGATCAAGTCCCAATTTGAATTCATCAACTAATCGTAAATCGTCAATCGCGAATCGTCAATTACCAATTCCCCAATTACCAACCACTACTCCTGTCCCGCCCGCAACCGCAAAAAAGAATCGAAACGTTCAGGATGCACGCGTCCCTCTTTGACCGCGGCGAGCACCGCGCAATTCGGTTCATGCGTATGCGAGCAATCGCTGAACTGACAGTTCTGCACCAAGTCACGCAACTCAGGGAAGTAGGCTTCCATCTCCTCCGGCTCGGTATCCCACAACGCCAGCGACTTCCAACCCGGCGTATCCGCCACGTAGCCGCCGCCCACCAACGGGAACATCTGGCGCGTCACCGTCGTGTGCCGGCCCTTGTCCATCACTTTGCTGATCTCATTCACCGCCAGCCCCAAGCCCGGTTGGATCTCATTCAACAAACTAGATTTACCCACGCCACTCGGTCCCGCCAGCGCCGAGATTTTATTCTTCAACGTATTATGCAATTCATCAATGCCCACGCCAGTTTTGGTAGACGTGTAGATCACGCGATACCCCAACGGCTCATATAAACGAAAAATATTTTTTGCATCTTCGGATAGATCGATCTTATTCGCCACAATGACCGCGGGCACGCGTTGCTTTTCCGAGATGACCAGGAAACGATCCAACATTCTTAATCTCGGACTCGGATTCACACACGCAAAGACGAAGACCGCCTGATCGGCATTTGCTAGCAACACTTGTTGATACTGACCCTGGGGACGCGGGTCAAGCCTCACGATGGCCTGCTTGCGCTCTTCGACCTCTTCTATCGCTCCAGACCCATCTGCTCCCACTGTGATGTGAACCCTATCCCCAAGCGCAGCGATGTCACCCATGGCGCGTCCACGTTTCAACTTGCCGCGTAGCTGACAAACGACAAAGCCCTGCCCGGTTTCAACAGTAAAGAAACCAGACTGGGCTTTGATAATTAATCCTTGGATCGTTTTTTCGTTGGTCAAATATATTCCTGCTCTAGCCGCCATCCCCGGCAGCGATACATTTTGTGATGCCCCGGCGCCGAGCACGGCGCTGGGAGCAAACATATGATTTTAGGGTTTCGGCGTCTCGGTTGGGACTCCGCCAAACGGCGTGGGCGTTAGTGTCGGACCCAGAATGCCAGACTCGAACCACAACTGAGTCCGCGGCTCGCCGTAGTAATACGTTTCGACCATGCGCTTGAAGATCGGCGCAGCAAAATCAGAACCTTCGCCTTGATTCTCAAGGATCACTGCAATGGCAATGTCTGGCAGTTTTGTATCCTCGCTCGCCATGGTGTAGCCCGCAAACCAGGCATGTGGAAGTCCGCTGCCTGATTCGGCAGTACCCGTCTTACCAGCCACGGGAATTGCCAGCCCGCGCAAACGGAAGGAGGCAGTGCCCTTCGGGTTCTTCACTACACTGATCATCGCTTCTTTGATGAGATCCAAACGGAAAGGTTGGATGGGCAACGTACCCTGGGCTGTCGGCTTGAAGATGGTTGTCCCGGCGCCTTCCACGGGTACGATCTTCTCCACCAGTTGCGGACGGTACAACGTGCCGCCGTTGCCGAGCGCGGCGATAAATCTCGCCACCTGTAACGGCGTCACCAGCACGTCACCCTGACCGATGGCTTGGTTCACCACATCGATTACAGTGGGAGGATCGTTGATCTGACCGGCTTCTTCCGGAATTTGCTCAATACCCGTGGGTTGTCCCAGACCAAAAGCGCGCGCCATGTTCGCAATATCATTGGGACGGTTATTCTGAGATAAGGTATAACCCACATCCCAAAAGAAAGGATTACATGAGCGCATCAAAGCTTCTGTAAGCGAAACCACGCCCGATGGCAGGCTATCGCTGGTATTACATTCTTTCCCTGCGGCTAAACGATCCTGACAGTGTTGCCACGTCCAATCGTGACGTACCCGATCGGATAATTTTGTCCAATCGTATTGACAATCATATGTGGTGGCAGCCTCGTAGAGTCCGCTTTCCATGCCAGCCGCCATGGTGATGACTTTGAACACCGAGCCCAGCGGATACTGCCCCTGCGCGGCACGGTTAAGGAATGGCTGATTTTTTTGGAGCAATTCGGAATATTGAGTCGAACCGTTCGGGTTATCAGCAGCAAAGGTGTTTGAATCATAATTCGGCGAAGTCGCCATCGCGAGCACCCGGCCGGTGTCACGCTCGAGCACCACCACTGCGCCGGTGAAACCTTTGATGGATTGTTCAGCATAGTACTGTAAATTGCGATCAATAGTCAGGTAGACTGAATCAGCCGCTTTCGGCGCGCT
>JBDTWO010000166.1:0-11027 GCA_040006635.1 Chloroflexota bacterium
TTGTGCTGGCTCATGTTCCCGGACGTTTCCTCTGCCCGCTACCTTGCTGCGCTCGTCCCATTGTTGATCACCGTTCAATTTGCTTTAGTCGGTACGGGGATTATGAAGGACGAGTCCGCGGTTGAAGCCATGACGCGTACCGGCAATCCCAAAGAGATTTTGCGTGGTCCGCTTTTTTACGGGATCATGTTTGTCGCGATGACCATTTTCTATTGGAAGGATTCGCCCATCGGCATCACAGCGCTCATGCTGATGTGTGGTGGCGATGGCATTGCTGACATCGTTGGACGTCGTATCAAATCGCCGAAGCTGCCCTGGTCGCTGGAGAAAAGTGTCGCTGGTTCATTGAGTGTCTTTGCTGGCGGTGCATTGCTTACGGCATTGATCTTATTTATCTATGTCAGTGTGGGTATTTTTGCCATGCCTTTCGCCAGCTATCTACTTCCCATCACGTGGATCGCGCTTTGCGGCATGCTTGTTGAATCACTTCCATTCAAAGATATTGATAACATCACACTCACTTTGATCTCGGCTTTGATCGGTCATTTCGTTTTCTAAAAAAGAAAGTCGGCGGTCAGCCGACTTTCTCCTCTTCGTCTTTTTTCAAGACCATCACCAGATAACCCTCGGCATATTGCATGCCTTTATCTTTGGCTTCCTCTGCCGCCCACTCGGTCATCCACTTGCCAACTTCATCAACCGGCACTTGACTCGCATGTTGTTGCAAAGCCTTGATCTTGAGTTCGAGCGTGTCTGAGATATCAACCCACGTATCGGACTTTTCCGTACCGTGGACGTATAACTTTTTGACTTCATGCGGTTCATACCCAGCCGCTAGTAGATCGGTGAACATGAGCCGACTCCCCGCTGACGGGAACACGGCTGTGCTGGCTGCTTGTGCTGCAGCACGATGATCGGGGTGATTGATGTATTCATTGCCATAAAACCAGGCTTCGGGATTCCCTGATAGAACCGTATCCGGTTTGAATTGACGGATGAGGCGGGTTAGATCCTTGCGCAACTGAATCGTTGGTTCCAATTCACCATCCGGGTAGCGCATAAAGATCGTCTCTTTGACTCCCAGCACAGCATTGGCTGCGAGCTGTTCCTTTTCACGTAGTTCGGCGAGTTCCTGTTTGTGACTGCCGTCTTTGGCTGGATCGTTCGAGCCGGAGTCGCCACTGGTGATAATAACTGAAATGATCTCACAACCAGCCTTTGCCCATTTTGCCAGCGTGCCGCCAACGGAAAATTCCTGATCGTCCGGGTGGGCTTGTATGGTCATGGCAATTTTGGGAATATATTCGTTACTCATAAAATTATCTCCTGTTTATAAAATTATGTCTTTGCGAGGGCGATGTTCTTTCGCCCGAAGCAATCTCCTATGTAGATTGCTTCTTGAAGACTCGCAACGACGTATAGTTTATTTCTTTCTTCCAACCACCAGCATCTTATTCTGGATCTTGAATATCTTGAAAAAGACCCTAACCGCTGGTAGCAATAACCTCACAATAGCTTCTGACTTAAACAGCTTCTTGAGATAGAACTCATACGGGAACGATAGCTCATGGAACTTGTGTAAATCAATAACTTTCAGACCAACCGACTCGAACAATTCTTTCATCTCGCTAGTGGCAAAGATCTGCTTGTGCCCAAACAAATGCGACGAATACATCGCATTCAAGAACGTAGGATATTTGCCGCCTGTGAGACGATACGTGAACGCACCGAATTGATGATAGAAACTATCGCGGCAGGGCGTATCGATCAATAACAGTCCGCCGGACTTCAATACATTCGCCGTGGACTGCAATGCCTCGAATGGATAATTGACATGCTCGATCACATCCCACAGCGTCGCGGCATCGAAGTGATTTGCATATCCCTTTTGCCAATATTCATTTTCGATGGGTTGTTTGATGATCTCAAGACTATGTTTAGTCTTGGCGTACTGTGCGCGGCTGTCACTTAGCTCAGTGCCGACAACTTCTGCACCCGCTTGTTTCAACAGTGACAGAAATAACCCGCCGCCGCATCCGATATCCAATACCTTTGCGTTTTGGAGGGGGCGATGTTTCGCGAGGATATCCGCCTGATTCTGGAACTTCTTGAGGTTCGCTTGTAACTGGGTTTCGATATAAGCCGACTCTGTCTTTGTCAATTGCGAGGCGTTGATCTCCGGCGAAATTTCTGCCACAGGATCAAGATAGTCTATGAAGTGAAATCCCTCCGCTGAAACATAGACGTTGGCATGCTTAAGTTTGTAGGTCAACCGGGCGTTTTGTGCCGGGTGCTTCTTCAAGACATCGATCTGGTTCATTTCCATAAGGGACGATTGTACCCGAAAGCAAAACTGTCGCGCAGATGGATGAAGCCTGTCAGCCGTAAGACTTTAACCGATCTGAATGTCTAGGCTTTGATATGCAGGGTGTATAATCCCGCCCTTGTGGAAACTTATAAATCTCGAAAGGTAATCAAATAATGCAGGAAGCTGTTATGGAAAATAAGCCCAAAGGGCTTGAACAAAAATGGAAAGTGCTGATCTCGGTCATGTTCGGCATCTTCATGATCATCCTTGATTCGACCATTGTGAATGTTGCCTTCCCGACTCTGCGCCGTGAGTTTGGCGCGAGCCTGGCAGATGCACAGTGGGTCTTGAGTATTTATGTGCTGGCATTGGGTGTGACAACCCCAGTCTCTGGCTTTCTTGCGGACCGCTTCGGCATCAAACGCATGTATCTCTTGGGTCTCTCGATCTTTGTGATTGGTTCCTTCTTGTGTGGACTTGCTCCCTCATTAGGCTGGCTGATCCTCGCCCGTGCCCTGCAAGGTTTTGGTGGCGGTATTGCACAACCCTTAGGACCTGCGCAACTGTATCGCGCCTTCCCTCCGAAAGAGCAGGGCACTGCGCTCGGTTATTTTGGTATCGCCCTGGTGTTCGCGCCAGCTTTAGGTCCGATCTTGGGCGGCTGGTTGGTGGATGCAAATTTCTGGCGGCTGATCTTCTTTATCAATATCCCGATCGGTATTCTCGGCGTCTTCCTTGGTTCGCGCTTTTTACTGGATTATCAGATCGAACGCAAGCCCTCGTTTGACCCGATGGGTTTGATCACGGCCGCTGTTGGTTTTGGCTCCGTGTTATATGCCGCTAGCATTGCAGAAATAAACGGCTGGACCGGTTCCAATACGCTGATGTTTTTTGGCATTGGCATCGCGGCGTTGATCGCGCATGTGATCATTGAATTGTATATTGCCAAAGAACCCATGACCAATCTGCGTCTCTTTGCCAATCCCATATTTTTGAACGCCGCGTTGGTGGGCTATGTTGCCACTGTCGCATTGTTCGGCGCGGAATTCCTTATGCCGGTATATCTGCAAGCCTTCCGCGGACGTACCGCTTTGCAGACCGGATTTATTTTGCTGGGCGTAGCTTTGACTTCAGGCATCGCCACGCCGCTGGCTGGGCGCCTCTACGATAAGATCGGTCCGCGCATGAATCTGATCGTGGGGTTTTCCCTTTTAATTATCAACACGTGGCAACTCTCAAAAATTCAGGGCGATACACCAATCTCTTACATCTTTGCCCTGTTGGCGCTGCGTGGTCTTGCCGTTGGTCTGACACTCCAAACATCTTTTGTGGCGGCGCTCAGCAGTATGCCGTTGAATCTTTTGCCGCGCGGCTCGTCGCTGTTGAACAGCACCCGTTTTGTCGTGCAGGCAGTTTCGGTCGCGGCATTGGCAACCATTTTCTCCTCGGCAGTCCCCGCTGAGATCAGGGCGCAACAGGATAAGCTGCAAGAAAAGCAGACGACTTCTTCAGCCGTGCACTTTGGCGTCTGTGAGACTCCCGGAGTCAAAGCGGAGGATAACCTGCCGCCCGGTGTGGACGTTACGCTCGCCTCTCTGCCTCAATCACAAGCTGCTGTGGCGAAAACTAAAATTTTATCCACCCTCAAGCTTGCTTGTGACTCGAGCATGACCGGCTTCGAGAGCGCTTATCGCCTCACCTTCTTTGCCGCCATCGGTGCATTGATCGTGGGCTCCTTCCTCCCTGGCTGGCCCGGCAAATGGGGCGGACGTGGTTCCATGCAAGCACCCGTCTCTGGCGGACATTAGTATTAACATCTCGAAATCAAAACAGCGGAGACTCACACGAGTCTCCGCTGTTTTGATTCTTGAACCAGTTTCTGTGAGCGCTGAGTTAGCCGAAAATGTTTAGGATTCAGTGGTGATCAATTTCAAGAACGCTTCGACAACTTGCGGGTCGAATTGTCGCCCGGACTGTTCCATGATGTATTCCAAAACCTTCTCATGCGACCAAGCTGTACGGTAGGGACGATCGCTGGTCAGCGCATCCCAAACATCGGCGACGGCAAAGATGCGGGCAGCCAGTGGGATCTGCTCACCCTTCAACCCGCGTGGATAACCGGTGCCATTCCATTTTTCGTGATGACAATACGGAATGGCAATGGCATTCTTCAGGTAGGATATGGGTGCAAGCATGTTAAGTGCAAATGTGGGGTGTTGCCGCATGACCTCCCATTCTTCATCGGTCAGCGCACCTGCTTTGAATAGAATGTTATCAGGCACGCCCAGCTTGCCCATATCATGCAGTAAGCCGCCGCGTTGGATGTGAAGGATGTCAGTTTCGCGAATGCCCATGGCGCGAGCCAGCTTCACGGTCATGGTTGTGACGCGCTGGGTGTGTCCCTCGGTTTCTTTGTCGCGGAGATCCATGGCACGCGACCAGCCTTCGATCGTGGCGTCATAAGCGACAATGATTTCCATGGTAGAGCGCTGCAAGCCATATACCAACTGCGAATTATCAATGGCGATGGCGGCTTGCCCTGCCAGCACCTCCAGGAAGTTCAACCAATCATCATTGATGTGCAGAGGTGAGCGTTGATAGATTTCGAGGACGCCTTTGATCTGACCTTTTGCGATCAAAGGTACGCCAATGTAATCAGTAAATGCTTCACTCACAAACATGGGGGTGCGCTTAAGCTGTTGACCAGCCCTCGGCATGTCTGGGATATGGAGAGTACGGCGTTGATTGATCACCTGCCCGGCAAAGAAATCTCCGAGGCGTTGATATTTTGGAAGAGCCGCCGTTGATCGAAATCCGCGTTCGGCAGTCAGCTCAAGGGATTGGGCAGTTTGGTTGAACAGTAAAACATCGGCAGCATCTGCGTTTAATTGGGAAAGTGCCTGGTTCAATAGGACTTCGAGGGTAATTTGAAGGTTGGCGCTGGAGTTGATCGCCATATCCACAGTGTGCAATGCGTTCAAACGGCGGAGTTGTTTTTGGATCTGTTCCTCAGCCTGTTTGAGTCCGGTGATATCCACATCCATACAGACAAAACCAATGCGGCCCTCATTCATTGGAAGACTGAACGTGGTAGCTAAAACCCAGCTTGTGCCCATACCTGGCGTATGAACTTGTGCTTCATACGGACCATACGTTTTGCCCGTTGCGCGGATCTCGGCGAGGATGCGCATGAATTCGGCTTGTTCCTCGGGTGTGTGAATGAGTTGATCAAGCGTTTTACCAAGCGCCTCCTCAGATTTCACGTTGTACAATGTTTCAGATGCTGGATTCAAGTATAGAATTCGACCCTGTTCGTCATACCACTGCACAGCTACATTGGGGGTGTTTTCCAGATTGGCAAGGAGTTGGGCTTTACTCAGGTTCAAGGCATCTTCTGCCTGTTTGTGTTCGGTGATATCCATAAGAATACCCTGGACGATCGCTGGTCCATTACCTTGCGGCGGTAAGACCTGACCCGAGTCGCGGACCCAGATCCATTTGCCGGCGCGGGTTTTTATGCGATACTCACCCTCAAATGGCTCACCTCGTTCATAAGCTTGCTCTTCGAGTGCAATTTGCTTATCGCGATCATCCGGATGAACCTGCTGAGACCAAAAATTAGGATTGCTCGCCCATGCCTGTGTTGTGAAGCCCAACAAATTTTCAATTTGCGGACTCACATACGACCAAATGCCATTGACGCCAATTTCCGATGTGTAAATTACCTGCGTTAAACGCTCTACCAGATTGCGGAAACGATTTTCGCTTTCGCGTAATTCTTCCTCAGCCTTTTTGCGTAAAGTTGCATCGCGCTGGATGCCAAACATTCCGATCACGCGGTTTTGGGCATCGCGCATGCAAACATAGTCACCCTCGATCCAAATGGGTGTGCCGTCGTCCTTGCGTTCTTCGGTATCAATGTGCATGTGACCATGATCGAATAAGTCTTTACGGAAACGGCGGGCTTGTTCCAGGTCATGCGCGAAAAAATCACTGGCGGTGCGGCCGATGAATTTGGCGCGCGTCGCCCCATACTGTTCGAGCATGGCATCGTTGGCTTCGGTGATATGTTGATGTGTGAGGACGTAATCGAGGAGCTTTTCTTTGTCACTGGTTGTATCCCATTCAATGGGTTCAGCGAGCATACTGAAGAAGAAGCCATCCAGGGATTGATTGAAGAACAGGCTCAGGCGTTTTTCATTCTCGCGCAAAGCTGCCTCAGCCAGTTTACGCGCGGTAATATCCTGGTACATGCCGATCGACCCGCGCGGTCCCCCATGTTCATCACGTAATTCCACGGCGGCTTCGAAGACCCAGTGGACTTCTCCATTGCGGTGACGAATCCGATGCTCACAGGTCCAAATGGAGTTTAGCCCGCCGCGCACACGTTCAATGGCGTCATCCAAAGAATAACCTTCCAGGTCTTCTACGGGATGGATATCCAGAACCAGCGAATCCCATAACTCTGCGGTGAATTCTTCCGGTCCGTAGCCGGTAATCTGGCGAATCCCCTCGCCGATAAATTCATATTTGATCTTTTTGTTATGATCGTAATAAGACTCATAATATGGCACAGCGCCTGCCACCTCAATCGCCTTCCGATAAAGAGCCTCTGATTCGCGCAACGCCTGTTCAGCTTGTTTGCGCTCGGTAATATCCTGATACATGCCGATCGAGCCGTGTGAGACCCCATGCTCATCGCGCAGCTCTACCGACGCTTCAAAGATCCAGCGCATTTCCCCATTACGAGCCTGAAAGCGGTGCTCACACTGCCAGACAGGACTCGCACCGGTGCGCACCCGGTGCGCCGCTTCCTTAAATGAATACTGTGCAAGTTCACCCAGGGGATGAGATTCTCGAACAAGTGCATCCCACAACGCTTCACTAACTTCCTCCGGTCCATAACCGGTCAGTTGACGAATACCCTCGCCGATAAATTCGTAGTTAATATGGAATTCACCACTTGTGTAAGACTGTCGATACGGTACAGCGCCAGCCACCTCGATCGCCAGCCGATAGAGCGCCTCTGATTCGCGCAGTGCCTGCTCGGCTTGTTTGCGCTCGGTAATATCGCGGCAGGTATAAAGTATTGTACCGTTACGTATGGAAACCCGTTTTATGTTCACCAATAGATCGCGGTGAATGCCATACTTCGTGATGATCGGCTGTTCGATATTTTGGATCTCCTGGCTTGTGTCAATATCCCTTGAAACGAGGAACGCATTGTCGAGCAAACTGCCAATATTCTCAATGGCGCTTACCTCCGCCTGTGAGTAGCCGAATATCACCTCTACATTCGGGCAGATATAAGAGAATTTCCCGTCATTATCTGTAATAAAGACGGCATCGGAAATACTGCTGAGAGTAATGCGGTGGAGCTCTTCAGAGTTACGCAATGCCTCTTCCGCCTGTTTGCGTTCGGTGATATCTAATACAATGCCATCCCAGACGATGTGGTTGTTATCCAGTTTGCGCGGGGTGGAGGTCAAAAGCATCCATCCGATTTGATCCGTGCCAATTCGATAGCGCGCTTCCGCTTTGAAGATGGTCATCGAAGCAAAAGCCGAAGCCTCCATTTCCGTCACCCTGACGCGGTCTTCTTCCAGCATCTGTTCGTAAAGAGTCAGGGGGGCATCTAATACCTGCTGCATGGTGATGCCATGCAGCCTTTCTACCCCAGCGCTGATGTAATTGAACTGGCGCATCTCACCATGCAAGCCGAAATCAACCTGGTACACGTAACCATTTGGCAGGTTGTCGCTTAATGAGCGTATTTGAGTATCTTTTTCGCGCAGTTTCTCTTCAGCGAGTTTCCGTTCGGTAATATCGCGCATATTCAAGACGACCGCTTGCACATGTGGATTGTTCAGAAGGTTGGTGGCTGAAGAATCAACCCAAACCCAGGAACCGTTTTTATGTTTGATCCGATACTCAATGGAATTCGTTTTGCCGGGGTTCTGCAAGAGATTGATCACATTTTCTGTGGCGGCTTCCTGGTCATCCAGGTGGATAAAATCAACCCCATTTTTTCCGGTCAGTTCATCGGGTTCGTAACCGCTGATCTGCGTGATCGAAGGGCTGGCATATGTGATCTCGCGTTCGCGGTTGATAAAGATAATGCCGTCATGGGTATGTTGCACCACTGCTTTGAACAGTTCTGCATCGTCAGCGCGTTTCCTGCTTGCGCTCTTCACAGATGACTTGGCAGGTGTGACCTTGAGTTTGCTTTTCTTTTTCGCATCTGGTGTTTCCCCCTCAGGCTTTGCCTGGTTATTTTTTTTTGGTCCCATGGCTCGCTCCTGAAGTGTACACAATAAAAGATCCAATGACTGGCAGGTATTGAGTATAGTACCGCATTTTTCAAACAGAATTACAAACCAAAAAAGCGAAGACCATTTCGATCTCCGCTTTTGGATGGATGACAACAGCGACTAACCGCACATCGCGATCTGACCTTCCCACTCTGCCGCGAAGCGTCCCTCGAATACTTCGCCTCTTTCACCCTTCAACCTGAATCCACCAGCGACAGTTTGCCCCTCACTGACGCTGTCAAACCAAACCTCACCCGTCAACTGCTCATACGAACCGGCTGGATCGATCAGGCTTGCGTTACCAACCTGCCCAGTGTTATCCGGAAAGGAAAATGTCTTTGAGAACTTAATATCCGGCGCCTGCCAAATGCCGACATCGATCACATCCCCGCCCTGCAACTGAATCCTCACCCTAAACGCGGACCCATCCCACGGCGCGCAATCCCGATTGACCGTAGCAGCGAAAACCTGCGTGGGAGGCTGCTTCTGATTGAAGAAGGTGAACAGCGAAGTACCAAGAATTAATAAACCAATTGCAATAAAGAGTGAAGTTCTATTTTTCATCATGCAAAGATGACGATGAGCTGGATGCGAATGTTCCTCTAATTAGAAGCGAGACCGTTTGGTCTCGCTTCTAATTATTTTCTCGTTCCCAGCGACTGATCGCATTTTGCAGACAGATCAACCTAGTCGCATTTGGCTTTTGCCCGCGTTCAAACTCAATCAACCGTTCAACAACATCGCGATCCCCGCCCACCTTGCGGAGCAGGTCATCGAACAGAGACGCCTCCCGCAATGCACCGGTGAACAACTCCTCGGCGATATGCGACTCGCCGCGCAGCTTCCGCATCACGGACTCGATCTTCAGCGCAAATTTACTCTTCGGTCGAAACTTGGGACGTGTCTCTTCCGGCTCATTCGGTTCATCCAGATACACCCCGCAGTTGGGACACTTCACCAGATCATGATAAATATACGCGCCGCAATTGCCGCATTCAACTTCATCATCTTTGGGTGGGGGAATGAGACTGGTGGGCATGACTACAACCGCTTAATGAAAATCTTCAGATCATCGCCTAACTTATAAAAATCCTTGATCGTCGCCTCATTGACATACCCCGTGCGGACATAAAACTCCCGCGTGGACTCATACTCCGCCGTCCCGGATGTCTCTGCAATCACGATCCGCCCGCCCAGCTCACGGACAGCGTCTTCGCAGGCGTTTAACAGTGTCCGACCCACGCTTTTGCGGCGGGCGTTCGGGTCAACGGCGATCCAGTATAGGTCATAGACACCTTCGGTCAGATCGCGAAAACCATAGATGGCAAACCCTAATACTGTTGCCTCTTCGCGATACACAATGAAGTGATAGCCGCTGGCTTCCGCTCCATACCTAAGATATTCATCGAACATCGCAGGGACAGAATCAACCTCTTCCTGGTTGAATACACCTGCCCGGGCTGTGATGTCGTGGATTTGTGCTTTGTCTGCTGCTGTGGCTGAGGAGATCATGAGTTATTGTCCTATGTGCCTAGGGTTTGTAGCAGGCATATTCTCCCTGTATTTCTTGTTTTCAGCAAGTCTTTGATTGGGAAGCTTGGAAGTCCCCTTATACAAAACAGGTGGCAGTCACTTTTAAAGTGACTGCCACCTGTTTTGGTTTCACGTCGCAATTGCCACATTCGACTTCATCATCTTTGGGCGGAGGGGGAGGCTGGTAGGCATGAGAGGGGATATGTTCTTTCTAAATCTTGTCCTCGACAAGATAGATATTTGTGTCTTTAATAGCTAAATACTGAAAGCCATATTGCGTAGCGGTTATCCCAGTTAAAATGGTGTCATATGGTTTACTATCATTCCCGTCTATCACAATCCGATCTTGACCTTTTGATTTAGCCACATGCGCCACATGTTTACTATCTGGACTAAAAGTAATTGATTTCCCTGCTGCCAAATCATATGGTTTTCCCTCTTCTTCATTAACAACTATAAAACTTATACCATCTTTGTAAGATGCACAATACGCTAGGGTATTATTATCTGGGCTATATGTTAAACCAAGAATCTCGTCATATTTCTTACCTTCTACTCCATCTCTAACTACCAGAAACTTCCCGCCCTTTTGTGCGCTGTATGCAAAATACTGACTATCAGGGCTGAATACATCAAACTGAAATTCGTTATAAGGCTTTCCTTCGATTCCATCTAAGACAATAACCTTTTTGTCGCCACTTTTTGCCATATAAGCGAGTCTCTTGCTATTTGGACTGATAGTTAAACCTCCAATATCATCGTAGGACTTTTCTTGATGTTCGTTATTCACTACAAAATACTTTTTACCTTGACGAGCCGTATATATTAGACTTTATCCGAAATAATAATTGGTCATAGTTTCAGAGGCTTCTTGC
>JBDTWO010000167.1:0-10906 GCA_040006635.1 Chloroflexota bacterium
CGAGCGCGGCGTAGAAGAGCGGTTTTTCCACTTTGCCCCAGCCGTGCGTGTCGGTATAGATAATTCGTCCGCCGGGAAGACCTGCAGATTTGCGCTGGCGCGTGGATTGCCAGAAGAAGATGAAGGCGAAGAAGAGGAGTGCAAGAGCAATGTAAAGCATAGTTTTTGTTTGAAAGTTGGCAGGTTTGAATGTTTGAACGTTTCAACTTGCCAGCTTGTAAACCTTTAAACGATTCTTGCCGTGCAATAAGCAACCAGCATAATCAAAGCGACCATCAAGAGAATCAAACCAATTGTGCGGGTGATGCCGGATGCCAATACCTGACGCCCGTGCCGCACGTGGAGTTCGGTCCCGGCCGCGAGTTCAGCCTGGTTTGCCGATTCGACGCCCTGCTTCTTGTACCACCACGCGCGGCGACAATAAAGATAGGTGCCAATGTCCGATGAGCGGATAATGTGCATGAACGCGAGTATAGCACAAATTTTCTAATTTTAAGTTGCCGCGTCACACCTGCACTTGCGTGCAGTGCAAGTGTTGCGAGCGACAGCGAGTGGCGAAGCAATCTCCCTCATCGAGTAGGGGATTGCTTCGGGCGACGAACACCGCCCTCGCAATGACGGGATGAATAGCGTGTGAAATGTTTCCCACCATCCTGGCGAAAACTTTCCTTGAGAGAAAATCCATTGCGAGGATAATACAAGTGTAAGTTGAATTAAGATTAACCAAAATAAAGTGTGGAGGTGCAGGATGTCTAACGAAATGAGAATCAAATTCTGGGGTGTGCGTGGGAGTTATCCTACACCGGGCGCGGGGACGGTGAAGTATGGCGGGAACACGGCGAGTGTTGAAGTGCAAGCCGGAAATCATACGATCATTCTTGATGCGGGTACGGGAATTATTCCATTGGGTCGCGAGTTGGCGCGCACAAAACGCGCGGGCGAAATCCTATTGCTGTTCAGTCATTTGCATCACGATCATACGCAGGGCTTTCCGTTTTTTGTCCCTGCTTATATGCCGAATGCGAAGCTGCATATTTATGGTCCCGATGGCACGCATGAGTCGATGGAGAATGTTTTGGAACGCAATCAATCATCGGAAACATTTCCAGTTGGGTTGCGCGACATGTCTTCGACGAAGGATATTCAAGCTGTGCGCGAGTCGCAGGTCATTGTTTGGGATGAGGCGGGGGTTCGGGTCGCTGAATCAGCTTCCGGCTTGAGCGATGAGGCGGTTGTCATCCGTATTCACAAATCGTACGCGCATCCCGGCGGCGTCTTTATTTATCGCATCACGTGGCACGGCAAGTCCGTGGTGTATGCGACGGATACCGAAGGCTACGTCGGCACAGACAAGCGGCTGGTGAAGTTTGCGAAAGATGCGGATGTTTTGATCCACGACGCGCAATATTTGGACGAGCATTATTGGGGACAGCTCGAGGGATTTCCTTCGACGCAGGGATTCGGACATTCGACCGTGACGATGGCGTGTGAGGTCGCCGCTTCATCTCAAACGGGACAGTTGATCCTGTTTCATCATGACCCTGCCTACTCTGACGATATGATCGCGGGCATGGATACCAAAGCCAAGGCGCAGTTCGGTGATGCGCAAGCCGCGTACGAAGGCTTGGAAATTGCCCTCACCCCTAACCCCTCTCCCATAGGGAGAGGAGAAAACGTGTCAGTGCGATTGCAGTCGCCCGCGAATAATGGGAGGGATGTACAATATGCTCAGAATGGCTAATGTAATAACGGACGACACTCGTAATTTGCTCTCCTATATAAAACTGTTTGATGGCTTGACGCCGACGCAGTTGAACTGGGTCGCGGAACATGCGCATCGCCGCAACTTTGAAGCGGGACGCAATGTGATGACCATCGAACAGCCCGGCGAGGCAGTGTTTATCATTTTGTATGGGTCGGTGAAGATTCATATTGAGCAGGGCGAACGGGATGTGATCCTGGCGATTCTGGGCGAGGGCGATCTGCTCGGTGAGATGAGTCTGATCGACAGCGTTGGTCGCTCTGCCAGCGCGGTGACGTTGGAAGATACCATGGTGTTGTGGATGGACCGAACCACGTTCACATATCTGCTTGATAACTTCCCGCCAGTGGCGCGCAACCTTGTGAAGATCATGACCACGCGCGTGCGCCTCTCTGATCAATTGATCCAGGCGCTGGCTACGCTCGATGTGAACGGACGTGTGGCACGTCAGTTGCTGGCGTTCGCCGAGAAATATGGATATCCAAAAAAAGATGGCGTGACACAAATCCGCATTATTCTGACGCAGAGCGATATCGCTGACCTGGTCGGTGCGTCGCGTAAACGAGTCAATCAGGCGATGGTGATGTTTAAAGAGCAAGGGTTGATCGATGATACGGATGGGAAGATCACCATCAAAGATGGTGAAGGGCTGGCGAGGTATTGTAGATAGTCTTCTGGTCTCCTTGTCTTTTAGTCCCCTAGTTGTTGATGGACGCTTCTGACCATAAGACTAGCAGACAAGTGGACTACGAGACTATAATCGTCCCATGACCATTTTTATTTCTATTAATTACAGTGAAATCCATTACAGGGAGGTGTGAGTTATGCTTGAATCAGATCGCATTGCAAATAACAATAACAAACTACAGGAACTGTATCCGCCTTATCGACCGTTGATTGCTGCTGTGCTCAAGGAGATGGAGCAGGCGGGGTATCGTCCGCGGGTGCAGGCGGGGTGGCGTTCGATCGCCGATCAATTGGATGCGTATCGGCGCGGCACAAGCAAGGTGCAGTTTGGATTCCATAATGTCACGGGGGCGAATGGCGCGAAGGAATCTTTGGCGGTGGATATTTGGGATGATGACCGGCTGGAAAAAGTCAAGGTGGATTTTATGTTGCATCTTGCGGCGGCGGCGGAAGCGCAGGGCTTGATCACCGGCATCCGCTGGGATTTGGCGGATGAAGACGCCGTGCTCATCGATATTGCGTTACAGAACAAGAACTGGGGCGCGCCGCTGCGCGTGGGCTATGATCCGCTGCATGTGGAGCCGGTGGGGATCACGATCAGTGATGTCAAGGCTGGGAAAAGACCCATGTTTCAGAATCAGCCTCCGGTCACGCCGGAGCCGCCCGGAGGGTCATCCCAGAATAAAAAACATTTTCGAGTCCTCAATGTAGATACGAACGATGCCGTTGAATACAACAATTGGAGCACGGCGTTTAAACCGGTGACGTTGCTGCCGGTGCCGTATGTATCGCAGTTGGGGGTGGGCGCCGAGGGACACAAGAATGATTGCGGCGCGGCATCTGCAACAATGTTGCTGCGAGGGTATACCAATTCGACCATGACGCCGGATCAATTCTATGCTCAATTCAATATCCAAGGCGACCCATACTTGAGCGTGCCGACGTTGCGCAATGCGCTGGGCAAGCTGGGTGTGTTGACGAGTTTCAAAGCCGGGCTGACGATGGCTGATCTGTTCAACACGTTTGCCACGGGCAAGCCGGTCATCGTGTTGATGCGTTATAAGACGTTGGAAGATGCCGGGCTGACGGAAAAACATTACGACGGTCCGCACTTTGCGGTGGGCGTGGGTATGGATTCGAAATACATTTATTTGCACGACCCGCTGTATACGAATACAGCGAATGGCGAGGCGCATGCGTATCCGTTGGATCTGTTTTGGAAGGCGTGGAAGGATGTGGCGCTCGATGCCAGTTTCCCGAACCCGGAGCGCGGAGCGATCATCCCGGCTGTGGGGCTTGGTTATGCCATGCAGCGAGCTGTGACTGTGAATATTCCAGCGCTCAATGTTAGATCGGGTCCAGGACTTGCGAATGCTGTGGTGGGTTCGCTCAAACAGGGACAGGTGGTGCAGGTAACGCGCGAGGTCAACGGCTGGGGCGCGCTCGACACGAATCATTGGATCTTTCTCCAATACACGTTGCTGGTACCGCAGTAGTTATGTAGGCAGACCTAATGGTTTATTTTGAACTATCAGGTCTTTTTGTATCGAAAGGTATAATCACCTTATGACACATTTTCATTTCCACCATCCAGTTGAAGTCCGTTATGGGGATTTGGATCCGCAGGGACATGTCAACAATGCCAAGCATCTGACGTACTTTGAGCAGGCGCGCGTCGCTTATATGATCGAGCTGGGACTGTTCAGCACGGACCAATCCTTTATGGATAGCGGCATTATTCTGGCAGATATCCACATCACGTATCTTCAGCCAATTTATTTTGGTCAGCACATCAAGGTCGGGGTCTGTGCCGTGAAGCTGGGCAACAAATCCATGACGTGGGCGCAGAATATTGTGGATACAAAAACTGGCAAGGAATTATCCAAAGGGGAAGTGATTATGGTGACCTACGATTATAAACAGCAGAAGACGATCAGTATTCCGCACGAGTGGCGGGAGAAGATCAAGGCGTTTGAAGGGTTATGAGTTTGAAAGTTAGAAGGTTCGAAGGTTGGAATGTTAAACTTGTGAACTTTCAACCTGTAAACTTGTAAACAAAGAGGAGAACTATGTCATTACCAAACATCGATCGGGATTATTTTGTTGACTTTCTCGTAAAGCTATTGAACATCGCCTCGCCGACTGGCTTTGCGGAGCCTGCGGTTGCTTTTGTTGAGAAAGAACTATCACAATATAAGCAGTTGGAATTATCGCGCACGCGCAAAGGTGCGCTCGTTGCAAAATGGGAAGTGGAAAATGATCTGCCGCCCGTTGCCTTGACCGCGCATGTGGATACGTTGGGTGCGGTGGTGAAGGAGATCAAATCCAATGGACGGCTGAAGTTAAGTCGCATTGGTGGGATTCAGTGGCCCAGTGTGGAAACCGAGGGCGTGTGGATATTCACATCGAAAGGTGAGAAGATTCGCGGCTCGGTGCTGATCGATACAGCGTCGGGACATGTCCACGGCGCGGAGGGTAGCAAGACCCCGCGTGATGATGAGCATATGGAAGTCCGCTTGGATGTGAGGACAACCTCAGAAAAAGAAACCCGTGCGTTGGGTATCAACATCGGTGACTGCGCGGCGTTCGATCCGCGCGTTGAAGTGACGAACGATTTCATCCGCTCGCGGTTCCTCGATGACAAGGCTTGCGTGGTAAATATCCTCGCAGCGATCAAGTCGATGGCAGAAGCAGGTCTAAGTCCGGCACGAACCGTTTACTTCCATATCTCAAACTATGAGGAGGTCGGTCACGGCGCGGCGGCGGGCATCCCGGCTGAGGTGGAAGAAGTCATCTGCGTGGATATGGCGGTCGTTGGCAAGGGTCAGGAGTCCGATGAGTTCAGCGTCACGTTGTGTACCAAGGATGGCGGCGGACCGTATCACTTTGGTTTGAATAATAAACTGCGTGCGCTCGCTGAGAAACATAACATCCCGTACAAGACCGATGTGTATGTATTCTATGGCTCGGATGGCGAAGCGTTCTGGCGCGCGGGCGGCGATGTGGCGCTGGCGTTGATCGGTCCCGGCATTGATGCCTCGCACAATTACGAACGCGCGCATGTCGACGGCTTGAACGCCACGACAAACTGGATTCTCGCATATTTGTTGGAAGGATGACAAAGTGAAATGTAAACACGTAAACAAGTACATAAGTAAACAAGATGGGACTGTAACGGGTCTATGTGTCTACCTGTTTCCCTGGGTACTTGCCTCATGAAATTCGATGCCGCACTCTCGTCGACGGGACAGACGAAAGCGCACAGAAATCAAGGCATCAGATCACATTTGAGATTGAAAAAACCATTAAAAAAAAGAACACCCTTTTCGGCAGGGTGTTCTTTTTTTATCCTTAATTTCATATTGAAATCATATCATTATTTATTGAATGAATTCAATTACTATTTATGATTGAGTTTAATTATTTGGTTTATCATCGCCAATTTCGATTTCGCTAGGATACACAATAGCTATTCCTACCTCATTTTTATTTAAGTGAGCAAAATTTCCATCTTCTAAATATTCAGTAAATCCAAGTGTATTGGCTATAGCTATATCCATGCCCATATCATCTTTTATTCTATTTGCACCTGCTGATCCTGAAACATAGCCTTGTCTTAAAAAATAAATAATAATTCTATCTCCAAAACCTAATTTTGGTTTATTAAAACTTGCAGTATCTGGATCACGTAAGTAGTCTACTTTGCTTGGATCAGTGTAGAGTGATTTTCCTGCTTCATCGAGAGCAACATAGTAGGTTATTCGAGCAATTTCATTTTCCCAGTACTCTGGTGGTTTTGGGTTTGAAGCTTGATTTGGATAAGATACTGAGCCCATTGTAACAACGTTCAGGTCTTTGCTGTAGTTAATAAAAGCTACTTCTGCAACCTGCCATTCACCATTAATTAAAGACAATGCATCTACTGATAGTCCTACATAATACAATAGATTTCCATTAGCATCTTTGACTTCTTTGGCACCTTTTCCTGGCATACCATAGCGGTTAACTTTGGATATTAGCATAATATGCCCATATTCATTAATGGGACTTCCAATGAATTGCATAGTACCTAAACCATGTTTATCTTCTTCCGTAAACGGCACTGGATTCCAGTCATTCTCATAGAAAATAGCTGAGACTCCCCCATTTTGATTGTAGCCATAATCACCTCTAATAGAGACAGTTTCTGGAACTTTGAATTGAGCTCTTTCCAAACTAACGCTGAAATCTTCTGTCGGAACAGGCGTTATGGTCGGCGTTAACGTCTGAGTTGCGGTTGCAGAGGGTGTGAAAGTTGGCGTGCTGGTGACCGTAGATGTTGATGTGACTGTCACCTCTACTAATTGTTCTGAACTACAACTTGCGAGTAACAAACCGAAGGCTATTAAACATGTTGCAACTGTTTTACTATTGATGTTCATATTTCTCCTGCGTTGTTACGAGCGTCCCCGACGGCAACTAATGTGTGCCGCACAGCTTATGTTTATATGACGCTCTAGATTTATAGATCATGTATGGCAATTGTAAACGACTAAGTTCAATGATAGACTCGCAATATGAAACTCGATGCCGCACTGCCCATTGTTGGATTGAAAGATGTGCCTGCGATCGCGCAAGCCGCAGAAGAAATTGGATTCGACGCCCTGTGGACTCAGGAGACTCAACACGATCCCTTCCTGCCCTGTGCGTTGATCGCCGAACATACCACGCGTCTTAACTTCGGGACGGCGATTGCGGTTTCCTTTGCGCGTTCCCCTGCCAATTTAGCCTATACCGCCTGGGACCTCGCCGCCCAATCGAACGGACGCTTTATCCTCGGGCTGGGTACGCAAGTCAAAGCGCATATCGAGCGCAGATTTGGTCAGCCCTGGCCCGAGTCACCCGTCAATAAACTGCGCGAACAGATCCAAGTCATACGCACGTTTTGGGATTGCTGGCAGAACGGCACGAAGTTGAACTTTCGCGGCGAGTATTACAAGATCACGTTGATGTCGCCGTTCTTCAACGCGGGCGCGATTGAGCATCCGCATATTCCGATTTATATCGCAGGTGTAAATACAGGTTTGGCAAGACTCGCGGGTGAAATGTGCGAGGGCTTCCATGCGCATCCGTTCCATAGTGTGAGGTATATGAAGGAAGTGATGCTGCCTGCGATCGAAGAAGGTACACAGAAGACTCACCGCAAGCGTGAAGATGTCTCGGTATCCGTTACTGCCTTCATCGCCACGACGCCCGAAGAAATGAACTTCGCGCGGATGCAGATATCGTTCTACGCCTCCACACCATCCTATCGCCCCGTCATGGACCTGCACGGCTGGAGCGGCGTCGCTGAGACATTGTCCATGCACGCGGCGAAAGGCGAATGGGCTGAGATGCCCATGCTCATCACCGACGAGATGTTAAGCGAGTTTTGTCTGGTAACGGAAGAAGATAAATTGGCTGATGAATTGAAGAATCGCTACGCTGGGATTGCCGATCGCCTGACGTTGTACACTCCCTTTGTGCCGGGGGAGAGGGATGAGTGGTGGAGAGGTTTGGCGGAGAAATTCAAGTAGCAAGTATCTTTGAGGTATTGTAGAATTAAAACAATGAAAACGTTCAACAATGATATTCAAATTCATTGGGAGAAAATTGCTCCTTTACTCACCGTTCGAAATGAGCGTGAATATAACGCGGCAGTCAAACGGATGAATGAATTATTGGATGAAATCGGCACAAACGAAAAACATCCACTTTACAGTTTGCTAGATACGTTAGGCACGCTGATCCATGCTTATGAAGAAGAACATTATCCTATTCCTGAATCTACAGGCGCAGACGTTTTATGCTTCATCATGGACGAACACGGGCTAACGCAATCTGATCTGCCAGAAGTTGGTTCCCAAGGTGTAGTCTCAGAAGTGTTGAACGGTAAACGCGAGTTGAATGTTCGTCAGATTCGTGAACTCGCAGGGAAATTCAAAGTCTCGCCCGCGGCGTTTGTATGATTCTCCCTTTGTGCCGGGTGAGCGGGATGAGTGGTGGAGAGGGTTGGCAAATGAGTTTTATTCAATGAGAGTTTAACGAAAAGAGAAATTGATTGTCTACGTGTCAGTAGAATTCAACCAATCAGATTAAATCATGCGTTTATGTTCTTATATGGTTAAGTACGATACAGGATTAGCCCCAAATCCATTTTGGGGCTATTGCACCTTGGCTGTTTGTACTCCAAATCATATGGGGATTCGTCTAAATAAGAATGATTGGATTGTTGGGGTTACTATAAAGGCGCGTGGTAACAAACTTCTTTATGCAATGAAAATTTCAGAAGTTTTGTCGTTTAATGAATATTACTCCGATAATAGATTCGAAAGCAAGAAACCTGTTATAGGTGGTGAGTGGATGCAGAAGGTTGGAGACAACATGTATTATTTAGATGAGAAAGGAATTTGGAAACAACATCGAACTATATATCATAGAGAAATTGAAATAAAGAAAAAGGATTTGAAGCATCCACTTGTTTTCATAAGTAAGGAATTTTTCTACTTTGGAAGGAATGCTCTTAATATGCCCCATGATTTTGGGAGTTTAGTGATAAATAGGCAAGGGTGTAAACTTAACCATAATGAAACGGTTGTGGATAATTTTATAAAATGGCTTTACCAAAGTTTTGAATATGGTGTTTATGGTAACCCATATGACAGTAATGAGGAATCTAAATGAACTTTAACGAGTATCAAACTAAATCACGCAAGACCGCCAAATATCCCGCCATTGGGCATCCTGTCATTTATCCCACACTGGGACTAGTCAACGAAGCGGGGGAGGTAGCGGGCAAGATCAAGAAAGTGTTCCGCGATAAGGACGGCGAGATCAATGAAGAGACCAAGTCCGCGCTCAAGGCTGAACTCGGCGATGTGCTGTGGTACATCTCGCAAGTTGCCACCGAGTTGGATTTAACGCTCGATGAGATCGCTGAATACAACATCGCCAAGTTATATGATCGCCTGGAACGTGGCAAGATCAAAGGCGATGGGGACAATCGATAATTCCAGATTTGGAGAGCTATGTCAAAAGTAATTGTGATCACCGGTTCCACGAAAGGCATCGGTTACGGAATCGCTGAAGAGTTTCTCAAGGCGGGATGCAAAGTCGTTTTGAGTGGACGGAATGCCGAGACGCTCGCGCAGGCTACGGGTCAGCTGGCTGCGCGTTACGGGAACGAGTCCAGCGCTGGATTTTTGTGTGATGTCACCGTGTCGGAGCAGGTTCAAAAACTTTGGGACTCTGCTGTCGCAAAATTTGGTTGCGTGGATATCTGGATCAATAATGCTGGCACTGCGCATACAGTCACCAACCTGTGGGAGTTGGATGAGAAATTAATTCAAGCGATCATTGATTCGAACATCATTGGTTTGCTCAACGGTTGCCGGGTTGCCATCCAGGGGATGTTGTCGCAGGGCGGCGGTCAAATTTATAACTTCGAAGGTTTCGGTTCCAGCGGACGCGTTCAAAAAGGCTTGGGTGTCTACGGCGCGAGCAAAGCCGCGGTCGCTTTTTTGAATAAGACCTTTGCCGCCGAACTGGAGGGGACAAAGGTGAAGATCGGCAGTGTCCAGCCGGGGATGGTCAAGACCGGTTTGGTGCTCGATCAATTCAAAGATGACGCGGAAGGACTGGAAAAGTTTAAACCGATCTTCAATATCATTGCCAGTAAAGTGGATGAGGTCGCGCCGGTCATTGCCAGGCGCATGTTGGATGATAACAAGAACGGCACGCATATCGAATTCCTGTCGCGGGCTGGGATGATGATGCGATTCTTGACAGCGCCTTTTGCCAAACGGGACTTGTTCAAGGATTGAGCGCTCAAATTTAGATAAACTATCCATTACCTAAAATCTTTACAAGTAATTTCCTGACTCTTAGAAGAATTGTATTGGGAAGTCAGGTGCAAGGCTGTATTCAAGTATGCGAGACAAATCCTAGTTTAGAGGTTTTGATTTATGGAATACACACTGGCTCTTGCCATCGTTGATTTTTTGCCCGTTCTGTTTACCGCTATTGGGTTGATATATATAGCGCGCATGGTTTTCCATATCGACAAGTCTCACGGACAGGCTGCGTTTACGGGAGCGTTTCTCACCGTCGCAGGGGGCTTCTTCAAGGCTGTATGGAAATTAATCATGGCGGCTTCCAACAGCACAATTGACATCCACTGGATGGAGGATGGTCTTTTCGTTTGGATGGCGCCCGGTTATACATTACTGTTATGGACGGTGTGGCAAACCGTACGTAGCGTGACTGGCAAACGCATGCTGAACGCGTGGATTGCGCCATTGGTGTTTATTGCGGCGATGTTTGCAAGCTCTTTTTATTTATATATGTCCAATCCTAATTCGCCGGCGTGGGAACGAGTGTTATTAAGTAGACATTATCCGAAATAGTAAAAACGGCATTATGATGTGCGGATGCTGACCT
>JBDTWO010000168.1:0-10869 GCA_040006635.1 Chloroflexota bacterium
GTCAGCATCCGCACATCATAATGCCGTTTTTACTATTTCGGATAATGTCTATTTATGGCAGGAGAAGCTTTTCAAGCACATCGATTAACCAGCGCTTGTATTCCTGTTCTGACCAGTTACGATTTGTATTTAGCAAAATGAAAACTTCGCTGCTTGTAATCGTCCAAATTGTTTCAGCGGCTTTATCGGCGGTGAGACCAGCACGTAAAGGTCCGTTCTTCGTCAATGCACGGACAAATGCCTGCATGCCCTGCACGCGGGCATTAAGCATATTCTGAAACATTTCGGCTATATCTGGCTCGGTCTTCGCAGCCACGCGCATAATATCAAAGATGGGGGCTACGCGGCTCATAATTTCATATATATCATTAACAAAAAGTTCTATCTGCTGATGCTGGTCGTTTAAGTGTATTACAGCTTGTGGTCCTTGCCGCTGCAAAAGTGGAATCGGCTGATCATCCCCCACCAAAGATACATCAAATAATTTAGACAGGATCGCCCGTTTATTCCCAAAGGTGGCATAGATGGTCTCCACCGACACGCCAGCCTGTTGGGCAATGGCATCGAGGGTAGCACCGGCATAGCCGCGGGTGATGAAAAGGCTGTGGGCCGCCTCAACAATTTGACCTTGAGTTTGAAGCGCCTGATCTCTGCGGCGGCTGGAGTTATACGCGCGTTTGGTGCGAGGCTTGGGTTTCACTGGTTCTTGACAATCCTTGTCTTATTTGATATATTAGATACAGTAAAGATGTAACAAATACAGTTTAGATTTATTTAATATTTTATTATATATCGGCAAGCTTGTCAACAAAAGGAGATTATAAATGAATCCCAAAAATGATCATGCGCAGGTTTTGCTCAATCCCTTTCTGATCTATATCGCACTGGCGATTGGCGCCGTGTTGCTGCAAAGACTCCTGCCCTTGCCTTTCATTGCTCAACCCAATGCCAGCATCATCGGCATTATTATCATGGTCATCAATATCCCCATTGGTCTGACCGCGGTGAAGGGCATGTTTGCATCTAAAACTTCTCCCAACCCCCACCGTCCGACAACCGCACTGGTCTTCTCGGGACCCTATCGCTTTTCGCGCAACCCAATGTATATCGGGTTGACATTGTTATATGCCGGACTGGCAAGCTTTTTTCAACTACCCTGGGGATTGTTGTCCCTACCAATCGTGATCTGGCTGATCACCATTTGGGTGATCGTGCCTGAAGAGAAATATCTCGAGCAGAAGTTCGACTCGGAATATTTGAGCTACAAGTCAAGAGTTAGACGCTGGATCTAACCGCTCAAGACAATTTAAAGTTAAGGAGTAAAAAATGTCAGTAGAACAAAATATTATAACCATGCGCCGCGTGATCGAGGAAGGTTTCAATAAGGGAAACTTGAAAGCACTCGATGATTGTTTCGCACCAACCTACAAGGAACACCAATTCGACCTGGCTAAAAATCCATCCCTTGAAGGTTTCAAAAGCGCCATTCAATACTTGCGCCATTCATTTTCTGACTTCTCGCTGACCATCGAAGATATGAGTCCAGACCAGGATAAGGTTTGGATTCGGATGACCGCCCGCGGAAAGAACACAACCGAATTTATGGGACGCCCACCCACAGGCAGATCCTTTGCGTTCACGGTCATTGACGTGTGCCGCTTTGAAAATGGAAAGATCGTTGAACACTGGGGGGTGCCAGACCGTTTTCACATGTTACTGCAACTTGGATTCCTGCAACAACCCCAGCCAAATTAAACAGTTTCCTTTGAATTATCGATAAACGAAAAGGCGACCTGTGACGGTCGCCTTTTCGTTTTGTTTTATTTTGAATTCGCCATGGCTTCTTTGAAATCATGTAACGCCGGGTTCGAAGTGGGATCCACACCGTAGCCCATCGCCAGATAATAAGCCATGTAATCGCCGAAGAGGATGAGAGTCCACATGTGGGCGAGCGGCGTGTCGCCACGGGCATCGACGTAGTCTGTGTTCAGACCTTCGAGCATGAAGGCTTGACGGGTGAGGTCGGAGCGCAGGCGGTTGCGTGGATGGTCGGAGGGCGCGCGCAGGAAGAGCGTCATGGTATGGGCGTTGAGGGTTTCCTGTGGGTTGAGTGTTCCGGCTAATGTATTATGATTCGCTTCGGGGATGGACTCGTAATTCGCACCGGCTTTCGCCATCTCGTTGATCTGTCCCTTCCAGCGGCGGGCAACTGCGGTCATGAGACCTGAACCCACAAAGGTGACCCACCGCCCCATCAATTGACCGGCATACCGTTTGGCAGGATTCTTGGCGGCAGGGACATCCGCTTTCAAGTGTTGTTGGATTCTACGCAGAGAGTTAAAGGCATCCTCGACCGCTGCGCTTTGATCAGGGATGAAGCTCAGACGCTGGAACATTGCCAGCAAAAGACCAAACGTGAACCCAACCGCCGCGCGGGGTTGACTGGCGTGGTCGAATGTCCATACGGGAATGTTGTCCGCTTTGGCACGTTTGGCGAGTTCGCCATCGGTACACAGCACGACGATGCGGCACCCGGCTTTGCGCGCGGCTTCGAAGGCAGAGACTGTCTCTTCGGTATCGCCGGAATGTGAGGAGCAAATGACCAGCGTTTCTGCGCCGCTCGCAAAGAGGGGTAGGTCATAGTCACGGTAAATAGAAACAGGTATCGATGAGAGCGAAGCGCAGTACGAAGCGAGCAGGTCAGCGCCGATGGCAGATCCGCCCATGCCGGCGATCACGACTTGTTTAAAGTCCTGCCAGTCCGGCAATTGATGTTTGAGTCCCAAGCGATAGGCATAGCTCAACTGGTCGGGCAGGTTGTCAATTTCGCCCAGCATATTGAGCGAATCGAGTTGTTTGAAACGGACGAGATCATCGAGGTTCATGAATTCTCCCAAATAAAGAGTACCTGTGATTTTACAGCAAAATTATCCTGATTTTTGCATTGATATTGTTATGCTATGCAACTTTGATTTTAATGTAGAAAGCCGCGCTTTGTGCCATGATTAGGTTGCAGAGATTCGCGGGAATCTTTCTTTTCCGCGCGTCTAAAGGAGTTGGGCATGTTCAAGCGAAAAATTCTGAGCCTGGTTTTAATGGTCGGTATGTTATTCGGTCAGTCTGCGCCGCGTGCCATGGCAGCGATCTGCGACCAGGTTCAATTCGTATCTGATCTTACCGCGCCGGATGGCTCATCCTTCACGCCGGGTACTGCGTTCACAAAAACATGGCGTTTGAAAAATATCGGTACCTGCACATGGACGACCGCCTATCATCTCGTCTGGACTGGCGGCGACGCAATGGGCGGACCGACTAGCATTGTATTACCAGTCAGCGTTGCGCCTGGCAAGCTGCTGGATATTTCTGTCAAACTGACAGCCCCCGCAACCGGCGGGAACTATAAAGGACTGTGGATGCTGCGCAATGCATCCAACACGCAATTCGGTATCGGCAGTACCGGCACCGATCCATTCTGGGTCAGCATTAGCGTCCTGCAAACCAGCGCGGTTATTTATGACTTCGTTGCCAATGCGCCGTATGCTCAATGGAAAAGCGGCGCGGGTGCCCTGCCCTTCCCCGTTACAGGCGGCGATGACCGCGGCTATGCCTATCAGATCAACAACCCGCATCTTGAAGATGATTCGTTCGATGCTGCGCCGGGGTTAATGACCGTTCCGCAAAATAAAACGGATGGCTATATCCAAGCCACGTATCCTGAGTTCGAGGTTCAAAAGGGCGATCAAATTCAAACGCTCGTGAACTGCGAATTCGCCGCCACAAGTTGTTACGCAACCTTCCGCGTTGATTATCGCTTAGCGACCGGCACCCAGGGGACTCTGTGGACCTGGAAAGAAGCCTACGATAAAAAGTTCTATCGCAAAACCATCAACCTCGATACGTTGGCAGGCAAAAAAGTTCAATTCATTTTCATGGTGACCGCAACCGGATCAGCCAGCGGTGACCGCGCCATTTGGGGCTCGCCGCGCATCATCCGTTCTGGAACGGGACAACCGCCCGCGATTCCTCCGACCCTGACCCCGCTCCCTCAACCGGGACCGACTCTCACCCCCTTCGCTCCGCCTCCGCCTACCATTGCAGCGGCTGGCTGCGATAAAGCCACATTCGTTGCGGATGTCACCGTGCCGGATGGCACGCTCTTCTCACCCGGTACAACTTTCATCAAAACCTGGCGGCTGAAAAACTCCGGCTCCTGCAAATGGACAAACGCTTATAAATTAGTATTTTACAGCGGCGAGCAAATGAGCGCGCCGACCTCCATCAACATACCCTCGAACGTTTTAACCGGCGGGACAGTTGACCTAACAGTCAATATGACCGCGCCCGCCACAACCGGAAAATATCGCGGCTATTGGATCCTGAGTAATGCCAATGGCACGTTATTTGGAATCGGCACCGATGCCTCGAAACCGATCTGGGTAGATGTGAACGTTTCCGGTCGCACACCAACTGTTTCAGGGTATGACTTTGCCGCGAACGCTTGCTCAGCCCAATGGAAGAGCGGAGCGGGCATCCTGCCATGTCCCGGCACAGACGGCGATATCAAGGGCTTTGTGATCGACCGAAAATTCACTCAGTTGGAAGATGGCACCATGGGACCCGCGCCCTCCATCCTGATGGCACCTGAATCAAAATACAATGGTTACATTCAAGGCACCTATCCGCTCTTTACGGTTTTACCCGGTGACCATTTCCGCGGTTCCACAAGCTGTGCCTATGGCTTTAATTGTTACGTGACCTTCCGTTTGGATTACATGAACTCGGTCGGTCTGGTTAAAACCTTCTGGACGTGGCGCGAAAGCAATGACAAGAAAAATAATTCCTTTGATCTGAACCTAGCACCTTTGGCAGGTCAGAACGTGCGCTTCATCCTGACGATCCTTGCAACAGGCTCTGCCACCAACGACAAGGTGGTGTGGACCGCACCTTACATCGTCCGCCTTGATACAACCGGGCAGGTATTCCCAACCGTAGTACCGACGAATACGCCGATCACGATGCCGGGTACGATCGTTCCCAACCCGATCATTAGCAGACTATCCATGATCGATGCTTACAATGGCTGGGCATTGGGAGGTTCAGCTATCCTGCGCACGAATAACGGTGGAGTCACGTGGTACAACGTCGCGATGCCGGATGTTTCATTCATCAGCGGCAGTTATTTCCAAAATGCGACAAGGGCATGGATACTCAGTGGGACCACGCTCTATCATACAGTGGATGGCGGCCGTACATGGAACAGTAACACAGTCCCATTCAGTGATGGCATCATCCAATTCCTGAATGATGCTAATGGCTTCGTGCTCTCTGGTATGGCATCTGGCATGAACAAACAGGCTGTCAATCTGTATCAGACCACCGATGGCGGCGTGACCTGGACACTTAAATTTGCCAACGATCCATCAGTTCCCAACAATGCCATTCCATTCAGCGGACATAAAGCCGGCATGACCTTCCGTGACACCTTACGCGGCTGGATCGGTGGCGATATTCCAATATCAGGGTTTGTCTATCTTTATAAAACCAATGACAGTGGCACGACCTGGGCTGCGCAGACTCTGCCCCTGCCTTCCGGCTATTCAAACGCGCCCATGAGCAACTTTGCACCGACATTCTTCAACGCCAATGATGGCGTCCTGCCGGTGTGGATGAGTTTGGATGTAGGCAAGCGGGATCTGTACATTTATGTCACGCACGATGGCGGCACTACCTGGACACGCTCCACCAGTTTCTCGCGCCAGGGTTGGAATGCCGATTTCGTGTCAGTCAACGACGGCTTCACCTGGAACATCAATGGCTATCTGCAAGTCACACATAACGCTGGCGCCAGTTGGACTCAAGTCACATCGAATGTCAACTTTGGCGACAACATCCCGATCATGGACTTTGTCTCCACCACGACCGGTTGGATCGTACAAAATCAAGTCAATGGCGTCTCGCCGATTTATCGCACAACAAATGGCGGCGTCACCTGGACCTTACTCAACGGCACAGCCCAAGCCCTGCCGGAATTGAGCATTGAGACCATGCGGATCGAGTTACAGAACACCAGTTGCCTCATGGCAGGCGACAGCATGGGTACCCGACTATGGATCAAGAACAACGGTCAAGCCGCGGCTGGAAGTTTTGTCGTGACCGTGAACGGAGTCCAGCAAACCGTGAACGGACTTGGCGTCGGCGAAACCCTGCCATTGTTCTTCCCCACCAGCGGCAACCCGGTTACGGCGGTCATTGACTCGACAAGCGCTATAGCCGAAAGCAGCGAAACAAATAACACACGCTCCGAGATGGTAGCGATACCCACTCCGCCTCTGCCTTGCGCGACGAGCACCCCCAATGCCGCACAGGATTTCAATACCCTGAGTCAGTCAATAGTGGTTGCCTTGAACGCCCGCGACTTCACCTATGTAAGAAGCCAAATGGACCTAACCTTTGGGTTTGCTTTCTGGCAATCACAAGGCACATCCGAGTCAAACGACCAGGCCATTCAGCAATTGCAGACGAATTACCTCGGCGCGACCCCGCTCACACCCGCTGCGAATAAAGATCTAAGCAGTTTGCTGGGCGGCGCGAATCCATATTCGATCATGGGACTCGATGCATCCAAATCACAAGCCTTGTTTGTCTCTGGCTGGGGTCTGGATGGGAAAGGCGAAGCCATTCTATACTTCACGCGTTTCCCAAGTGGAAATCCATATTGGCATAGTGTGCTCATCGCACCAACTGGTTTTACCCCTAGTACCAGTAATACCAGTGCTGCCCCGCCCACCCAAGAAGCCTTCTGCGCTGACACACGCATCGCGCCGCTGATCGAACAACTGAAAGGCAGTCTTAATCAATCGAATGGCGACATGTTCGCAGCGCTCGTCAGCCCCACCCACGGCATGGACGTGCGCCTGTGGGCATATTCAGCTGCAGTAAACTTCAACTCGAACAACGCCAGGAACATTTTCACCAGCACGGATTCGTATACCTGGGGCGGCGGTCCCAGCGGCATACCGGATGTGGGTACATTCAAAGACCTCATCCAACCCAAACTGGTGGATGTGTTGAACGCACCGAACATGGAAACCTATTGTGATAACCTAACAAAGGTCTTTCCGCTTGCCACCCCCTGGCCCTACCCAAACTATCATTATTACAATCTCTATAAACCCGCCTCAGATCAGTTCTTCGACTTCCGCACCTGGCTCGTAGGGATTGAATACGTCAACGGTCAGCCGTATATTTCTGCATTGGTCACCATTGTTTGGGAGCCGTAATAGAAACACCAGCCACGGATTTCACGAATTCGCACAGATAAATAAACAATCCGTGTAAATCAGTGAAATCCGTGGCTACGTTCTTAATCAAAGCATGTAGCGCGAGACAATATCTCGCGCTACTTTTTATATATTCGAAGCGCCCTTGATAAACTTCGCCAGATCCACCTTCATCTGCTTGAGCGACGGCATATGGATGTACATCATATGTCCCGCATCATAATATTCCATCGAGACATTCTTCCGTAACTCTTCACTCAAACCCAGATGGTTG
Source organism: Chloroflexota bacterium (assembly GCA_040006635.1). Classification (GTDB taxonomy): domain Bacteria; phylum Chloroflexota; class Anaerolineae; order Anaerolineales; family Villigracilaceae; genus Defluviilinea. The sequence continues at coordinate 7,555 of JBDTWO010000168.1, forward strand.
AAAGTATATTCAGTAGCGAAGTAGGGCGTGCCGAGATCGTAATAACCATTCGCCACAAAGACTTTGAGATGGGGGTTATAGGTCATCGCCGCACGTAACGTCTCGCCCACATGAACATAGGAATTCTCAAACTCACGATACGACCACGGATGCACGAACCCGCTCAAGATCTCATACGGCAGGTCCGATTCAAATTTCAACTCGCGACGGATGTAATCATAGAACGCCGCCGTATACGGACCCATGATATTCGTCAGCAGCGGATCATACTCCGCGTGTTCAGTAACACCCAAACGGTCACGCCCGATCAAACGCGAGTCAAGCCGACCCACCGTGAGTCCACGCTCGCGCAGGAGTTCCTTGAAATAGTGAAACGCATCGATCCGCAAATTTGAGCGTTCAATGAATTGCTCTGAGATGCCTGTGTACAGTGAAAGCCGCTTCACAATATCGGCGCGTTCATCCTTCGTCAAAGAATCGCCCTTGAGCAGTGCTTTGGCATAATCACCCAGCGCAAACTCTTCCGCATCCTTGAGCCAGGTCTGCAACGGCTTATGCGGCGTCAACACATTGTGATACCAGGCCGTCGCTGTATACCCCGGCAGGAACATCAGATAAGGCAGGTCATTGTTGACATTGAAATCAACGGTTGAAAAATCAAGCACCGAAGAGATCAACATGATGCCATTCAAATACATGCCATGCCGTTCCTGCAAATAACCTGAAAGACCCGCCGAACGCGTCGTCCCATACGATTCACCGATCAAAAATTTCGGTGAGAGCCAGCGGTTGTTGCGCGTGGTATACAAACGGATAAAATCGCCGACCAGCTCGATATCTTTTTTGAAGCCGTGCCACTGCTTCGGCGCCACACCCTCCACCGGTCGCGTATACCCCGTATTCATCGGGTCAATGAACACCAGATCGGTTTCATCCAGGATCGAAAATTCATTATCGGTCAACTGATACGGCGGCGGCGGCAACTCACCATCATTCTGCATCAACACGCGCCGCGGACCCAACACACCGAGATGCAGCCACACCGATGCCGAACCCGGTCCACCATTGAACGAAAATGTCAGCGGACGCTTGGCAGGATCTTTGACGCCATCCTTGGAATATGCGACAAAGAAGACTTGTGCCTTCGGCTTCTCGCCTTCCGCTTCTTTCTCACGATCGGTTGTTTCCTCTTTCAGGACCATCGTCCCAGCTGTGACCGTGTACTTGATCTCCTTGCCCTTGATCTTGATGGAATGTTTCGACACCACCAGTTTATCTTCGGCTTTGGGTTTATCTTCTTTTTTCTCTTCCTTTTTTTCTTCGGGCTTCTTTTCTTCTGCCATGGGTTTCTCCATTCTATGTTCGATTTTTAATAAACATCTTCAATGTATCCAACGGCAGGGCTTCAACCGTTCGATCTCCATACCCCGTCATTGTCTCTGCCATGCACAGCGAATTATAAATCGCTTCTTCGGTGGATTCGATAACTGCCTGAAATAAAGATGACATCAATTCATTTGGCACTTCGGGATATGCCCAAACTTTACTCCGTCGCTCAGTCGTTCTACGGACATCTTCCGCCGTGGAAAACGCGATGACATAATCCCCCGATCCATCACTCATGGATGCGCCCGTCCGCGCGAGACCGGCGAGTCCGCGTTTGGCGAGGCGTTTGAGATTACGATCAGATAACGGCGCATCGGTAGCAACGACGATCATGATCGAGCCATCCGCTGAAGCATCGTCCAATTTATCTTTCAAATAATATTGACCCAGTTTCTTGCCAACCGGAATCCCATCGATTTGTAAGACGCCACCAAAATTCGATTGCACCAATACGCCAGTTGTATATCCACCAAGGCTATCAGGCAGAATTCGCGAACTCGTGCCAATCCCACCCTTCCAGCCAAAACAAATTGTCCCCGTCCCAGCACCGACACAGCCTTCAGCAACAGGACCAGATGATGCATTCGCAATTGCCTGAATCACATGTTCTTTTATTATTGTCATTCTACGGCTATTATTCAAGAGACCGTCATTTGTTTCCCCCACCACAGGATTCACGCTCAACACATGTTCATTACCTGCTTGCGAAAGCGTCCAGTCAATGAGCGCTTCGGCGGCACGCGGGACAGATAGTGTGCTTGTCAAAATTATCGGGGTTTCGATCTCGCCCAGTTCTTCCACCTGTGTTGGCCCCATCAATTTGCCAAAGCCATTGCCCACCACGACCCCAGCTGGAACTTTACCTTGAAAAATATTTCCATCATATGGCAGAATGGCAGTGACACCTGTACGAACATCATCTCCTTCAATCAATGAGACACGTCCCACTTTGACACCGGCAACATCCGTGATGGCATTCCATTTCCCGGTTGGGAGAATGCCGGGTGAAATACCCAACTCACGAATGCGCTGGCGTGGGCTGTCCATTATTTTTTCCGATTGATCAGTGCATACACTTCTTTTTTATTCCACCCGCTTTGTTCAGCCAAAACAACTGAAATCTCTTTGGCAGATTTCTCGCTCAACAATTCTTTTTCAATTGCGGCGAGCAATACTTCTTCCGTCCACTTTCCACTTTCTTCTTTCTTCTTGCCTTCGATCACCAAAGTAAACTCGCCCCTCACCGTCTGGGACTTGAAATATTCCACCGCCCCACTGACCGTCCCGCGCCAGTATTCTTCGAACATCTTCGTCATTTCGCGAGCAACGCAGATTCTTCGATCACCGAGCACGGAGAGGATATCTTCAAGCGATTCAATAATGCGATGCGGGGATTCGAAGAAGATCAAGGTGTAGGGATAGCTCTCCACTTCTTGCAGGCGTTTGTGTCGGTCACTAGTTTTGCTGGGGAGATAGCCGAGATAGAGGAATGAGTCCGTGGGTAAGCCGGAAACGGCTAAGGCGGTGACGGGAGCCGAGGGACCAGGAACAGGCACAACGTCGAAGTTTGAAGCGAGGGCAGCTTTTACTAATTCGTAGCCGGGGTCATTAATCGCAGGCATCCCCGCATCCGAAACCAGAGCTACATCCCCGCTTGAAAGTTTGTCGAGGATGAAATCCAGTTTGTTGAGTTTGTTGTGTTCGAAGTAACTCGTGAGTTGAGTCTCGATCTCAAAGTGTTTGAGCAGTTTCCCCGTGTGACGTGTATCTTCTGCGGCGATGAGACTCGCTTCGCGCAAAACCCGCACCGCGCGCGGTGACATATCTTCAAGATTTCCGATGGGAGTAGCGACGAGATATAGTATGCCCATGGAATGATTTTATCACTGGTAACGGATGCTATAATGACCGGACTACATAACAAGGAGA
>JBDTWO010000169.1:0-10844 GCA_040006635.1 Chloroflexota bacterium
CTCGGCGGCGAGAAGATGTCCAAGTCGCTGGGCAACATGGTCAGCATCAAGGATTTTCTCAGCGTGCGCGATGCGGATGTGATGCGGATGCTCGTACTGGTCGGCTCGTATCGCGCGCCGTTGATCTTCAACGACGAGACTCAGGACGCCGCAGAAAAATCCCTCGAGCGCGTCAAATCTGCCTTTCGGTCTGCATCTCCATCTAGTAGTGGACTCTCCGCTGAAGCCGCTTCCGCTCTCGCAACTCAAGCCGAATCCACCAAACAGTCCTTCACCGACGCCATGGACGATGACTTCAACACACCGCTTGCCATCGCCGCCTTGCATGAACTGGTCAAAGCCATTAACACCGCGCGTGATAGCGGCGCAACGGATGAACAACTTAAATCTGCTCAATCAACTCTGCGTGAATTAACTGGCGTATTCGGTTTGCAACTGCAAGAGAAACAAGGCTCCAGCGATGCCGAAGCGCAAGTCAATGCGCTCATTACTGAACGTAACGAAGCCCGCAAACAAAAACAATGGGCGCGTTCGGACGAGATCCGCGACCAACTCAAAGAGATGGGTGTGACCATCGAAGACAGCAAAGACGGCACGAAGTGGAGATGGGGATAGGTTAAACAAAGTTTTGTAGGTTTGATAAGGAGCAGAACAACATGTCTGCTCCTTATTTTGTATATAAATAGAATGGGTTGGTAACAAGTTTTAGTCTACTGTATAATTGGAACAAATGAGCATATCTTCTGGAGACGCCTTGGAATGAAAACGAATTCAAAAAAGAGAACTACACCTAAAACGGACATCAAAAAGTCGCCAGAAATCTCTCATGTAAAAGGCTTTTCGAATAGCGGTGTTGAGTGGGATGTGTTTAATGGCGATGCACTCAAGGTATTAAAAAAAATACCCGATAATTCTTTTGATTGTGTAATTACATCCCCACCATATTTTTGGCTACGAGATTATGGAGTTGATGGTCAAATTGGCTTAGAGGAAAGTGTAAATGACTATATTAGTAAGATAGTAAAGATAATGGCTGAGGTTTATCGTACGCTGAAGCCAAAAGGTGTTCTGTTTTTAAACATTGGTGATACTTATTATTCTGGAAAAGGAGAATCTCAAGGGATTGATCGTAAGCATAGCGGCCGTCGCTTTGGTCTAAGAGCTGTTGATAAGAGCGGTGGATTAGGTATGGGTTTAAAACCTAAAACTATTATCGGTATTCCGTGGCGTATTGCCAATGTAATGATTTCAAAAGGGTGGATATTAAGGAGTCCAATAATTTGGAATCGTAAGGCGGCCCTTCCAGAGGCTGTAAAAGATAGACCAAGTAGAACTTACGAATTCGTATTTATGTTTGTAAAAGATAGAAAATATTTCTTTAACCGTGAAGCTTTAATAAATCTTGGAGAAGAAGACATGTGGACGATTGTTGCTCGTCCTAAATCTAATAATGGGCTTGGAACAGCACCATTTCCAGATGAACTGGTTAGGCGTTGTATAAGTGTTGGTTGCCCACCAAAAGGAAAAATATTGGATCCATTTATGGGGAGTGGAACTACGCTTAGGGTTGCTGTGCAACAGGGCCATTCAGCTACAGGAATAGATATTCACCCTAAGTTTTGTGAGTATACAATCAGTCAACTCAATCAAATATTGCTATAGGAAATTATGTACCTTACACTATCTCAAATCCAGCAATCTCTTTCAGCTTTAGAGAAAATACATTCTTTTTTTGGGATATCTTTCTTAGTGGCTAAGGTTGCCAAGCTTCCTGTTGGGGATACGATTGAATTTTCTTACGACAGCGCAGAAAAAGATTTTTTAGAAAATTATTTCAAGCCAGACCCCAATTCCAGCTTTTATTACAGAGTTTTCAAGGCAGGTCCAAAACGAAAAAATTGGCTTGCTAGTGACTTTGCTAGTTCTGGCTCTCAAAGTACACGAACGCGAGGGGATTTTGCAAAAGCATTTATTCATACTAAAAATTCAATAATTTGGGGGTGGAAAGAAAATTATCTCGAAATATTAACCAGCCACCCTGCTTTTACCCGTCATGGACCTTTACCCGCATTTCACCTAGCTGTTTGGTTATACAGAGATAGTAACTGGCAATCTAGTATCACCAAAAGGCAGATTCTAAATAAATTCTACGAGGATTTTGGTGTCTCTAAAACTGAGAGATCGAAACTATTCGACTCTTCTTTACCCGATGAGATTAACACTGAATTACTTCAAAAAAGACAAGTTTCTTGGGATGAGTTGAAACAGATAATTGGGACACCACCTGATGCAACACCTGATGAGGGATGTGCTCTGTCTTATCTTGAAATGAGAGGAATTGGTCCAGCAAAGAATCTTCAAATTGAACCAGCAAAACGAATAAATATCATTACCGGAGACAATGGCCTCGGTAAAACATTCATTCTCGATTGTGCTTGGTGGGCATTAAGTGGCGAGTGGGCTGAACATCCGGCTTATCCTCGTCAGGAGGCTAAACAAGATGAACCACGAATCACATTTCAAATCTCTGGGGATAAAGTAAAAACCGACAAAATAAGTGTCAAATACAATTGGAATACACAAAGTTGGCCTTCCCCATCCGGGCGCCCAACTGTACCGGGCCTCCTTATTTATGCAAGGGTAGATGGGTCTTTTGCAGTGTGGGACCCAGCAAAAAGTTCTTTGTATTCTAAGACCAATAATAGCGACTCTACAGGCTTTGTAGTTTTTTCAAAAAATGAAGTTTGGAATGGCTTGGAGAGATCAGTTTCAGGAAAGCCTAGAATCTTGAGCAATGGTTTGCTGCGAGATTGGATCACTTGGCAAAATAAACCAGATAAATATCCTTTTGAAACCTTCAAGCAAGTTCTAAAGACACTATCTCCTCCTGAATCGGATTTAGGTGTCCTGACTCCTGGAGAGCCTATTCGACTTCCTCATGATGCTAGAGAGATACCAACTATCAAGCATTCGTATGGTGATGTGCCTATATTAAATACATCTGCGGGTGTCCAGCGTATTGTAGCGTTATCATATCTCATTGTTTGGACATGGGAAGAACACAAAACTCAATCTCATTTAATACGCAAGTCTCCTCAAAAGCAGGTAGTGATATTGATTGATGAATTAGAAGCACACCTGCATCCTAAGTGGCAACGTGTCATATTGCCAGCATTATTGAATTTACGAAGTGATCTGGATCCTGATCTAGATTTTCAATATATTATCCTTACACATTCGCCATTGGTATTAGCATCTCTGGAGCCAATATACAAACCAGAGTTGGATAAACTTTTCCACCTTAATCTACTAAAAAGCTCATTGTTTGATTTTGAGGTGGAATTAGAAGAAAAGCCTTTTGTTCGATATGGTCAGGTTGGTGATTGGTTAGAGTCGGATTTATTTGAACTTGGACAAGCACGGTCCTTAGAGTCGGAGTCGGTTATTGAAAAAGCAAAAAAACTCCAACTACAAGATGATCCAGAAACAGAACAGATTCAAGATATTACAAACAAGTTGCTCAAATTTTTACCAGAAGATGATGATTTTTGGCCAAGATGGAAGTTCTTTGCTGAAAAGCATGGGGTTAAACTGTGATACCTATTCGTCCACAAGCAGAGCCAAATGACTTTAATGGAAAAGTAAGACAGCCAGGGCAGATATTTTTAGCAAACAAACCTAATCCCAAAAATAATGAATGGAAGGGAAAGGATTATTGGCGCATTTGTATTCCTGATTTATATGAATTGTATGGAGGTATCTGTGCTTATTCTGCCCAATGGATACCCCTTGAGACAGGTGTAGCAACAGTAGACCACTTTGAGCCCAAAGCAGTGTTTCCGCATTTAGCTTATGAATGGACTAATTTTAGACTTGCGTCCTCAAAGCTAAATAGTCGTAAAGGAAGCACTAGAGATGTGATCGATCCGTTTACTTTATCAAACGAGTCTTTTCAATTAGATTTTCCGTCTTTGCTTATGAAGCCAAACCCTGCACTTTCTGATGATGAAAAAACAACATTGCTAAAAACTATAGATCGATTAAAGCTTAACTTCGAAAGCGGCATAAGATCTCGGTTAAGGTGGGTACGAGATTACAGTGCTAATGAAATTAATTTTGACTATTTACAAAAAAACGCCCCTTTTATTGCCTATGAATTAGAGCGACAAGGTCTTAGAGAGACTATCAAAGAAATCTTATCGATGTAAGCAGGAATCAAAATGTGTTTCAGGAAAATTTTATTTCCTAGTCTCAGGCAATACCAGTGGAATATCCAAAAACGGATGCTTGACCACTTGCACCGGCAGGCAATAAGCTTCTTGAATTAATTCTGGCAATAATACTTCTTTTGGATTCCCCATTGCTTTGATATTCCCTGCAACCATGAGGGCGATGCGGTCTGCGTAATGGGCGGCGAGATTGAGGTCATGCAAGGCAACCAGCACGGCGAGATTATCTTTATGAGCAAGCTCGCTTACCAATTCTAATAAACCAACTTGATACTGTAAATCCAAATGTGCGGTGGGCTCATCAAGTAGAAGAATCGGCGTGGATTGACACAAGGCGCGTGCCAGTAATACGCGCTGCTGTTCTCCGCCGGAGAGTTCGCCCACGCGTCGGTCTGCGAAAGGCAACGCACTCACGCGTTGCAGGGATTGGCGTGCGATCTCTTCATCTTTTTTTGAAGGCTGACCCAGAAAGCCGAGATAAGGCGTGCGTCCAAGCAGCACTGTTTCCCAAACGGTGTAGGCGGGTGGCATGGATACTGCCTGTGGAACGGTGGCGATATATTTCGCGCGCTGCATCGAAGTCAACGAAACGAAGTCATCGCCATTCGTGCGGACATGACCCGTGTAAGCAATGACTCCACTTGCCGCGCGGATGAGAGTCGATTTGCCTGCGCCGTTGGGTCCGATCAACGCGAGGACTTCGCCGCTTTGCACGTTGAGGGAAACGTCGTGCAAAACGCGGCGCGAGCCATATGAGACGGAGAGGGATTGGATTTTGAGCATATTGTTTCTGTGTTGGGGCGGGGTCTCCTCGCCCAATTTGTGTAGGTACATTAAATTACGATTTGGGTTGTTACAGGGGCGAGAGGACCTCGCCCCTGTAACTAATTAAAATATCAAATACCAATACAACGCGGTTTCTTTGGTATTGGGGTTGATGGCTTTATATGTGTTGCGGTCGAAACCGCTTAAGACAAATCCGCAACTTTGGTACAACGTACAAGCTGGGACGTTATCATCCTGCGTTTCGAGCATGACGCCGGGGAAATTATTTTCATGCGCCCATTGAATGCCGCGCTCCAATAGTTTGCGCCCAATGCCCAAGCCGCGAAATTCGGGATTCACCACGAGGTCCTCGACGTACCCAAATTGATTCCACCATTTGAGCATTTTGATCCTGCCCGCGAGTTTCGCGGAGCGATCCACCTCGGCGAAAAAGATTGTAGCTCCAGCTTCGTCGAATCCATAGTCCGTATCTTCGGCATGGACTTCTCTTTCGTAGGGCGGCTCAACCGAAGCGATGGTGTAAGTCAGCTTTTCGGTTTCGATGCCAAGTACAAGTCGCGAATTCACAGCGGATTTGCGCGAGAACGATTTTGTTTGAGGCGACTCTTGCTGGTCAATTTTTCGAATTGTGATTTCCATGTTTACCAATATCCTTGATTCTTGGCATGTCTCAAAACCCACAAGAAAAATGGTGCACCTACAAGTGCAGTGATGATGCCTACCGGGATTTCCTGCGGCGCGATAATGACGCGCGCGACCACATCGCAAATGAGCAATGCTGTCGCGCCGCCGAGGATGCTCAGGGGTAGTAAACGCCGGTAATCGGGACCAAACCAAAGTCGAATGAGATGCGGGACAATGAGTCCGATAAAGCCGATGATGCCGGAAAAGGCTACAGCGGCAGCCGTCGATAAAGAGGACGCGGCAAGCAAAATCCGTTTTGTGCGGGTGACGTTGAGTCCGAGTTGTTGGGCTTGGTCATCGCCGAATTGGAGTAGGTTCAAGGCATGTCCGCTGAAAACCAAAACGCCGATGCCGATGAGCAGATAAGGCATGATCGCAAGGATGGCGGTCCAGCCGCTTTGACTTGCGCCGCCGAGCAACCAACCGAGCGCGCGGCGGACTTCGCCGGTGGAACGCAGCATGAGGAAGGATGTGAGCGAGGTGGCGAAAGAGGAAAAAGCAACACCCGCGAGAATCAAATTAGTGGTGGGAATGGTGTTGCCAACGCGTGCCAATGAATACACAATGAAGACCGTGAGCAACGCGGCAACAAAGGCTGACAGTGGAATTGCCATGAGCCCCCAATAGGAATAGGGCCAGTGAATTGACATCGCAATGACCGCGCCAAGTCCCGCGCCGGAAGCAACGCCAATCAAAAATGGATCAGCCAATGGATTGCGAAATAAGCCTTGATATGTTGCACCGCTTCCACCTAAAGCTGCACCTGTCAACGCGATGAGTACGGTGCGCGGCAAACGAATCTTCCAAAGGATGGATGTGAAGGTTTCACTGCCGTGACCGAGAACGACCTGCCATATTTCTTTGGGGGAAATGAAAACAGAACCGATCGCGAGGCTGAGGATGAGCGCGATGAGGAGAAGGACGAAAGAGGAAAGAAACGGGGTGCGGCGCATAAGGTTTGTAGGGGCGAAGCATTGCTTCGCCCCTACGTGTGATTACTTGAACGCGTCTGGATGCAACAATTTCGCCAATTGTTCCAGTCCATCTACAAGGCGCGGACCGGGGCGGCTGACGAGGTTATCGTCGAAGGCGAAGACATTTTTATTTTTCAATGCGTCGATACCTTCCCAGCCGGGGCGGGCTTGCACGGATTCGATCGTGACGCCCCACATTGAATCACCAAGAATGATTACCGTGGGGTTGGTTGCGACGATCTGTTCAAGGCTTACTTGCGGATATGAGTCTGCGATGCCTGCGAGGGTCACAAGATTCACGCCGCCTGCGCGCTGAATCAACAAGTCACCGAAAGTGCCCGGACCGTAACTATAAGGCTTGGATGCATCGGTCGCATCGATCTCATAAAAGACTGTTGGGCGAGATGAAAGCGGCGCGATCTTTTCATCCACGGCGGCGACGCGCGCTTTGAGCGAGTCAACCAATTCGGTCACATCATGTCCCGTGAGTTGACCGACAATGCCAAGGTTAGCGTACATGCCTTCGAGCGTGGTTGGGTTTTTCAAATAGTAAACGGTCAATCCCAAATCTTCGAGTTGCTTTACGAGTTCGGGTGTATTGATCTCGGCGGCGAGGACAAGATCAGGTTTCAACGCGACAATGGCTTCAGCGGAATATTGTCCCATCGAACCGCCGACGCTGGCGACGGATTTGGCTTCAGCAGGATAATCTGAAAACTCATCGCGTCCGACTACCTGTGAGCCTGCTCCAACTGCGAATAAAATTTCTGTGTTGGACGGCGCGAGCGAAACGACGTGTTGCGCAGGCGAGGCGAGTATGATTTCGCGACCGAGTCCATCGGTGAGGTGAATATCTTTTGGCGCGGAGGTGGGTACAATGGTTGGGGCTTCAGTGGCGGGAACTGTTGTTGCAACGGGAGCAGTTGTCGCTGTAGCTTGAGGCGCGCAAGCGGTCATGAGCGCAATCAATAGGGTGAGTAGTAAAGTCTTCCGTAACATGGTTTCTCCTGAGTTATGTATGAGACCTGACAGGTTTCCGTGAATGATTTCCGGCCGAGATGATTTTGTTTGCAAAGGAGTCTGGTTAAGAGCTTTCTTTTGAAAACCTGTCAGGTCTGTTCTTACGCAAATGAAAATCCCCAGCCGTTGCTGGGGAGGTTGGAGAGGCAATCCGTGTGGCCGTCATCCACCTCCTTTTCGCGAGAGTGTGGCGAACCGACCAGAGCGGGCGACCTGACTCATTAGCTATTGGCTGTCAGCGATTAGCTTTTAGCCGTTGGGCTAATCGCTAAATGCTGTTTGCTAAGCGCTAATTCACAGTTGCGCGACAGTGCTGGAATTACACCAGCTTCGCCGCTTGCTGATCGTATTTAATTGTTTGTATTGTATGCCGTGAGTGCAGGGACGTCAACCTGCGGTTTGGCGGGTAAGTTTTTTGACAAGGCTGGCGAGCTGTATTTTATGAACTGGCATGAAGAGATACCAATAGATGAAACCGGGGAGTCCGTTGGGAGAAAAGAAGATCGTCTGCGCGAGGTAGGTTAGATCTACGAACTCGCCGGTGAGGGAACCTTCTTCTGCGCGCCATTCCAGCCAGTGTTTTCCAAAGCGTTGATCGACAGCCTGAACAAGGATGCGTGAATTCTCTTGATGGATCTCGATTCGCCAGTTATGTTCTTGGGCAATGAGTTCAAGCGCTTTGAAGGTATGTTCAAGCGCTGCCTTGACCTTTAGCTCACGATGGTCGATGAAACAACCTTCGTGTTTGATGGATTTGGATTGTGACTGGTTGTCGTCCCAAACGCGTTCGATATGAAGCGGATGCGTTTTCTCAAGCGCGTCTTGCGTGGCGGAATCGAAATCGATGAGTTTGACTTCGGGGAATATTTTCAAGGCATTGGGGTGTTTGACAAGGCTATCAGCCGATAAGCCGCCGATCAATGCGTAGGCAATGGGATATGGCACGGGCGTCATCAACCCGACACCGAACGCCATGAAACTGATGGGGATGCCGGGAATTAAAAACATTTTGCGCTTGAGTCCGCGGGCGCGGGCGTAACGCAGCATGAGGTCACCATAGTTGGTGACCTCGGGTCCGCCGATCTCGAAGACGCCGCCACGTCCGTTGGGGTTGATCAGCGCGGCGAAGAGATAGTCGATCACGTTTTGCATGGCGATGGGTTGGGATTTGTTTTTCATCCACAATGGACCCGGCACGATGGGGCATAACTCGGTCATGAAGCGGATCATCTCGAATGAGATGCTGCCTGAGCCGGTGATAACGCCTGCGCGAAATTCCGTTACAGGGACTTTGCCCTCGCGTAGCACTTTTCCTGTTTCGATGCGTGAGCGCATGTGCGGTGCGATGTGTTGTTCAGGGTCGGCGAGTCCGCCGAGGTAGATGATATGTTCAACGCCAGCGGCTTCGGCGGCGGAGGTGAAGGCACGGGCACCATCGAGTTCGATATTAGTGTAACCATGTCCGGCGGACATGTTGTGGATCAGATAATATGCCGTGTGGACTCCATCGAAGGCATGTGCAAGCGATTCAGGAGTTGTGACGTCAGCCTGGACAATGTCTATTTTGTTGAACCAGGCCCGCCCTTTGAGTCGAAGCGGGTCGCGGGCGAGGGCGCGGACCTGGTAGCCAGAGTCCAAGAGGCGTGGAATCAGTCGGCTGGCAATATATCCAGTTGCGCCGGTGACGAGGATGAGTTTATCCATACGAGTGGGCTAAAACGCGCGCACGCGAAGCAAGTCGATTGGTGAGACCGTCGAAGATGAAGCGGTGCGGAATCCACATGGCGTACCAATACAGAAAACCGAAGAGTCCATATGGCGCGAAGTAGGCGGTGACGGTGAAGAGGGTTTTATTATCTTGAGGATTGGATTTGAATTCGAGCCAGGCTTTGCCGGGCAGTTTCATTTCGGCGCGCAAGCGCAAAAGATGATTGGGCTCCACTTCTTCGACACGCCAGAAATCAAGCGACTCGCCGGTACGGATTTCGTCAGGATGCCGACGACCGCGCCGCAAGCCCACACCGCCCACGGCTTTGTCCATCCAGCCGCGCAGTGCCCACGACCAATCCATGTAGAGCCAACCGCGTTCACCGCCAATGCCCATGTAGGAACGATACACAGTTTCGGGTTTGAGGTCGAGCAGCACCTGGCGTGTTTCGATGTACATGCCATCTTCGACCGTAAATTTATATGGCTTGATATCACCCGCCACCGTGACGAGCGCATCTGCCCAACTGGTTTCGACGTTATCTCTTTGGATACGACCGAGCGCGAGGTGGACAGCAGTTTGGAAATCGATGGGTTTGATCTGGGGAAATAATTTTTTCGCCGCTTCATTCCGGACGATGAGGCTGGCACGCAAGCCTTCGATCAACGGCAACACGAGACGCCAATGAATGGGCGTGATCATATGTACCCAATATGCCGAAAGGCGCGGCGCATTGAATGGCAAACGGAGAAGGTAACGTTTGAAGCCACGTTCTTTGGCGTATTCAAGCAGCATCTCGGCATAGGTGAGACGGGTCGGTCCACCGATCTCAATTAATCTGCCGATGGCTTCCGGGGTATCCAACGCGTTGATAAGATAGGACAGCACATCACGGATCGCGATGGGTTGCGCTTCAGAGTAGAACCATGCGGGACACATGAGCAGGGGTTCGCGTTCACTAAGGTAGCGGACCATCTCAAACAGCACAGACCCCGAACCGACGATCATGCCCGCGCGGAATTCGGTGACGGGTACACTGCTGGAGCGCAGGATGTAGCCGGTTTCATGGCGCGAGCGGAGATATGGGGAGAGGTCGGCAGTGGGGTCGACGAGTTCGCCGAGGTAGATGATCTGTTCGATGCCGGCTTCGTCTGCGGCGTGGGTAAAGTTGCGGGCTACGGTCAGGTCGCGGCTGGCGTTGTCTTTTCCGCCTTGCTTGCCGTGGATGAGGTAGTAGGCAACCGCAACACCTTTGAGCGCTTCGGTCAATGTGCCCTCGGTGAGCGCATCACCGCTGACCACTTCCACTTTGTTTAGCCACGAACGTCCCTGCAGGCGCGCAGGGTCACGGACGAGGACGCGCACGCGGTATCCGGCTTCGAGCAGGCGCGGCACGAGCCGTCCGCCCACGTAGCCGGTGGCGCCAGTAACGAGAATGAGTTT
>JBDTWO010000170.1:0-10765 GCA_040006635.1 Chloroflexota bacterium
CACGCGGCGAAATGCTTTCGATGGCTTTCGCAGGCGCAGGTCAAACGCAGGATGCCGGTAGCAAGATGATGCACTTTGCGCCGAACACCACCAGCAAGATCACGTCTAAGTCTATTAGCAAATCGGGCGGACGCGCTTCTTATCGCGGCATGGTCAAAGTGTATAAAGGCGCGAAGGGTGTCAAATCCAATGTGGTTTGTGATGCGTTGTTGCTCGATCCAAAATCACGCTCCGATACTTACCCCACCATCGAGATCGACGAAGACGATGTGACCATTGGTCACGAAGCCTCGGTCAGCAAAGTGGGTGAGGAGCAGCTCTTCTATCTCATGTCGCGCGGTCTCAGTGAAGAGGAAGCCACCACCATGGTTGTTTCTGGTTTCATCGAGCCGCTGATCAAGGAACTGCCGATGGAATACGCGGTGGAAATGAATCGTTTGATCGCTTTGCAAATGGAAGGAAGCATCGGCTAACATGCAGGAAAAACCAAAAGTTGTTGTTTCAAGAACTCGACGGACTGAAGCCACCGCAAAGGAATTTAACTTTGCCGAATCAGATATTCGTCCCGCGGGCGATGCAGTCGCTTCTTACCGCGCTTTGGCTTGGTCCGCTTTCAAAAAGCATTCTCTTCCCGATACGACTCAGGAAGCCTGGCGTCGTACCGACATCCACAACCTGCCCGTGGACAAATTCAAGCTCGCGGCAGATGGCGCGTTCAACGATATGCCGCCTGTACGCGAAGATTTGCTCAAGCCGCTGGTTGCCGATCAACACGGTGGACAAATCATCCTTACGCCCGGTGGCGTGAAAATTGAGTTGGATGAAAAGCTCTCAAAGAAGGGTGTCATCTTCACGGACTTAAAGACTGCTGAACAAAAACATCCTGAATTACTTGCAAGAATGATCGGCAAGACCGTTAATGTGGAAGAAGGAAAATTTTCCGCATTGGCTGGAGCCTTCGCGCAAAACGGCGTTGTGCTGTATGTTCCAAAAGGTGTTGTGGTCGAAGAGCCTCTTCACTCCGTGCTGTGGGGTCCTGGCGCGGACATTGCTCACATCTCGCACATCCTCGTGCTTGTGGATGAAGGCGCGTCGGTGACGTATGTCCACGAGTCGGCGTCGCCTGACGAAACGGGAGCAAATTCGATGCACGCTGGAATCGTCGAGATCCAGGTCCTGCAAAACGCGTCGATGAAATTTGTCGAATTGCAGTCGTGGGGACGTCACGTCTGGAATTTCAGTCATGAGCGCGCGCGTGTAGAACGCAGTGGCAACCTCGATTGGATCTTCGGCGCGATCGGTTCACATATCACCAAGAACTTTACCGAACTCGATTTAGCTGGCGAAGGCGCACAAGGTCGTATGTCCGGTTTCTATTTCACGGATGGTACTCAACATCTTGACCACGATACACAACAGAATCATCTCGCCCCGCACACCACCAGCGACTTGTTGTTCAAGGGCGCGTTGAAGGGCAAGAGTCGTTCTGTATGGCAGGGCATGATCTACGTGGCGCCCGGCGCACAAAAGACCGATGGCTATCAGGCGAACCGCAATCTGGTGTTGAGCGATCAAGCGCGCGCCGATTCGATCCCCGGTTTGGAGATTCTCGCGGATGATGTACGCTGTACACATGGCGCAACGGTTGGTAAACTAGAGCAGGAGCCGCTCTTCTATTTGAAGTCCCGCGGCATTCCGCAAGCTGAAGCCGAGAAGCTGGTTGTGGAGGGGTTCTTCGACCCAATCTTCCAGCGCATCCCATTCGAAGGTGTGCGTGAGCGCTTCCAGCAATACATCGCCGATAAAATGGCGTAACCAGAATCGAGAATTCCATGACCGTAAAAGCAAAAAGCAAGGCAAAGCCCCAAGCGAAGTCGAGCCCTGTCCAGGCAAAAAGCGTGGAAGTAAAAAAACCGAAAAGCATTGTGCTGGGTAAGGCAAAACCGTCTGAACCAGTAAAAGAAAGAACAGCCCCCAGGGCAAAATCCGCTTCAGCGGGTAAATCTAAAGTTGTCCATAAGATCGTGGTGCCAAGTTCTGGTCCGATCGAGCGCAGGCACTCGAAGGGTTTGCGGATCCCGCAATATAATTTTATGAAAGCGCCCGGCATCACGCATGATTTTCAAGTGGGCGATACCGTGGACGTATATTGTGACCATGAAAAAAATAAAGACCGCATCCGCGGCTGGCTGCATGGCATCGTCGTGCAAGTCGACAATAAAATGGTTGCAGTGCAATTCCGCTCGAACGTGTTCTTAACCGATGGCTGGATGGTGCCTGACCGCATCCTCTGGTATCCGTTGAACTCTGAACATATCAAGCCGGTGCTCGGCAAGAAATTTGCCAAAAAAGAATCCAAGATCATTCCTGATTATTAGGGGTAGGTAAACAAGTAGACAGGTAAACACGTAGACACGTGCTGAGCAAAACCTGTTTCCTTGTTTACTTGTCTACCTGTGTACTTACACCATGTCCCTCAATGTAAACGCAATCCGTAAAGATTTTCCCATCCTCCAGCGTGAGACCTCCAACGGGGTCCCGCTGGTTTATCTTGATTCCACGGCGACCTCGCAGAAACCTTTGGCGGTCATCGAGGCGATGGATCATTATTATCGTTTCTCGAATGCCAACATCCATCGCGGCGTGCACACGCTGGCTGAAGAAGCCACTGCGCTGTATGAAGGCGCGCGCGAGAAGATCGCGAAGTTCATCAACGCGGCTTCCGCCCGGCAGGTCATCTACACCCGCAACACCACTGAGTCGATTAATCTTGTAGCCTATACATGGGCGCGCGCCAATTTAAAAGCGGGTGACCTCGTTATCCTCACCGAGATGGAGCATCACTCCAATCTCGTGCCATGGCAGATGTTGCAAGCCGAACGCGGCATTGAATTGGATTTCATCCCGGTGACCGAATCCGGTTTGCTGGATCTGGATGTGTACACAGCGCTTCTTTCCCGCAGCCCGAAGCTGGTCTCGTTTACGCATATGTCTAACGTGCTGGGAACGATTAATCCAGCGGCAGAGATCATCCGACTCGCACATGCGGCTGGCGCAATTACGTTGGTCGACGCAGCACAATCTGTCCCACACCTCAAAGTGGATGTACAAGCCCTCGATGCGGACTTTCTCGCTTTCTCCGCGCACAAGATGTGCGGACCCACCGGCATCGGCGCGTTGTATGGCAAACAGGATTTACTTGAGAAGATGCCGCCGTTCCTCGGTGGTGGTGACATGATCAAGGAAGTGAAACTGCGTTCGTTCAAACCAAACACCCTGCCACATAAATTCGAAGCCGGGACTCCAGCCATCGCAGAAGCAATTGGCTTTGGTGCGGCAGTGGATTACTTGAATTCCATCGGCATGGATAACATCGCCGCGCATGAACATGAGATCACGGAATATGCCCTCGAGCGCTTGGAAGAAATTCCCGGGGTGAAAGTGTTCGGGCCCACTGCCCAGCATAAGGGTGGGGTGGCGGCGTTCACGCTCGAAGGCGTGCATCCGCATGATGTGGCGCAAATCCTGGATAGGGATGGGATCGCTGTGAGAGCCGGTCATCATTGCGCGCAGCCGCTACATGAAAAGTTTGGCATCCCGGCAACATCCCGCGCTTCGTTCTATTTATATAGCACCAAAGCGGAAGTGGACATGTTGGTGAATGGGATCTATAAGGTGAAAGAGATATTTGCGTGATCATGTAGGGGCGGGGTTTCCCCGCCCTTGTATTGAATCAACAATAGCGGGGCGAGAAGACCTCGCCCCTACGGAAAAAAACATGGACGACCTCTATCGTGAAGTAATCATTGAACATTACAAGAACCCTGCCTATCGCGGGAAGCTTGACCCGCATGATATTTCCTTTGCGGACAATAATCCGTTATGCGGCGACCACATCCAAATTGACCTGCGGGTGGGCGCGGATGGTGTTGTGACCGACGCGCGTTTCGATGGTCATGGGTGTGCGATCTCGCAAGCTTCGGCTGATCTATTGATCGAATCGATCATAGGCAAGTCGCTTAATGAAGTGAAGCAACTCAATAAACAAAATATTCTCGACCTGCTTGGCATTGACCTGGGTCCCGTGCGCTTAAAATGTGCACTGCTTTCGCTCAAGGTCTTGAAAGCTGGCGTGTATGGACTGGGCGAAGCCAGTGATGATTTGGTGGACTAGAAATGTTTGATTACAAAAAAATAGAAGCATCAAAAATAGATTTTGTTGAGATCGCGCCTGTCTCTGAACTGCCAAATGGAGAGCGTCTCTTCATTGAAGTCGCTGGCAAGGCGCTCGTGATCTTCAACATTGCCGGTCAATACTTTTGCATTGGCGATGTTTGCACGCACGATGACGGTCCGCTGGGCGATGGCGACTTGGAAGGTTTCAACATCGTCTGTCCGCGGCATGGCGGTGAGTTCGATGTGCAAACCGGCAAAGCCGTACAGATGCCCGCGGTGGTGGATATCCCTGCCTACCCGGTGAAGGTGGTGGAGGGGATGATCCATGTGGGTATGCCGAAGGAAGAGTAGCATTCCAGAATTCACGGTTATTGAATAAAGCGCAACAAGCCCCGATAAAGATCGGGGCTTGTTTTTTAAATTTGTGGCTCTCCCGTTTTTAACGGGAAAACGCAAAACCCTTGCCGCTGATTTCACGAATTCACACGGATCATTTAAAAAAATCTGTGAAAATCCGTGAAATCAGTGGCTAAAAACAAATGGCTTTTCAATCATCCCGTCAGAAACGGGAGAGCCAAATTTGTTTAACAGACGGGAATGTTATGGAAATTTTCTGATCGAAATATTCAAGCGCACATTTTGTTCAATTCATACAGGCAACGAGACTTAAACAGTTGCACAAATACAATTTGAAGATTGTGATTCACGTGATGGTAGATAAATATTACCAAGATTGGCGAAATTTTTTGAAAAAAATGAATGGCGACAAACAATCTGAAACTTGTAACCTTTTCGTGACAAATGTAACTAGTACTAAGGATTGACTCGTGCTACAGTATGTTTACAAAAATGCAAACAACGTAAGAAGCTAACTGAATTTATACCTGGTTACAGGATAAGCGTAAAGCCTACGCACAAACCGCAAGTCTTATACGTACTTTATTGGTGGAATACAAAGGAACCTTTTAGTTTAATTTCTATTACAAATTAAATTATTATTTTTATGTCGTTTTGCAGGCGGGACAGTTCTTGGTCGATCTAGGTCACATGCAAGTTGAGATGACCAGATCGGACGACCGATCGGGCGGAAATAAGTTTGGACGAGTAAGCGCTCCTAAACAGGGATGCTTGTTTTGGTTTTTGCATAGCTCGTCACCATGTTTCACAACACCACATGAGGTAAATAATGAACACAAAATTTTTCATTGCTTTACGTCAAGCTTCATTTAAAGTCTTGATAGCTATCGTCATTGTTTCGATGGCGCTGACTGCCACGTCAGCGCAGGCGGCGCATACCTTTGGAACAACAATACGTTTCACAGGGAACGGAAACCCGCTTACGCAAAATTATACGATCGGGGCGACGGGAACCCTTCTCGTTGTTTCTATTGTTACAGATGGTAATGCTGCCAGGACAGGTGGAGCGCCCACATACAATGGGATCGCGTTGACCCAGGCGGATGTGAACAGAGCCTCAGGCACTGAGACAATCACAGAGCTATGGTATCTGGTAAGCCCGCCAACCGGTGCTGCCTATGCCATCAGTATCCCAAATACCGCTCCATCGCGAACTTTATATGTAATTGCTTCCTCATATAGTGCCCAAGCAGGTTTTACTTCGGCATTCGATGTGGCTAATGGAAATACAAATGCTGGTTCAGCTAACCCATCTGTATCTGTTACGACAACCGCCAATGGCGATACGATTGTTGCCGCAATGGGAAATGGAAATACTGCTGCTCCTGGTGCTCGAACAGGCACAAATCTATTTTCGGTTGATAACGGTTCATTTTCTGATAACGGCCAATATTCTCTCCAGGCAGCGGCGGGTGCCATTGCAATGGGTTGGACAGTAACTACTGATGACTGGGGCGTTGTCGTAGCGGCTTTCAAAGAAATACCTGACACCACCATTACGCTCGTTTCTGATACTAACCCCTCTCTTGCTGGTCAGCTAGTAACCTTTACAGCGACCGTTACCCCGGCCGCTGCTACTGGGACGGTTACCTTCTATGATGGCTCAACTGCCATTGGCAGTGGCGCACTTGCGGGTGGTGTGGCTACCTTCTCCACGAGCGCGCTGTCCTCATCATCGCATAACATCACGGCGGTGTACGGTGGCGATGCTACCAATGGCGTTAGTAGATCAGCAGTGCTTGTACAGGTTGTGAACGAGGTCCCAGTCATCACCAGTGCCAACACCATTACTTTTACTTTGGGGCAGAACAATATTTTTACAGCCACTGCCACCGGTTTTCCGGTACCCACCTGGAGTGCTGTCGCTGGCTTGCCAGCCGCTGTCACATTTAATACGGGTACGCATGTTCTTAGTGGTATACCCGCCGCAGGTACGGTCGGTAGTTATCCCGTGACCCTTTCAGTCACCAGCGCAGCTGGAACCGATACGCAGGCTTTCACTTTGAATGTGATCAAGGGTCCCCAGACCATTACTTTCAACGCTCTGCCCGCGGCCTCCTATGGCGGAACTTTTACGATTAACCCTGTTTCCAATAACGGGGCTGGACAACCGACTGGCCTGACTGTGGCTGTTGCAGCGAGCGGTGCCTGTTCCAATGTTGGGAATGTGATTTCCTATAACACATTGGGAACTTGTACTGTAGTGACCTCACAAGTAGGGAATGCCAGCTACAACGCCGCCACCCCTGTCACGCGCACGGTTCAAGTCAACCCCGCCGCGACGAACATTACTATTACACCTTCAGTCAATCCCTCTGTTTTGGGTCAGAATGTCGACTTTACCGTGCGCGTTTTCTCCAGTGGTGTCCCAGTTACCGGTGGCACCGTCACGATTACCAGTTGCGAATGGGTAGTATTCTTTTGTGCAGGGGGGACGAACCAAACGTGGGGAACTTATAATCTGGTTGGGGGAGTTGTTGTGGTCTCTAAAGCGGACCTGCCCGTTGAGCGCATTGGAGGCAATATCGTTCCGAGTAGGATCACGGTAACTTACAACCCGACCGGAAATTACAATGGCAGTAATACTACGCTCGATCAAACCGTGAGTACGGCCAGCACGGCCGTTGTGCTGACCTCCAGTATCAACCCGTCTTTCTTCGGTCAGTCCGTGACTTTTACCGCGACTGTCACCGTGTCGGCTCCCGGTGCAGGTTCGGTGTCGGGCGGGACCGTCACGTTTTTTGACGGAGCAACACTGCTATGTACCGTAGCAAATATTCCTGGCAACACGGCGATTTGTACCACTGCGACCCTGGTGAGGGGCACGCATAACATCACGGCCCATTATCAGGGCACGGATCAATTTGGTACGAGTACCTCGCCAATCCTAGCTCAGATCGTGCGGCGTGATAGCGATATCGCATTGATTTCATCGCTCAACCCCTCGGTGTACGGCAACACGGTGACGTTTACCGCAACTGTTATCGACTCATCCGTCCCGCCGGTTCTACCGGCTACCACGCCAACCGGTACCGTGAGTTTCTATGATGATGTGACCCTGCTGGGCACAGCCGCGCTTAACGGAGCCGGAGTTGCCACATTTAATACGAGCGCACTGATCGCAGGCGCCCATAACATCACGGCGGTTTACAACGGCGATACCTTCTTTGTCTCCGGCACCTCGCTGATAGTGATCCAGACAGTGACCCCGGCTACGCTCACGGTCACCGCCGATAACAAATCCACGATTTATGGCGATAACAATGTGGCTTTCACAGTCACCTACAGCGGTTTTGTCAACGCTCAGACCCTTGCGACAAGCGATGTCACGGGTGCTCCGGCGTGTTCAACCACCGCCACGACCGCCAGTACAGTAGCCGGTTCCCCGTATCCGATTACCTGTACAATCGGATCGCTTAACTCCAATAACTACACCTTTACCTTTGTGGATGGCAATTTGGCGGTCACCCCGAAGGCGCTGACCATCACCGCCGATAACCAGGGCAAAACCTATGGGTTTAACTTGACCTTCACCGGCACCGAGTTCACTGACTCTGGTTTGATCAACGCTGACACGATCACCTCCGTTACTTTGATCAGTGCAGGTGCGCCTGCAGCGGCGGTAAATGGCTCCTATCCGATTGTGCCGAGTGCAGCAGTCGGCACGGGCCTGGGCAACTACACCATCACCTATGTCAATGGCACGCTGACGGTCGGCGGCAACCTGTTGATCATCACCGCCAATGATTTTGTCGGAGTAAATGCAAAGACTTATGGTCAAACCCTCACCTTCGCTGGTACGGAATTTACTTATTTCCTCGCCGGAGGCGGAGTATTCCTGCCTGGCGAAAGTCTGACGAGCGTGACCCTCTCCAGCCTCGGGACGGCTAACAATGCGCCGATCGGCCAGTACCCGATCATCCCGAGCAATGCGGTTGGGACAGGCTTGAATAACTATGTGATCATCTATAGAAACGGGCAATTGGATGTAAACCAGGCGCTTCTATCTTTCGACCCTGGCAACCAGACCAAAACCTATGGCGATACCTTCACTGGCTATACCGGCACGTTTACGGGCTTGATGCCCTTTGATAATGGTGTCATCACGCCGGTCTATAACAGTGCCGGTGCGCCAGCCATTGCGACAGTCACCGCACCGGGTCCGGTTTACCCCATCACAGTTACTTTCAACGATCCCAACAACCGGTTACTCAACTACATCCTCACTCTTGACCCGGTGCCTGCCGCCACTTTGACGGTTTTGCCGCGCACCCTGACAGTGACTCCCACGAACCGTAGCAAGATCTACGGCGATATCCTGACGAGCGCAGATTTTGCTGGCACGATCACCGGCATCCAAAACAGCGATAACATTACTGCTACTTACGATAGTCCAACTGGTGACCCTGCCACTGCGGCAATTGGTGGCTATCCTATCGTTTCCACAATATCTGACCCCGGTGGAATGCTGGGGAACTACAACCTGGTTGCGCCCGATGGCACGCTCACGGTTACGCAACGCGACCTGACCATCACCTCGAACAGCCAAAGCAAGCTCTACGGCGAGAACTTCACAGCCTTCACCGGCTCGGTCGTTGGTTTGCAGAACGGTGATGTCGTCACACCAACGTATGATAGCGTTGGCGCTCCAGCAACGGCGGCGGTGGGCCTCTACAATATCACCGTCCTGCCCTTGGTTGGTAACACAGCGAACTACAACCTGATCTATAACATTGGCACGCTGTCGGTCTTGCGGCAAACCCTGGTCTTCACGCCCATTGACCAGACCAAGATCTATGGCGATACCTTCACTCTCTTTACCGGCACCATCACGGGTCTTCAGAATGGCGATGCTATTACCCCGAACTATTCCAGCCCGGGTGCAATTGCCACAGCCACGGTAGCTGGATCCCCGTATCCGATCGTAATTACGTTGAGTGACCCCACCAATAAACTGAATAACTACAATTACACGATCAACACCGGCGCACTGACGGTCACACTTCGTGACCTGACGGTCATCACGGATAGCAAGAGTAAAACGTACGGCACCTGGTTCTTCGCTTTCACAGGCTCTTTCACAGGTATTCAAAACGGGGACATCATCACGGCGAATTATGCCAGCGCCGGTTCCCTGCCTTCGGCTGCCGTGGGAGTGTATCCGATCACAGCGACGCTCAATGATCCAACCGGCAAGTTGGATAACTACAATGTGACCTATAACCTTGGCAATCTGACAGTAGGCTCCTCGGTCTTGACGATTACAGCTGATAACAAAACCATCACATATGGTGATCCGGAGCCAGCTTTCACGTTTACCTATTTTGGATTCGCAGCCGGTGACACTCCAGCCGTCGTTGATACGCCTCCGACGTGTTCCGTAGCTGGTCCTCACACCGATTTCGGCACCTACCCGATTGTTTGTTCAGGCGGCGTTGATAACGCCTATACGTTTAGCTATGTTGCAGGCACCTTGACCGTGAATAAACGTGCCCTAGTGGTCACGCCAACCGACAAGACCAAAGTGTTCGGCGATCTCTTTACAGCCTTCACTGGTACGGTGACGGGTGTTCAAGCTGGGGATGTGATCACCGCCACGTATGACAGCACGGGCGCACCTATAACCGCCGCAGTGGGTAACCATCCTATTACCACCGTGCTTGGCGATCCGGGCAATCGATTGGGCAATTACACTGTGACCATCAATCCCGCCACACTGACAGTAACGCAACGCGCTCTCACGGTCACTCCGGCTGATAAGACCAAAATTTATGGCGATGTCTTTACCCTCTTTACCGGCACGATCACAGGCATCCAGAACGGCGATCTCATTACAGCAACCTATGCCAGCCCAGGCGCTGTTACTACAGCTACCGTAGCTGGTTCACCGTATACGATCACAGCCACCTTGAATGCTCCGGCCGGGGTGCTGGCAAATTACAATATCACTTTGAATACCGGCTCCCTGACCGTTACGCTCCGCACGCTGACGGTCACACCCGATAATAAAGGCAAGGTCTTTGGTACGCTCTTTACGGCATTCACCGGCACTGTCAATGGTGTTCAGGCTGGCGACAATATTACCGCCACCTATGCTAGCACCGGTGCCCCAGTGAACGCAGCCGTTGGACCTTACCCGATTACCGCCACGCTGAACGACCCGAACAACCGG
>JBDTWO010000171.1:0-10640 GCA_040006635.1 Chloroflexota bacterium
AGGCAAAACCAGCGGTTCTTCGAGCGAATCGTCAAAGTTTGGACCGAAATCAACCGTGTCTTTATCAAGGTCGGCGAGCATTTCCTCAGCCAGCTTTTGGAGGCGAGCTTCCGTATAACGCATGGCGGCTGGCGCGTCACCATCGATCGAGCCGAAGTTGCCCTGTCCATCCACGAGCATGTAGCGCAGGGAAAAATCTTGTGCCATGCGCGCCATACTTTCATACACGGCTGAGTCACCATGCGGATGAAATTTACCGAGCACCTCACCCACAATACGAGCCGATTTCTTATACGCGGTGTTCGAACGCATACCCAGTTCGTGCATTGCATATAAAATACGGCGATGCACAGGCTTCAACCCATCCCGCGCGTCTGGCAGGGCACGCGCCACGATCACGCTCATGGCGTAATCGAGATAGGCAGTGCGCATCTGGCCATCGATATCAACGTTTTCGATATTTCCAGCGATTGAAATTTTTTCTTCAGCCATGTTTTTCTCTATAAATGGGATATCGGCATAAAAAAGACACGAAGATTGGGTTTTGCAACTCCGCGTCTTAACTAATGAAGAACTATGCCTGATTTACTCTAATTATACCGCGCTTAAAGCCTTTTGACTGGATAAAACCCCGCTTCGCCCCGACCCCTAACCTGCCTCTACACCCCAAAACTGATCCCATCTGAGACCGTTTACATGCAACAAAAAACTCGCCTTTCAGCGAGTCGTCTTGTGTGCCGAAGGAGGGACTTGAACCCTCATGAGATTGCTCTCACCACGCCCTGAACGTGGCGCGTCTGCCAATTCCGCCACTTCGGCTAGATTTGTTGCGGGTTGAATTTTATCTCAAAGGCGGGTTTTGTCAACCTGAGTGTAAATTTATGGTTTGAAAAAGACTTTTATGGCTTTGCAACAACTCATGCACAGAATCGTATAAATATTTGGAACAAATTAAACGGTTCAACGTCATAGATGTAACCCTTGCAGTCTTGCAATACGATCAAATATCAGTACTGTTAGGGGATATAACTTTTTGAACCGAACGAGGTTAAATAGGTATATGAAGAAAGGAGCGTGGTCCATGTTCGTCCTTGCAGTTTCAGTCTGCTTGCTCGTGTTCGTTGCCCTGGCGGGTGCGAACTTACTCATCTCGGATATCAATTCAGATGAGCTGAGCAACATGGGTATCGAGAAGAAATCATGATAGCGGATACCCATCCTCTCCCCTAGCCCGATGCGCGAAACACGCACCGGGCTTTTTGTTTGAGTAAATCAGGCTACAGGGTGGAAAATGTTTGTGAGCCGAAGCAGGTTACAGCTAGGAACGCAGCGGGGTTATATCGTCCAAAGAGTATAATCAGCCAAATCAAAACTTGGAGCCTGCGTCTTGAAAAACCACTCATTATTCGCCACCCTCAGAAGCCTGCGCGGAAATCCGCGCGGCTGTGTTTATACCGAACCGCTGTGGGGTATTCCCTTCAACCTGTACGCTCCTTATGTTTCAATTTACATGGTCGCCCTTGGTCTATCTGATACACAGATCGGATTGATCGTCAGTATCAGCTGGAGCTTTCAGATCATTTTCGCACTGCTAAGCGGTGTGATCACCGACAAGCTCGGACGCAGACGCACGACGCTGATCTTCGATATCGTGGCCTGGAGTGTGCCGGCAGTGATCTCAGCCATCGCGCAAAACTTTTGGTATTTTGTGGCGGCAGGCATGATTAACAGCGTCTGGCAGATCACCCACAATTCCTGGACCTGCCTATTGGTGGAGGATGCCGAACAAGACCAATTGGTGGATATCTACACCTGGATCCATATCGCCAATCAGTTGGTCGGCTTTGCCGCGCCACTGGCGGGCTTACTGATCGGAATTTTCAAACTTGTGCCAACCGTCCGCGGATTGTACGTGTTTGCGGCGATCATGTTCACAGTCAAAGCGATTGTTACGTATCTCATGACAGAAGAGACTGGACAAGGCAAAATTCGTATGCATGAGACTCGTCATCAGAGCACCATCAGTGTGTTGAGTGAATATGGCGGCGTTTTGCAACACCTGCTACGCACACCCCAAACTCTCTACACCGCAGGGATCATGCTGATCATCAGCATTTCCAATGTCATCACAGGCAGTTTCTGGGGCATCATCGTGACCGAACGACTGCACGTCCCCGCTCAGAATTTGGCGATCTTTCCCTTTGTCAAATCAGCGGTCATGCTGTTCTTTTTCTTCATGGTCATGCCGCGCTTCAATAAATTGCATTTCAAGCTACCCATGACGTTCGGATTTATCGGCATTATCGTCAGTCAATTGATTTTGATCACCGCGCCGGACAAGGGCTATCTATTTCTGATCGTGAGTGTATTTTTGGAAGCTTGTTGCTTTGCCACGATCAATCCGCTGATGGATCAGATGATCGCGCTGACGATCAACCCGCAGGAACGCGCGCGCATTCAATCTATTCTCTACGTGGGTATCATCCTAATCACTGCCCCATTCGGCTGGATCGCCGGGAATCTTTCGCACCTCGATAAAGTCCTGCCTTTTGTTCTGAACATCACGCTATTTGCGATCGGTTCAGTGCTGGCATACCTGGCTGGGAATGCTGCGCAAAAAAGACTCGTAGCAACACCCAGCATACCGTAGCTCCATGCCCGACATTTCTCCGCCAGAAGCCACCTTTGGCGATGTGACCTTACCAAACACACGCCTGCATTACGTCAAAGCCGGGACGGGACCGCCGCTCATCATCGTCCCGGCAACTGTTTCTCTCATTCGACAGTGGCTGCCGCTGACGCAGTTCATGGGTCAGCGTTTCACCAGTTATTTCTTTGAATTGCCCGGGCATGGAGGTTCGACGCCATATCCTGAAAAATTTCAAAGCCAGCTCGTACCCAACACGGTGGAAGGTTTTGTAAACAGCCTAGGATATGACAAGTTCAACTTAATGGGGTTTTCGTTTGGGGGTTTGCTGGCATTACGTACATTAGAACATCTGCAAGATCGGATCGAGAAAGTCATTCTACTATCCCCGGCTGTCAGTCGCCGGGCGTTGAAGTGGTCCACGCTGCGGCAATGGGCTTTCAAAGCTTCGATCAAAGCCATGAAAAATTCAACGTTCTTACGGGGTGCTCACTACGTGATGAACGCGCCGCATCTCGAAAAGCCTCTGACCTATGCCCTCAGCAAGCTCAGCAAAGTTGATCGAAGAATTCTGGAAAGCAAGCACGCCCTGCGCATGCCCCTCACAACATTAGATGTCTTCGCCTACACCATGGATGAAATCTTCCAGATGGAATATCAATATGCAGGCAGGCCATTTCACAACCCCTGTTATTTTGGCATGTCAGTCAATGATGATATCTTGGACTATGATCTAACTGAACAGATCGTCCGCCGTAATTTTCAAAATATCACCATCCAGAAATTCACCCACCCCTATCACCAACCGCCCAAGCCACCGACATTTGAATGGCTCAATGGCGAGTTTGGTCCGTTTTTGGATATGATCAATTAATTACGGAATCAACGCCTTCAACAAGTCTTCTCTCCACAGTTTGACATTCGGATCATACGCCCCGAAGCCTGATCCGAATTCCCAATACGCCCACGCAAACTCGTGAGCTTCCGCCTGTCCGCGGACAAACGCCGTCCAGCGGACACGCGAGTCTTGCGGCGCTTTGGAGTACGCGCCGAATTCGCCGAGCAAGATACGAACATTTCCATGTCGGATTGCCCAATCTGCCACTGCGTCAAAGTGACCAGTGATCTCGGCTTTTTCTGCATCACTCCCCCATTCTGTACCCAGCCATTGTTGGCTTTCATCCCCCACCCATTCCGCGCCTTGATGCGTGAAATGGAAAGGTTCGTAATAATGGAATGTCACGATCATGTGCGGGTCATTGGGCAAATCCATAGTAGATATCCAATTATAGGAATTCCAATTGACCGGTCCGATGATTACATCGCGTGTGGGATTGCTATCGCGCACAATCTTCAACGCACCAACGACATATTCATTCCACATGGACGCGTCAATGGCTGTGTTGGGTTCATTAAGCAATTCGAATAAAACGTTGGATGGGTAATCTTTGTAATGCTCCGCAATCTGCTTCCAGATGCCCAGGAAGCGATCCCTATTGCCCCACGGATTAGACATCATTTCATCGTAATTATGGAAATCAATGATGATGGTCAAGTTACGTTTCAACGCCCAATCCACTACTTGATCGATACGGAAGAAGAATTCAGGTTCAATCGTATAAGGCGCGGACTCATCGGCATGACCATTCCATTTAACCGGCAAACGGACAAAGTCAAAGCCTGCATCTTTGATCAAGTCAAAATATTCTTCCTGCACGTATAAGCCCCATTCGCCTTCGTTTGGCGCTTCGAGCATGTTGCCCATATTCACGCCGCGATGGAGAGTCACCGGCGGAATGGGCAAAGCCGCTGGTTCGGGAGTGGAAGTGGGCGGCATAACAGCCTCCGTGGGTTGAGGAGAAGGAGTTTGAGTCGGAACAATCGGCGTAGTTGTTGCAGGAAGACAGGCTGAAAGTAGGAAAAGAAAGGCGAAAGAGGCAAGAAAGATTCGCTTCATGCTAAATTCCTATCAGACCCTCGAAACGCTTTCTCTCAGGCAACATCCAAGCTAAAACAGATTGGATCATTTTGTCCCAATACGCCCAGTTGTGTTCACCGGGACCTTCTTCGTACGTCAGATCAAGTGGCAGTTTACGGATGACATCTCGAAAACGGACATTATCCGCGTATAAAAAATCTTCTGTGCCGCAGCATTGATACAAACGCGGCCTGACAGAACCTTTGGAAACTTTCCTGGCAAGTGTAAACAGATCATGTTTACTGTTGGGCACTTTGCTTGTATCACCAAAGATGTTGTGCATCTCTGCCAAAAAAACCTTGTCTTCAGAACGACCATGCGCCTTGACGGTCTCGCGAACATCTACTGCGCCTGAAAGCGATGCGGCGGCGGCATAACGTTCGGGGTAAGTCAGCGCCAGTTTGAAAGCACCATATCCGCCCATGGAAAGTCCTGCAACAAAGTTATCTTCGCGTTTGGATGATAGGGAAAACATATCGCGCACCACCGCAGGGACTTCTTCACTGATGAATTGACCATATGCGCCGCCATGCACCATATTGGTGTAAAAGCTCAAATTCACAGCTGGCATTACCACAGCCAAATTCAACCCTTCGACATATTTCTCAATCGCCGACCAGCGCATCCAGGCGGTGTGGTCATCGGAATGTCCATGCAGAAGATACAATGTGCGATACTTCGGTGTGCGTTTGCTCTTTGCAACTGCCAGTGTGCGTTGTGGCAAAAGGACATACATCGTGCTGCGCAGGGTCAGCACTTCGGAAAAGAAATTCACTTCATTGAGGATCATGTTGGCTCCAATTTCTGGTAAACTCTGTGAAAGTCGAATGTTCATTTCATTTTACTGTACGCCGCATCATTTTCCAATTTCCAAATGCAAAAAGATTTTGGCTTCGTGTTTTATTCTGAACAATGACAATGAACTGAGGTGAGATGATGATCAGCTGGCAGGAACTTACCATTGATGTTTTTGTTGAGCAATTAAGCACCGTGTATCAGCGGACATATGGGGATGTAGATCAGAGTTTTGGTCGTATCGTTGCCTGGTGCGGACGTTTGGCGCTGGGCAATATTGCGAACTCAGATATGCTCTTTCATGATGTAGACCACACCATCATGGTTTCATTGGCTGGGCAAGCGATCATTGAGGGCAAGCATTTGCGGGAGGGCGGCGTAACACCCCGTGATTGGATGCACTTCATGATCGCGGTCTTGTGTCATGACATTGGATATGTGAAAGGGGTTTGCCTACATGATGCCAATGATCGCTTTGCAACTGGCAGTGGCGATGAGACGGTTCACATCTCACCGGAAGGCACCGATGTCGCGCTGACACCGTATCACGTAGATCGCAGTAAGCTATTTGTGAAAGAACGCTTTGGGACGGGACTATTACAGGATTCAAACAAGCAACTCGATGCCGATCTGATCGCAGCCTACATTGAGATGACCCGCTTTCCATCGCCCGCTGGCGAGATGTATAAAGATACAAAAGGTTATGGCGGCTTGGTGCGTGCCGCTGATTTTATCGGTCAGTTGGGCGACCCAGATTATTTACGAAAGACCCCCGCCTTATTCTATGAATTTCACGAGCTTGGTATCACCGAACAACTTGGATACAAATCCCCAAACGACATGCGCAAGAATTACGCCTCGTTTTACTGGAATAGCGTTGACGCTTATATTCAAGACGCGCTCGTCTACCTGCGCCTGACCGAGAGCGGCAAGCAATGGATCGCGAATATGCATTCGCATGTATTTGATTCAGAACATGGGGCGGTTGAGTAGTTGAATTGACCCCGAAGAAACAATCTCATCATTCATGAAACATATCTTTAGAGGTTAATCGAGAAGTCATCTCAAAATATCACCCTGAGCGATAGCGAAGGGTCTCTACCATTGAAATTCGACACTCTCACCTGCACTTGCGCCAGGGGCAAGTGTCGGTCGCAAAGAACGCTTCCTCAGAGTGACATGGTATTTTTGGGACAAGCTTTAGTGTTCTATGGCTTCACACCCCAAAGCAGAATTCCGCCATCGGGCGTCCGCGTAACTAGGATGCGACCATCCGGAGCGAATGAATAAAGCTCACCTTCCAATGGGAGTGGCTCAAGAAGTTGCCAGTCTGTCGTATCCCATGCCACTGGGGAACCTTTGGCAATTTGAGCCGCAATTATCGATCCGTCTGATGAGAGCACAGGTGGTCTTCCATCGAGTCCATTTGGTTCATTGACGCTGAGGGTGGCAAGTTGGGTCATGCCGTCTGGACTGAAGATTTTTAACGGAGTTATATTCTCTTTGTAGCTTGTCACAGCAAAAAAATTATTGTTCGGTGAAAAGCGGGCGTTGCCCATGTCATTCAACACTGCAAGCTGGGTTCCGCTGGCAATATCCCAAATCGTAGTAGTTATATAGTCCACGCCAGCGTCATTGACCGCGATCTTGGAGCCATCCGGAGCGAATGAAAAATCTAGAGCATAGCCTCCTTCGAATGAACCCAGGGAGGTGTTGCTTGCAATATCTACGAGTGTGGTTCCTGCATTGGTACCATGAGCCATGATCTTCTTATCCGCTGAGAGGGCAAAGCTGGAGCCATCCCATGTGGACAGAACATTCCCTACAGCGTCGATGTGATAGATGGCATACGGACCATCAGAGTTTGCCATGAGGGTTCCATCAGGCAGGTATTCCAGGGTGTTGAAATACGCATCGACATTGGGAACACCGTTGATGGAAACCGTTCGGGATAACTGTCCGCTTGAGAGGTCGAAGAAGAAAATTTTTGCGCCGCTGCTGCTCCCGACTGCCATTGTCTTTCCATCCGCTGAAATGGCGACAGCAGAATGATTTAGCGGCATTTCGGCAGGGAAGGTTTTCAGCAACTGCAAGCGTGACCAGTTCGCCGGTCCAATCACTTCCAATCCACTGAGCCAATCTGTTGTATTCAGGGATTGAGATGTAGGTGTTTGCGTGACAACCTCAAGCGTTGGAGGCTGCGTCGCAGGCATGGGCGTCTCGGTTGGAAGCACAGTCGGGGTCAATGCATAGGATTGAGCACAAGCCGAGAGAACAAGCAGGAAGACAAGTGAAAAAAGAAAAAATCGTTTCATGATGTTTGCCTTGTAGGGACGAGGTTCTCTCGCCCCGTATCTGGGCAGGGAGACCCTGCCCCTACCTAAAATTTACCCCAACGCCCCAACAACCTTTTCGACTTCAACAAGTATTTCTCCAGACTTCACCAGCTTCTTCATCGCGTTGTGATCGCTATATAACGGACGATCGACTTCGAGATGATCCACATATTTGCGAATCACTTCACGCGCTTTGAGTGAACCTTTGCCGGGCGTGAATTCGCGGAAGTCGAGCGCCTGCGCGGCTGCCATGAATTCGATACCGAGGATTCCAAATGCGTTATCGAGGATTTGTCCGTTTTTCAAAGCAGTGTTCATGCCCATCGAGACGAAATCTTCTTGATCGGCGGCGGCTGGAATGGACATGATACTAGCAGGCGCAGACAGGATCCGTTGTTCGACGATCAAGTGATCGGCGGTGTATTGGCTGAGCATCATCCCAGAGTAGAAACCAGGCTCGTGGGCGAGGAAATCAGGCAGCCCCTGAGAAAGAGCCGGATTTGTCAATCGATTCAAACGTCGCTCCGATAAGACACACACCATCGTGATCGCCGCGCCCGCCATGTCCATCGGCAACGAAACAGGCGAACCTTGAAAGTTTGCGCCGGTCAATGTCAAATTATCTTCGGGGATAAAAATCGGATTATCGCCCACGCCGTTGAGTTCAATTTCAACTTGCGAGCGCGCATACGCAATCGCATCGCGCGCCGCGCCGATCACCTGCGGAGTCGAACGCATCGAATAGGCATCCTGCACTTTCGTTTTCATTTTGCCGGTGGCGAGATCAGAACCTTCGAGCACCTTCAAAATATTTTTTGCAGAAATGATCGAGCCGCTGAAGCCGCGCAGTTCATGCAGTTTGGTGTTATAGGGTTTGAGATTTCCAAGCAGCGCTTCAATGGACATCGCCGCCGCGATCTCAGCCTGCTTGAGGAAACGTTCCATATCGTAAATGTGGATGGCGGACATGGCGGTTAGCAAATTGGAGCCGTTGATCGTGGCGAGACCATCACGCGCCATTAATCCAGGCACTTGGATGGAAGCCCGCCGCATCGCTTCCGCACCCGGTAGCTGTTCGCCATTATAGAAAGCTTCACCTTCGCCCATGAGCAGCAACGCGGCTTGCGCCATCGGAGCGAGGTCGCCGCTCGCGCCCACCGACCCCTTCTGACAAACAACTGGTGTGACGCCTTTGTTTAGCATCTCCACCAGTGTTAGTGTGATCGCAGGTCTGCAGCCGGAATTCCCATGCGCATGGACATTGATACGCCCCGCCAGCGCCGCACGGACATGTTCGATCGGCGCGGGGTCGCCGATGCCCGCCGCGTGGTTGTAGACCAGATAGCGCTGAAATTCTTTCACCTGTTCATCGCTGAGCATCGTCTCTGAAAATTCACCGATGCCCGTATTCGTGCCATACATGACTTCTTTATTCGCAAGCTTCTCCTCCAGCATGGCGCGGCAGACTTTGATACGCTCCAGAGCTTCGGGGGCAAGTTCTACTTTTTCGTTATCGCGTGCAATCGCAACGAGTTTTTCAATCGTGAGGGATGATCCGTCGAGGGTGATGGGCATATGTGGCTCCTTGAGAATAAGACTTCCGAAGTCTCGGAGACTTCGGAAGTCTGGGGTTGGGATTAATCTTCAAATGCTTGCACATATTTTCTGACATCATCGGGCAAGTAACGCGTTTTGATATATTCCATGACAAGTTTCTGATATTCTATAGGTGAACCAAAGTGTTCCTGAATGAATTCGCGATCTACCAGTGTTCCAGCGCGTTGACCGAGCCATTCGAGATAGTTTGAGTATATCCAATCTTCGGGCAAAGCGACCAGTCCATCCTTCACTGGATTGGCATGTATATAACACATAAATTGAGCAAATGAGAATAGGTTTCGATCGGCTTGGCTTGGAATTGTCCCTGAAAGAGCGAGCCGACACGAGAAAAGCGTTTGTTGATGGCTTTGGTGTAGGAGATCAGGAATTTTTGCATGGCGAGGGAGACCATCCCTGAGACTTCCGAAGTCTGACAGACTTCGGAAGTCTTTGGCAAGGCGTTGAGAGTAATGGGCATGGAAATCTCCTGAATTCAATTTTGGGTATTGTAATACGAAATGAAAATCACTATACTGTATCAAATATCTGGTCTTCGCAAAGGAAGAGTGTCTTATGGCAGAACAATTGATATCTAAACTTGAGTCGTCTCTAATTGATTTGAGAACGGGTTTTGACCTGAGAACAATAGTATTTGCTTTCCAAAGAGGAGGAAAAACATATATCAACATAGCCGGAAAACTCAGTAAACCATACGATGGTATTGGGAAAAACTCTATTGTGGTTAGCCAAGAGAATCATGTGGCGTATATCGCGATAATGAATGGAAAACAATTTGTGGTTCTCGACGAGTTTGAACAAAGAGAATATGCTAGTGTTGGATATCCAGTTTTTAGCTCCGACAGCAAACGTCTGGGATATATAGCAACCGAAAACAAAAGGCAGTTCATAGTATTAGACGGCAGAGCAGGAAAACAATATGATGGAATCGGAATAATAGCACCTATATTCAGTGCTGACAGCCAACATGTGGGATACGGCGCCAAACTTGGTAAAAAGGCGATAGTTGTAATCGATGATGTGGAGAATGGGCCCTATGACAATATTGCGCAGGGTAGTCCCATTTTCAGCCCTGACAGCAAACGAGTAGCGTATTAGGTAATAAAGAATAAATTTCTTGGTAAAGAAGAATATATGGTTGTTGATGGAGTTGAACAGATGCATCATGACCAAATTAGTTATAAAGCTTTTTTCAGTCCCGATTCACAACAAACAATAGACATTATCCGAAATAGTAAAAACGGCATTATGATGTGCGGATGCTGAC
>JBDTWO010000172.1:0-10571 GCA_040006635.1 Chloroflexota bacterium
CAAGACCCTGAGCGTCAAATCCTTGGTACGAAGGTGTTGAATGAAGTTGGGTTTGGTCTGGAAAATTTAAGTGTCCCGCGTGAAGAGATCATCCAACGTGCCGATGAAGCGCTTAAGTTTCTAAAAATCTTCCATCTGCGTGAACGCGAGACGTTTACACTTTCAGGCGGCGAAAAACAAAAGGTGGCATTGGCGGGTGTGCTAGCCATGCGGCCCTCTATCTTATTGCTGGATGAACCGCTTGCCAGCCTTGATCCAGCCTCCGCGCAAGACGCTTTGGATACTGCCCGCTTTTTGGCAGATCAAGGCATGACCATTCTCATGGTCGAACATCGCGTAGAAGATGTGTTACGCATCAAGCCAGAACGCGTGATGTTTATGAGTGAGGGAGAAGTCCGTTACCTGGGGAATCTTTCAGGGTTATCTAAAGTAGTGAACTATCGTGAAGTGAAATTGTCGGCTGAAGATATCGTCGAGCGCGCGAAGGCGGACCCGGCTCCAGTGGAGATTAAGTTCCTTCCGGGTGCAGCAGCCAAGGGTGTGGATGAGACGCTGGTCAAGTTTGAAGATGTCGCATTTGGCTATGAGTCTGATGTCGAAGTGCTGCATGGCATTAATCTTGAGATCAAACGTGGGGATGTGATCGCCGTGTTGGGTCCGAACGGTGCGGGTAAGACAACGTTCGTCAAACATGCGATCGGTTTGCTTAAGCCCAAGCTGGGTCGTGTGGTCGTGAATGGGCGCGATACAAAAGAAGCGAGCGTTGCCCAGATCGCAAGTACTTTAGGTTATGTGTTTCAAAGTCCGAGCCATATGTTGTTCGCACCAACGGTGCATGATGAATTGGCGTTCGGTCCGACCAATTTGAAACATTCGAAGGAAAAGATTGAACAGGAGGTGAAAGAGGCACTGAGCATTGTGAATCTTTCTGAGAAGGAGCAAGACCCACCGCTGGCTCTGTCATTTGGCCAGCAGAAGCGTGTAAGTATTGCGGCGATCCTGGCGATGCAATCGCGTATTCTTGTCATGGATGAGCCGACCGCCGGGCAGGATTATCAGAATTACATGAGCTTCATGGATTCGATCTTGCAGCTGCCCTCGTTTGAAGCCATTCTGTTCATCACCCACGATGTTGACCTGGCAGTCATCTACGCCAATCGGGTGTTGATCGTGAATGACGGGCGCCTCGTCGCTGATGGAAAACCGCAGGATGTCTTACGCGACTTCGACCGACTCAAAGCCAACCGCCTCGTCCCGACCTCGTTGCTGGCTCTCAATCTCAAGCATTTGAGCACAACTGGACGGTTCATGAAGGCTGAAGCGTTGGCGCATATTTAAGTTCTTAAAGAGGAGAATAGAAAATGGATAAGAAACTTACAAACGTCCTGGTTTTTCTAGGCGTAGTACTGGCCTTCTTTGGAGTGGTGATGTATGTATTAGGCAAAGGCGATGCCAAGGAAGGTGCTTTGTTCAACTTCTCAGTTGATCAAGCGACAGTCGGATTGCGCTTCCTGTTTGTCGTGATCGGTTTGTTGATCGCATTCGCCGTCTACTTTTTCACGAAAGAGAATGCGGCTTGGGAAGTGGGTACCCGCCAGGTCGTGTGGATGGCGATCGGTGCAGCATTGTACGCAGTGTTTTCCTGGCTGTTCAATGGAACTGTGTTTGTGGTTCCCTCCGCCAGCCAGGTGGCATTACGCCCGGCAATTGCAATCCCGATGTTCTTCGGTTATGCCTTTGGACCGGTAGTCGGCTTCTTCAGCGGTGCCGTGGGTAACATGTTCGGCGATGCGCTCACCGGCTTTGGTCTTTCTCCGCAATGGAGCATTGGCAATGGCTTGATCGGTTTTATCGCCGGTTGTTGGATGTTGTTCAAGGATCGCAAGCAGAGCATGAACACTGTGCTGTATGTCAGTGGCGCTTTGGTGGTTTTGACCGCCCTGCTGTATTTCATGAATCGCAATCAGGCGAATATGTTGTTCTTTGATCCTGCGAATAATGTCTTTGGCGATGCGACCATTTCAATCTTTGCCGGTCTTTCCATCGTGGTTGGCTTCATCCTGGTTCTGGCAGTGCGATTTGGTTTTGCTTCGAATGAGAATGTTGCCACAGCCGTGATGTGGGGTATGCTCGGTAATATTCTGGGTCTGCTCTTTGCCTCGCTGGCGGATATTTTCATCAATGGTCTCACACTGCCCGCCACCATTGTTGGTCAATTCCTGCCTGCCGCTGGACCCAACCTGATCTTTGCTGCGATCCTCGTGCCGTTGCTTGTCGGTGCGTATGCTTCTGTTCAGAGACAGTCTGGTAGATAGAATATTTGATATTGACGGTTGGTAGTTGATAAAGTAAATTGTCAACTACCAACCGCTACTTGCTAATTGCTGAAAGCTGATTGCTATGTTAGTTGCCTGGAAATACCGAAAACGCAGATCCATCATCCAGTGGTTTGACCCGCGCGCGTGGCTCACCTTTTACGGATGCTTTTTCATGTCCATATTGGGGTTTTGGGATATCCGCTTTCTTCTGTTTTTCTTTGCCATTGCCATGCTCGTGCTATTTAACTCGGGAGTGACGTGGAAGGAAATGCGGCGCGCCTTTCTTTTCATCATCGTATTTGTTTTTTTCTTTTCCATACTGACCTTCCTTACCGGGCGCGGTGGATCCGAAGTGTACAAAGTGGAACACACCATCCATGAGTTCAAAGCCTCCTTTTCAATTTTTGGCTGGACGCCAACACTCAAGGTTACCGTGGAGCGTGCTTTTTACGCGGTCAGTCAATTTGTCCGCGTTGGAAGCATCGCCATTATGACGATCCTAATTCCCTACTCGCTTAACCCGGCTTTATACGGGATCACATTCAAGGGCTTGGGTCTCAATGATAAATTTGCCTACGCCATGGATCTGACCATGCGCTTCATTCCAACCTTTGGGCGTGATTTTCAATTGACAGTGGATGCCCAGCGTGCGCGTGGTTATGAACTCGAAAGAATCAATGGCGGCCTCATTGAGCAGGTGCGTAAGTTGGGTCCGATCTTTGTGCCCGTGGTCATTCATGCCATTATCGGCAGCGAAGATATCATTGATGCGATGGACCTGCGCGCCTTCGGTGTCGGTCCGCGCACCTGGATCGATGTGTTGGTGCGTGAAAGGAAAGACCGGATCCTGGTCGGATTCGGGGTGGTAATCTTGATCGCGTCACTTGCATTGGGATTTATGGGATATGGAAAATTCTGGGTGCCGGAGATATTAATCCGCTTGGCGGGTGGATAAGAGTTTTACTGTTCAACAAATATAAACCAAAAGCCGTCTCGCAAACCTGCGGACGGCTTTATTCTTTTCTCTGGAGTCTGACAGCTTGCTGTCAGAACGATTAATGATGCCCGGTGTAGATCTCACCTGCTTCGACCGCGACCTTCAAATGATTCTCCTGCGGCGGGAAGGTGCAGGTGGCGTAATCGGTGAAGGCACAGGGCGGACTATAAGCTTTGTTGAAATCCACGAAGACATGACCGTTCTCGTGCGCGTCGGTGTAATGATAGCGACCCGATGGATAGGTGGGATTGCCGTTGGTTGTATCCATGAATTGGACGAAGAGCCGTTTATCAGGTAATTCTTCCACGACCAGTTCGTACTTTTGCCCATTCAATTCAAAAGCGACAAAGCCTTCCATGCGTTGGTCAACGATGGCGCCGAGAATATCCGGCATTTTCACGATCTTGGGTGTGGAGTAACGCGTATACGTGGCCGGGATGCGCAACGCCTCATTGATCGGGTACCAGCTACGGGGTGGAAAGATGCGGCGTTCCTCGCGGGTGTTATCCCACAGGCGAATGCCCACGCCTTTCGAGCGGCGGACGACCACCATCCGCATGTCGCTGAAGGTGATGAAGCTGGGCACGTCTTCCTCATCCGTATCGAGGCGGCCGATCTTGGTTTGCACACCATTGACTTCAACCGGCGTATCCAGCTCCACGTTCAAGATGACGCTATCGCCATCGAATACAAACGTACCTAGTTTTGCGGGGGCACGCGGGGGAAGCAGAATGTCACTCCCTGGGGCGGAACCGATATCGTTCGTGCCTTTACGCAGCCAGAACAAACCCGCCAACGCCAGCCAGCCGTTTTCGCGGCGCAGGTTGGTATCCACTTCCTCGCGCCATTTATTGATGCTCTTGGTGTACTCTTCGTTTGCCATGGGTGCATTATACCTGATGGTTCAGCCTTTATAAATTTCGCCCGCTTCCACGCGGAAGGGTAATTTGTTTTGCGGCGGTGCAAAGATGCAGGTGGCATACGCCGTGAACGCGCATGGCGGACTATATGAATAATTGAAATCCAAAGTGACCTTGCCATCCTTGCCAACCGGCTCGGTGTAGTAATAACGGCTGGGGGGGTAGGTCTCCTGGCCGCTGGTCTCATCGCGGAACTTGATGAACAGCGCATGGTTGTGGGATTCGGTCACATCCAGTTTGTATTTGTTGCCCTGAAATTTGAACGTCACATACCCGTCAATACGATCATCGACCATGTCACCAAAGGTATCTTCATGCGGCATGGTTTGAGCATTTGGATGGCGCGTATATTTCGCAGCGATGCGAAACTCTTTATTGATCGGGAACCACTTCAACGGCGGCAGCGAGAAACGTTCCTCGCGCTGGTTATCCCAAATGCGGATGGCAGGTTTGCCGTCATGTTCATGGACAACGAGACGCAAATTCTCATTCCACGTGATGAAGCTGGGCTTCGCATCTCTACTCGACTTTAGGATTGCCTTCTCCACCAACCGGCCGTTGACTTTCACCCGAACCCCTTCTGCCGCTGCAAACCGTTTGGTCTTACCCTGCTTATGGACGACTCCCAAAAAAGTGGGCGCTCGATCAGGCAGCACCACTTCACACATCGGGTTCGCACCGACGAGATTTCTGCCTTCGTTCAGCCAATACAACCCCGCCAGCGACACCCAGCCATTCTCGCGGACCAATTCATCATATTTCAGCGCCCGCCATTGCAGGAGGCTGTTTTCATATTCCAGTTGTTTTTTGGT
Organism: Chloroflexota bacterium; assembly: GCA_040006635.1. Taxonomy (GTDB): domain Bacteria; phylum Chloroflexota; class Anaerolineae; order Anaerolineales; family Villigracilaceae; genus Defluviilinea. Next base: position 5,048 of record JBDTWO010000172.1, read on the forward strand.
TGACATGAGGCTGATTATACTTCCACAAAAGAGGTCAAGGATAAGTAATATCCTTGACCTCTTTCTTTTACGAATTACCAATTACGTTTTATATCTCTACTCTTCCAACGTACTAATATCACCTTCAGGCAAGCCTTGTGCTCTTGCCTTCAACACACGGCGCATGATCTTGCCGCTGCGTGTCTTGGGAAGTTTATCCACGAACTTGACATCTTCGGGGCGGGCGATGGGTCCCATGTGTTTTGCAACATGTTGACGTAATTCTTCTGAGAGTTCAGGCGAGCCAGTGAAGCCGGAACGCAGCAACACAAACGTATGGATGGCTTGACCTTTGACTTCATGCGGCAATCCAATGGCGGCGGCTTCGGCGACCGCAGGATGACTCACCAGCGCCGATTCAACTTCGGCCGTGCCCAAGCGATGACCAGAGACTTTGATCACATCGTCCACGCGGCCGATGATCCAGTAGTAGCCGTCCTTGTCGCGTTTGGCAGAGTCGCCGGTAGTGTAGCGACCGGGGTACTTACTCCAATAGCCGTTGACGTAGCGTTGATCATCGCCATAAATTGTGCGCAGCATCGCGGGCCACGGATGCTTCAGCGTGAGGTAGCCTTCGGTATCGTCAGGGACAGGATTCCCCTGTTCGTCCAGGATCTCAGCCTCTTGTCCAAAGAATGGACGCGTGCCCGATCCGGGCTTCAGGGGCACAGTGGGGGTGGGGGTGATCATAAAGGCGCCGGTCTCGGTCTGCCACCAGGTGTCCATGATCGGGCATTTCTCTTTGCCGATCACGCGATAATACCACTTCCACGCTTCCGGGTTGATCGGTTCACCGACAGAGCCGAGCAGGCGCAGGGACGAAAGATCGTGCTTGTTGGGCCACGCCTCGCCGAAGCGCATCAGTCCGCGGATGGCGGTGGGGGCGGTGTAAAAGATCGTGATGCCGTAACGCTCGATGCACTGCCACCAGCGATTCGGATACGGATACGACGGTCCGCCTTCGAACATGAATGAGGTCGCGCCGTTGATCATCGGACCATACACGAGATACGAATGACCCGTGATCCAGCCGGGGTCAGCCGTGCACCACCAGCGGTCGTCATCGCGCACATCGAACACATACTTGAGCGTGGCGTACGTGCCGACCATATATCCGCCATGCGTGTGCAGGATGGCTTTCGGCTTGCCGGTTGAACCAGACGTGTACAAAATGAAGAGCGGATCTTCCGCGTCCATCACTTCGGTGGGACATTTGCCATTGGCGATCGGCAGTGCGCACATATCGTGATACCAGTGATCGCGTCCCGCCTCCATATTGACGGGTTGACCTGTCCGCTTGACGACGATCATATTTTCTACGCTGGGGCATTTTTTAACTGCCTCATCTACTATGTTCTTAAGTTCAACGATCTTGCCGTTTTGATACGAACCATCACAGGTGATGATCAATTTCGATTGGCTGTCATCAATACGACCTTGTAACGAGTCCACGCTGAAACCGCCGAACACCACGGAATGGATCGCGCCGATCTTCGCGCACGCCAACATCGCAAAGACGATCTCCGGGATGCGTCCCATATAGATCGTGACGCGTTCGCCTTTGGTGATGCCCATCGATTTAATAATGTTCGCAAAACGCGAGACTTCACGGTTCAGGGAGTAATACGAGAAAGTGCGGTCTGTTTTTCCGTCTTCACTTTCCCAGATCAAAGCCAGTTGATTCTTGCGGTGCGTCTTGAGATGACGGTCAATGGCGTTGTGGACAATGTTCGTCTTCGCACCCACGAACCACTTGAAGAATGGCTTGTTGGAATCGTCCAGAACCTGATCCCACTTTTTGTACCATTCCAGTTCATTGGCTTCATCTGCCCAGAAGCCCTGCAAATCTTTGTGGGCCTTCTCTGCCAACGCGTCCCAATCCTTGAGTCGCGCCTGCGCCACGACCTCTTCAGAAGGATAAAAAACTTCACCGTCCATTTGTTTATTTGTAGTCATGGTTTGTCTCCTCAATTAAGAACTTAGCATTTAAAGATTTGTTTTTTGTACAAGGATTTTGCTAACCACGGAGACACTGGGGCACGGAGTTTTTAATTTGTTTTTCTACCCTTACGGGCACACGTCAGTGTCTTCGTGTCTCAGTGGTTAAGTCTTTCTTCTTTCGAGTTTTAAAATTACTTCGGGTTACTCATAAATTCCCACGCCAGCATGTGCGCAATCAAAACCAATATGGACAGCAGCAGACCTTCCACCTGTAACGCTTTCAAGCCAACAACCCCTGCGATACCGGGGAAGATGGCGAAGAAGATCACGATGCCATACAAAAGCGGCAATGCCCAGCGGTTCTTGCTGAAGGGTCCATTCGCCTCAGCTGCTTTGGTCTTCGCGATCAATTGGGTTGTAGACCGAATCCCTGCCACCCCGGCAATGATGAAGACCAAATTCCAAATGATGCTGCCCTCGCCGCCCACCTGTGCACCCATACTCATCAGCGCTGGAATCAAAAACGAAGCATACACACCGCCTGCCAGGCGTTTCGTCGCTTCGTCCTTCAACCACTCTGGGTGATCCTTGACCACCGACCACCACAAACCAACCAGCGTAAAACAGGTTGCCGCAGTTACTGCATAGAATGTACTAATATCCATGCGCCTCCAAGTCTCCTTTGGTGAGATACGGTATTTTATCACTCACTAAGGTGACAGTCACTTTAAAAGTGACTGTCACCTGTTATTGCTACTCCACCCAATCCAAAATCTTATGCCACGCACCCGCGAACGGCAGGAACCACGGATAGCCATTGTACAGTCCCAGCGGCGCGCCGGGGAAATCGAACTGCGCGAACGGATGCTCTTTGATATTCCCGTTCATCATCGCGTCAGCGACGGTCTTGCCGAGATAGGTCGCCATTGCCACGCCGTGACCTGCATATCCCAGCGAATAATAAATTCCATCCTGCTCGCCAACGTGCGTCATCATATCGAATGCAAAGTCCAGCGTGCCGCCCCACACATAATCAACCCGTACATCCTTCAACTGCGGATACACCTCGATCATCTCGCGCCGTAAAATTTCGGCACTGCGCGCGATGGTGTTTTTGTTTTCAGGGAAGAACGCCGCCCGTCCGCCAAAGATCATGCGGTTATCCCATAGGCGATAATAATTTAGATAATGCATCGAATCAAAGATCATGCGGTTCTTGGGGCTCAATTTATTCGCAAGCTCGTCCGACAGTTTCTCCGTGGCGATAATGAACGACCCGATCGGGATGATCTTCTTCTGTAGCTTCTTTGTGACGCCGCCCGTATAGCCGGATGTCCCCACCAAAACCGAGTCTGCTTGAATCGGTCCTCTTTCAGTCTGGATGAAGAACCGGCTCTCCCTACGCTCAAGCCTGTTGACGCGGGCCCGGGCATGGAGCGTCGCCCCGGCTTTTTCTGCTGCACGCGCAAGACCCGTTACATATTGCGCGGGGTTCAACCCGCCGCTGACCTCATCCACCAATGCGCCGTGATAAATGTTCGAGCCGATCTCGCTACGCAGATCCTTTTGCGGGACCAATCTCACAGCGTGGTTGAATTCCTTCGCCATAAAATCGACTTCGCCTTTGAAGCCATCATAATGGGCGGGTTTACTGGCTGTCAGCAAGTGACCAGATCGGGTAAAGCCGCAATCGATATTTTCTTCTTTGATGATCTGTTCAACGATGTCCACTGAATCGAGCGAGCATTGGAAGAGTCTGCGGGCGTTATCACGTCCATACTTTTTGATGACCGTCTGCAATGCGACTTTAAGTCCGGTTAAGGTCATGCCGCCGTTGCGTGAACTTGCACCCCAACCAATGGACTCGGCTTCGAGTACAGCCACCTTGACGCCGCGCTTGGCGAGAGTCCGTGCGGCGGAGAGACCAGTGTACCCGCCGCCGATGACCGCCACATCCACTTTTTCGGGGAGCGGCGTCAGCTTCGAGTCGTCGGGCATTTGAACAGTAGTGTGCCAGTAGATTTGTTGTTCCATGTTATCTCCCTCCGGAGTCCATCAGCTTGCTAATGGACTTGAGTCAGCATACCCTAACAGGTACATGAGCTGACCCACTCCAGAATCATGCAAGTATTGTTTCCCAATCCAACTCGTGGACGGATTTTTGCAGTCGATGGTCATCTTCGACGATATGATAGGTAAGATTTGTGAATAGTATTTGCGCAGTCACCCGCACAGGTTCAAGCGGCACAACGTCATCCTTCGTCCCATGTACAATCACAGTCGGGACGGAAACGGCTTGAAGAAAACGCCTTGAACCTCCAAGATATTCCCCAATCGCAGGGTCGTGATACGCGCCGGACGAATCACGTACAAGCGAGGGTGCGAGCAAAATAAGTTTTCTTACCTGATGCGGATGTTCACATGTGAAGACAGTACCCATGAGTCCGCCGTAGGAGGAGCCAATGATGGTCAAATCTGTTTTGTCGGAAAGGATCGTTCCAAGTTGACTCATCCGTTCGTCGAACGAGCCGCTGAAATCGGGTGTGAGCATTCCGGGGAACCACTCACGAAAGAGGCGCGCTTTCCCACTGTTGCTATTGCTATCGGAGCCATGCAAATAGATCAGGCGGCTAGTGTCCATGTTATCTTCCGGAGGCAGGATGTTTTTGCATGCGCCACATGATCACTTGCGTGAGCGCCCCTGCGAAAAATAGTCCGCCAGTGAGCACCAGTTCCATGGTTCGTGAGAATGTGAAGAGGTCCATCACGTAAATGGAGCCGACCAAACTTGAAACGATCATCAATGCCCATTCGGTAAGTACGCCCATGACGATTCCGCCGACTGTGCCGCCAAGCAGGAATGGCAATATGGGAATGGATATAAACCCGGGCACATAGTAATCAGCGAGGAAGAAACCGCCAGCCAGGATGCCGGAAAGGACATACCCGGCGCGTTCGTTGAGCATTGGAATTGCCGCGGCGATCAAGGCCATGACCACCACGAAAGCCATATCGCCCCACGCGGGCCAGCTGGAGGGAAGCAAGGGCACAACGCGCAAAGCGATCATGGCGGCAAAGCCGCCTGCAAACAGGAAATTCAGTTCGCGTCCGAGGAAAATGAGAATCCCTCCGATAGCACCTCTAACAAGGATCATGATTCGCTCCTTTCGTGTATGGTGTTGGTTTGCGTTTATATTTCCTTGCGCAGTATCTCACGCAAGTTCGTCTGGAGATCTGGCGGCAGGTCTGGCAGCATGCGCCGTAATGACACTGCGGGTAATTCGCTCTTGGTGCTTTTTAGGGTTTGCTGAATGAAGTAGAGGGTTTCATCGGCTGATTTTTTGTACAGGGCGGTCAGCAATTCCTGAATGTCGAATTGTAACGCGGCGGGGGAGGCTTTGAGAATGGGACTTGTGATCTCGAAGATCGGGGGCAGGTTATCAAACTCGGGCGAGGTGATCAAGGGCACCAAAGCTTGAATGCCATTGGACCACATCTTTTTGCGGGCCGGATGCAGCCATTCCTTGACGAGAATTAAAAATAG
>JBDTWO010000173.1:0-10561 GCA_040006635.1 Chloroflexota bacterium
TGACAGTTACATTTCCTGCGGCATAAGTAATGTTGTAATTAGGATCAACTGCACCCGCACAAGTCGAGGGATATGAACCAACCGGTGAAGCACTGGTAGCTGTCGTCGAACAAGTCGGAGATGTAGCAGGAGCCAGATCTCCAGCGCGCAATCCGGTATAGACCGGGGTGATCGTCGGGACCGTGCCGCCGTACACCATCGTATCATCTGAGGCGGTGATGAGTAGGTTCGCCTGAGTGACAGACAATGTGCCAGCTACAAAGGTGAAATTGTAATTTGCAGAGATCAGGGTGCCGATTGCACAAGTAATGGGATAAGCGTTAACCGGGCTAGTTACTACAGCAGCCGTGGTACAAGCCGGGCTGCCCGTGACACCACTGGTGGCAAGCGTTTCGCCGTTCACAAAACCAGTGATGGCTGCATCGAGAGCAGGGTTGACAAGTCCATACTCGCGGGTCTTATCGTTCGCAGTGACCGTGAGGGTGGCTTTGTTGACGGTCAAGGTATTTGCCGCATTGCTCGTCAAATACCCAGGGAGTACGCCGGCGGCTGTACCTGCATAACTTGCACCGACACCGCTAGTATTGAAAGCACCTGGGTATGTGCCTGCATTAATGCCTGACAGATCGACATTATTCAGCGTGGCAACGCCATTGATATCGGTAACAGCAGATCCGATAGGTGTAGCGGCATTGCCATTCAGGAAGAAGTTGACCGTCTTTCCACTAATGGGAGTACCGCCAACAGTTGTAGTTAAAGCTGCCGTAAGGTCGACTGTGCCGCCATAGTTGCCTGTTGCAGCACTGACCACAAGTGTAGTAGGCTGGCGGTAATGCACCTTGACTTGAACCTGGTCAATGGAGAAACCTGCGTTGTTCCCCGCTGAGATACGTACCCGGAAGGCTCCATTAGTAAAGTGAGTATCATCCCATCCAGTAAGTCCCCACTGATCGTTGGGACCGCCCAGAATTTGGGTCTCTTCGCGTCCACCAGGCACGAATGTTGTTGCTTGGGAACTGCTCGGTATGCCATTGCGCAAAATAGAAACGCTGATGTTGCTCGCAGTAGTGGTTCCCTCGAGCGCTATTTCAATGCCGTCAATCGTGGAGCCAGTTGGAATAGTCGGTATATTAAAAGTGGCATAATCAATGCTTCCACTAATAGGGAGAAAGAAATTAGGGGCGGTGGCTCGGCTGTTATCCGAGATATTACCACCCGTCGGATTTCCCCAGGCATTTCCAACGCTTGGGTTCACATTGGTGTTTGGACGAGACCACCCACTGTCGAATGTGGCACAAATCCTGCGGTCACCCGTCACATTGTTAAAGGTAAGACTATTTACCCTGCCAACGGTGGCGTTACATGCCGCACCCGAAGTCAGATTCTGCTCTACCGATAAAACAACATAACCTGTAGACGGAGTGATATCGAAGGTTTGGTTGGCACCAGACACAACAGATACGGAACCAACATTGGGACCGACTGTGCCGGGAGGCGTGATCATTCCACCTGCGCCTGTGTCGACAGTAATTGGAAACGAAGCTTGAACTACGTGATTCTCAGTATCTGAACTGGCGTTAAAATTGGCATCGGTTAGATAATTTGCTGTCAGTATACGCGGATTGCCGGGGGTTGTGAACGCCACCATGCACGAACCTGTAAAGGGACTTGCCGCTCCCGTTACAGGGGCGTTGCAGCTATTCACGCCATCGCCCACTGTCACATTGCCGGAAGGTGTAATTGTGTTATTTGCAGATGTGATCGAAAAGTTTATGGTTACATTCTGCCCTACCAGCGAGGGATCAGGAAGGTCACTGGTGATGGCAAGGGCGGCAGGCGCCTTGGCAATGGTCAAGGTAAATGCCTGATCGAGAGTACCGCTGGCGTTGGTTGCCCTAATCGTAACTGGATAAGTGTTTACCGTTCCAGAGGCTGGAGTGCCGCTCAAAACACCTGCCGCGCTAAGGGTCACACCTGAGGGCAGAGTACCAGCTTGAATTGAATATGTGGGAGCCGGGGAACCATTTGCAGTTACAGTGAAGGTGGAACCTGATGCCGCAGGCACACCAACTGTAAAGGTTGTGTTATTAGCGCTACTAAACGAAGTAGGAGCGACCGGAATAGACGGTCTTAATGAAGCAACCACTAAAGCAGATCGATTTGAAGTGGTTCCAGTGAATGCAACAGAGGTCGCTGCTGCGTAGTTTCCATTAGCAGCATGTGGCGCAGTTGTAATGCTTGCCGCATAACTGGAATGTCCGCTCGATATCGTTGACAACCGCTGAGTAAAGGTGGCCGGGAGCGTCATTGCGGCATTCGAACCGCCATTCGCAGCCACATAAAATGTGAGCCCATCTAGCAGGAAGTCAATCTGTTGTCCAAACGTTACATTCGTTCCCCCGTTGTAATTTGCGTTAGAATCAAAAATCGGATTCGTCTGATCGATACCCGAATAAGTGGCCCATCTTACATGGATACCAGTTACATTATCGCCACCACCATTGATATTATAGGGCACTGTCAAAGCATTCGATCCCGCAGGGATTTGACTGTTCTTGAGATACCCCAGATAGCAATGCTCTTGTGCATTTATTCCACCAGTTGAGCCTATCTGAGTTAACGCTGTTGCGCCTAAGGATGCGCTGAGCGCGGTCATCGTATTTGCACCATCCAACTCGGCACATACTCCTACAACAAAAACACGGTCTGTACCAGCAGATACGGTCAAGTTTCCGGCGTTAACTGTTCCGGTATTGTTGTTTGGCGTACTAGAAGAGATATTGACCCAAGGGTCAAGTACAGCAGACGCCGCAAACGCAGGCGTTACCGGCATGGCGGTCAACATCAGCATGACGATCGTCAAAACTGTTGTGACCTGTGTGAAAAATTTCTTGAAACGAAAATGAGATGTGTGCATGTGTTCCTCTTCTACTGTGATATGGTGAGAGAGGCACATGGTTATGGATTAAGATGCGTTTCCAGAACCCGGACGCGCCTCGCCCGAGATGAATTTCTTACCTAAATTAATCGTCCGATCTACCGCCGAACTACTCCTCATGTGGCGCAAATCGAAATGAGGGACTCCCCCCAAACTGACGATATAAATAAAAAATAATTGCTGGTAGTACAAATAACTAGCTTTACTTTTTTGTTAACTGGCAACAAGACGTCAGTGTTTAAGAAAAGTTACATTTATGAAAACTATTTGGGTATTCGATTTAAACAATCTCCCCGCTCAACATATCGCTACGATAAATTCGTCTGCTGTTCTCGATCTGCTTCACTACTTCACTCTGGGTCATTAGGCGACTTTGGCAAGCAGAGGTAATAAAACAAAGGTGTTGAAATAGAATCAAAATATCCGAAGTCAACATATCTTCGGATGTTCGCTTTATTTATGTGTTTGCCGCAATACCCACAAGGATGTTCCCTGCACCGCAAGCGCAACTACAATCGCTGCCACAAACGCCACGGCAATCTCTGCGCGTTCGAACAACAAGTTCAACATCAGAAAGAAACCTGCGAAAGCGAACAAGCCATACAACAAGCCGCGCAAGACATGCACCGCCGCGGCAGGTCCTTGATGGCGGTGGGCAAAAACCGTCAGTATAGAAATGTAAAGTGGAATGGTAGTCAGGAGTCCGGTCAGATGCGAACCGATGAAGGGCGCGATCCCTGTCAGCAACAGAATGAAACTCGTCCCGATAAAGATCCGCATCGGAATATCCCAGGGACCGGGTTTGGTGTCGACTTCTTCTACCACAGTGTTTGGGATCAGGTGCAAAGCCAGCAGAATCGCCGCGCAAACGAGAAGGAAGATGGGGATCAATGGCAAAGTGAAATTCTGTAATACGGCTGTGCATGCCATGAAGACCAACAAGCTGCCTGTGATCGTCATTTGCCAGTTGAATTTTTTTGCCAGCCAAACGTATGTCAGCGTATAAGCCACCAGCGAGATCCCCCCGCTAATGACGCCCAGCGCAGCGTTCTTTGCAAAGGCTGTATCATGACTCAGTGCGAGAAAAAACACCACAGGTCCCGAAGTCAACGGCAAGCCAACGATCCAGCCGCTCACGGCGGGTCCCCATTTTCTACCGGCAAGGCTGGCAGAGCCGATGATCACTGGCGCAAGGATTAGCTTCAAGGCAAGAATATTCATAGGCACTCATCTTATATGTCGCTGACGAGTTTGTCAAACGTGTGTGTGCGCCAACCCCAGCACTAGGACACCAGTCGCCCTGCTATGTCAGCTATGTATCTGCCAGCTTGATCGCAACCTCGATCTGCCAGCGTGACTTACGCGGTTCGATCCTTTGATCGGTGAGATAGGTTTCATAACGCCCGCGAAAGTTATCGCCTTGTTCAGTGTCCCAGCGGTCGAAGTCCATGCCCTGGGCGCGCACCCATTCGATCAAGGCGCGGTTCCCTGAAATGCCGCCGCCCGAATAAATGAGACTCGCATACCGCCCGGCGGGAATCACATCGGCTTTGATTTCGCCATCATCGGGTAACGCCTTGCGGACGGGCACACAGTATGAGATGTCCATGAACCCGCGCATATCAATCACGTGGTAGCGAAGAAAAGGTTGACCAGAGGTTTTGATCTTATTTTCAACGACCCAAGCATTCAACTCGTCCGCGATCTGCCCAATTATTTTGGACATGCCTTTGAATGGTGCAATGGTGCGGATGCCCATATAGGTCAGCTTCGGGCGTTTGTCTATTTTTGGTTTGCCGATGGTTGTCATGGTCGTTGATACACGCGGACATAATCGACGGTCATGAACTGCGGAAAGACCGTGGTCTTATCGGGGTAACCGGGCCAACCTCCGCCAACTGCCATGTTCATAATAATGAAGAACTCGTGATCAAAGACCCATTTATCGGGAACATCTGCTGGCGTGACCTTGAAGTATTCTTGATCGTCAAAGAACCAGCGGATTTCATTCTCCTGCCACTCGATGGCGTAGACGTGAAAATCATTCTTGAGAGTATCACCTTCGACAACCAGATGCGAGCCCACGCCATTACCGCCCGAATATCCCGGCGCATGGACGGTAGCATAAATGGTATTCGGTTCCTTGCCGATGTGTTCAAGGATATCAATTTCACCGGAGGCGGGCCAGCCTTGGTTGTTATCACCCAACATCCAGAATGCGGGCCAGAGTCCCTGCCCATACGGGAGTTTCATCCGCGCTTCGATGCGTCCATATTTCCATGCATGCAGTCCCTGCGTTTTGATGCGCGCCGAGGAATACGGACGTCCCGCAGGCAGCGTGGGGTCTTCACGCGCTTCGATCACCAACAACCCGTTTTCAATGCGGATGTTTTCGGGCTTGTCGGTGTACGCCTCCCATTCGGCGTTACCCCAGCCATTGCCGCCGATATCGAAGTTCCAGTTGGTCCGGTCAAGTTTGGGACCGTCAAACTCATCATGCCAGACGATATTCCAGCCAGCTCGATCCCATGCGGCGGGCGTCGGTGAGGGAGGTTGCGTGGGCGCAGGCGTTGCCGTGGGCACGAGGGTCGGCGCAGCACACGCGCCGAGCAGGAAAGTAATGCAAAGAATGATATGAAGTTTTTTATACATGGGAACCTTTGCTTGATAGGTGATGTGATGCTGTTGAATTAAACAGTCAATGTGTGCTGCCGTCAAGAATCAAAACATCCGAAGCCACTTCGACTTCGGATGTTTTCTGCTCAGTTCGTAGGGCGGGATAATATTCCGCTTTACCCTGCAACGCGCAAGATGACGCCGTTCTGTGACGGATCATGCAACAGCAAGCCCGCCTCGGTCTGATTCGACGGGATGCCGGCTGCATCGACCCGCGCCACGACTTCATCGTATGCCTTTTGGTCGGGCAGGTCGATCGTGAAGTAACGCAGACCTACTGCATCGGCAGGTGGAGGCGGCGCACCCGCACCCTGCCAGGTATTCAACCCAAGATGATGATGGTATCCGCCCGCAGAGACAAAGCCCATTTGGAATTCTTTGGCAATGCCCATCACATCGAAGCCGATGATGCCGTGATAAAAATCGACCGCTTCCGCTACATCACGCACATGCAAATGGACATGTCCCACGCGCGTTTCGGGTGGAATGGAAACATCTAATTTTTCGTCTTCTTTGAGGTGGGTAAATAGTTCGTCCACATCCAAGGCTTCACGTCCATTGCTCCAGGAGCCGTCCTTGCGATAGGACTCGTATTTGCCGTTCGTGAATTTCCACGTGCCGTCTTCAGGCGACTCACAGTACAACTCAATGCCATTATGTTCGAGATCATCGAGGTAGGTGGTCTTGGTCATAATGTGATCGGTCGGCGAGTTGGGATATTTGATGGCAAACAGACGCGCCATGGCAATCGCGAGTTCACGCCGATTGGGGAAGACATATGCCACGTGGTACAAACCTGTCACGCCACGATATTTCTTGAGGTTGGGTTCTTCAGTGAGCAGCAGCAAATCTGCGCCACCCGCGCCGAGACCAGCCTTGTTTCCTTCACGCCAATGGAGTTTGAATCCCAGCGCCTGTTGATAGAACATGATCTGATTCTCAAGGTTTGCAACCGTGAGGGAAATATGTCCCATCATGGTTTTGGGATGGATGGAATATTCGGTTTTGGTTTCTGAATTTTGTAATACACTCATTCTTCAATCTCCTTGCTAAAACAACAGACAATGCTTCCGTTGGATTTCTTTCTATTTATTTTCTGTGGTGGTTAATTTTATCAGTATATAGACTGTAATAAATCCCGCCACGACATGCATGATCATCAGCGTGATGGCGTAGCTCCAACCTGCACCGGGGAATGGGGCAGACACAACTGCAATATCAGGTAAAAAGCTGATAACCAGAAATACCGCTGAAATGATGATGAACGTACGAATTGGATTTTTGGCGAAACGTCCGACGAGTGCGAACACCAAAACGGCGCCAGTGCAAAGGATAAGCGTCAAAACAATTGGCAGCATAAGCATCTCAAGCCCTGGTGCAAAAGGCGGAGTTAATACAACCCTCGCAATCGTGCGCACGATCAGTACGCCGATGATTGCGGCGAGTATGGTCAACGGACCAGCCCACCAGAGTTTCTTGAGTTGAATGGCTGAAGCAGACATAATTTCTCTCCTGATTAATTTTTAGAACGTCCCGAAGGTTTTAGAGAATCAACAATATTTCATACAAAACCTTCGGGACGGTTTTATGATGTTAGTAACCCAACTCTTCTTTGACCAAAACGATTGTAATCCGATTTGGCACGACTTCGCGATTGATGATCAAGGTTTTACCAATGGCGCTGTGTATACCAAGCATTTCCAGCAATCGCGCATCTTCCAAGGGCAGGCTATATTCTTCGATGCGGCGGAAACCTTCGTCGAGATTCTTCACCAGTTTCTGCGTGCCAACGATCCAGATCACTTTGGCTGAACCATAGGCATACGGAGCCAACTGACTGCCACCAAATGAGGAAGTTAATACCTGTCCTGTTTCTGTGATGGCTTGTACACTTCCGAGAATGTAATCAGGATTGGAGCGCAGTTTGCGGATCTCGTCGCCCTGCGTTTTGCGGTCAAGCGACATCACCTTGGGTCGCACCGCATTATAGCGACCAGACTCATCGAACTCGGGGCGTAAGCCCAGCTTGTCAATCGTTTTGGATTGATTGGTGTATATCTCTACGCCTTGAGGAACCAGATCAAGCACAAGCTTTTTCGCCTCTTCGCCATTCTCAGCGATCAAAACTTTCATGCCGTTAAGTTCTAATGCTCGCGCAACTCTTGCAATCTGTTCAGCGCTCGCTAATTTGGTAAATTCCTGATTCGGAACCAACGTTGTATTCGTATCTACTGTTAACATAAAAACCTTCTACTAGTTTGTGTCACTCTGAGCGACAGCGAAGAGTCTCTGTGATAATCGTAGAGATGCTTCGCTGCGCTCAGCATGATAAGAAATCACTATCCCAAAATCTTCAAAGCACTACCCCAATTCGTGCCCAGCGTGCCCTGTGTGACGATGTGCAACAACTGCATACCCTCGATCTGACGCGCACGGCTCAACGGACCGGTATCCACAGCGCGCATACCGCCATCGGTCACGATCTGTGCGACTTTGGCTTTGGCATCCGTGTCGTCGCCGGCGATAAAGACATCGAGCGGCTGACCAGCTACACTTCCAGAAAGAAGCGTGCCCGCATACGTCGTGTTGAACGCCTTGACCACTTTCGCACCGTTAGCGATCGCCTTCGCCAAATCTTCCGCAGAGGATGAATCGGGCGCAGTAGCGAGACCGTCATACGTGGCGTTGAGGGGGTTGGCAATATCGACGACGACTTTGCCAGCCAGTTTCACACCGAGTTGTTTCGCGATCTCGATGTTCGTGCCGTACCAAACCGCCAACACGACCACATCGCCGAGTTGCACGTTACCAAGGCTCGCCGCCGAAACCTGCGCGCCATTCTTGGCAGAAGCTTTCACATCTGCCGCAGCCTTTTCAGCGACTTCGGGATTCGAATCCACAAACGTGACCGAGTGTCCACCAGCGACTGCGCGTGTTCCGATACCGCGTCCCATATTTCCTGATCCAATAATTGTTATGTTCATCTTGACTCTCCTTGAGTTATTTGATATTATACAGTTGTGTTCTAAACAACAGATGTTGTCTAATTTACTATCCTTACCCATTCAGGTCAACCATCAAACCTTTGGATCTGTTGGATAAGCAACACTGGAGCCAATATGTTGCCAAAGCTAGAAGAGAAACTGGACCCGCGCGTCAAACGCACCCGCAGCCTGATCCTGCAATCCTTTGAAGGACTCCTCGCTGAAAAAGGATTCGAAACCATTTCCGTGCAGGATGTGACCGACAAAGCCGAGATCAACCGCGCCACGTTTTACGCGCACTTTCAGGATAAATATGAATTGCTTGATCGTTCGATCAGCTTAATGTTCAAGAAAGAAATCGAAAAGCGGACTTTGAACGCCTGTCATTACACCCCCGATAATTTGCGGAACTTGATTCTGGCTGTATGCGAATTTCTCGCCAACATGCACAGCGAATGTGCCCAACCGCATCAGCAATTTGAATCATTGACCGAAGGCACGATCAAGAAAATCATTTTCGAATTGCTATCCCATTGGCTGACACAAACAAAATCTAAAATCTCCACCGACATCCCCGCCACCGTCGCCACCTGGGCGATCTACGGACTGGCATCGCATTACAGCCACATGAAAAAACGCCCCGTCCTCGATAAATTCGTAGACGAAGCGCTGCCGTTAGTGGCGGTCAATTTGGAACAGTTCGCGTAAGTTTTATTAACCGCGAAGCACGCCAAGAGCGCAAAGATTTTAAAGCTCTTCTTCGCGCCTTGGCGGCCTTAGCGGTTCAATTTCTCCAGTATCCCTAAAATAAACTCTGCCGTTCGCTTGCCCGATGTTCCATCGGTAAATGTGATTTCATCTTCGATGAATTTTCTACGTTCTTTTGAATCCACTGATTTATCTTTCAAATACATATTCAACAAATCGCGCAGTTCATTCTCGTTGACTGCGACTCGTCCCGCCTTGGCTTCACGGAAACGTTTATGCGTGGGCCAGTCACCAATATCTTTCAGCGACAATGAGAACTTGCCCTTTTTATTCCAGCCACCGGGCGTGTCGATCGTCGCGGCGATCATCGGCGTATCGTGAACAGCGGTCTCAACCAGCATCGTCGAATAGACCGTGACCACTACATCCGAGTACGCCATCATGGAGGATTTCTCGTCCATGTCTTCGCCGCCGTAGTAGCCAAGTGAACCGCCCAATGCCACTGGCTGGACGACATGCACATGCGGATATCTCTTCTCCAACTCAAAAACCTGCGCGCGTTCGTCTGCAAAGATCTTCGGCTTATCTTGAAAATGACTCGGATGCAAACGGATCAACAACTGCGAAGGCTCCGCCAGCGAATCAGATGAAACTAATTTCGCTAACGCTTCGATATTCGGGAAGTTCGGCGCAAAATGGACAAAACTGCTGGCGTACGAGATCAACTTGCGTTTCGGGTCAAGCCTGTGCAGTTTGAAATATTCATCGCGCGGCATGAGCCATTGCTTACGGAAATATCCGTCATACGAGGGGATGCCGCCGATGTTCACATGTTCAGGATCCCAATCAGAGCCATACACCAATTCATCTTTTTGCAATTGAGACCAGCACGTCGCCCACTGCACATCTGCGCCTGAGACGTTGTACGAGGATGAATTGTCCCAGCCCACGATGACGGTCATGTTCGGGATTCCGCGTCGGGCAGATTCGCGCAGGAGGTAACGGTCCATGCGCCAGCCTGGAGTCGAAGCGATGACCATGTCAGGGTTGTATTTGTCAAATAGATCGGTATACAGCCCAGGGTCAGGCGTGAAGCGGTTTTGCATCCGCACTAAAAATTTGCGGGCGAAGGAAAAATTCCGCAACAGAAGAATCATCAGCGCGGACGGAATCCAAATCCCCAAACGGAATTTCCAGCCATTCTCCGCCCAGACTTCCCAGATGTGGCTGTCCATGGCTTCGGTGTTGATGCGGC
>JBDTWO010000174.1:0-10542 GCA_040006635.1 Chloroflexota bacterium
ATCGAGGATTCGCTGTGCCCCTACGGATACAAATTATGCCAATACCCGCAAAACTTCAAGAGATCGTGGATGACTTCGCCAGCATGACGCGCGAAGAAAAACTGGAAACGTTGATCGCGTATGCCGAATCATTTCCGCCGTTGCCAGATTGGCTCAAGGAAAAACGCGACTCGATGGAAGCCGTACCCGAATGTATGACGCCGGTTTTTCTGTTCGGTGAAAAACAACCGGATGGCGGCGTCATTTTTTATCTGGATATTCCGCCGCAGTCCCCCACCGTGCGCGGGCTTGCCAGCATCCTTGCGAATGGGTTGAGCGGCTGCACACCCGAAGAAATATTAACTATCCCCGGCGATTTCTTTTTGCCGATGAATCTGCAAGAAGCCGTTTCGCAGCAACGTCTCAATGGTTTTACCGGCGTACTCGCCCACATGAAGCACGAGGCAGTAAGGCTATTAGAAAATAAGTGAACATTAATTTTAGATAGACCGTTTGGGGGGTAAATTTTAAGAAATTCGATTTGCAAATTTTCAAAAGCCGTGTTAAACTATTGAAAGTTCTCCCCGACCTGCCCCCCTCAGGCCGGGGAGAACTACTTAAAGGGCATGCACATCCAGGCGGGTTTTGTGTACAATCATAAAATGAAAACTAAAAAACTTTTTCTGCCCATCCTTTTAATTCTGACGACGCTGGCTTGCAATTTAAGCAATACGGGAACAGGACAAGCCCCCGCTTCCTCCTCCTCGCCCATGCCTGCTGACACATCCACCAGCCTTGCCCTGACTGAAACCTTTACCCCCATCCCCGCGCTGACAGCGTCCCCAATCCCATCAGAGACTTTCACACCTGTCCCGTCTGAGACGCCCACTGAAACGCCGCTCCCCACCGTGGACAGTTTAAAGGCACAAGTGATTTCTGAAAAATTAAGTTGTCGGTATGGTCCCGGCGCGGAATATCTTTATTTATTTGCTTTCAACGGGACTGCCAACATAAAGCTGGTCGGACGCACCGACGCCAACAACTGGGTCTGGGTGGCAAATAAGAACAGCGACAACAGGGATAACAATTGTTGGGTCAATGCCAAGTTTCTTCAAATCGCAGGCGACCCGCAAATGCTTCCCATTGTATATCCCGGTTTGAAACTGCCGGTATCGCCCTACTATCGTGGTCCGCATTGGGCAAAAGCCACCCGTAATGGGGCTCAGGTTGATATCACGTGGGAAGAGGTCACGATCAGCCCCGGCAAATACGCTGATGAGTTCATGCACCAATACATCATCGAAGTCTGGCGCTGTGAAGGCGGACAGATCATCTTTGAAACGCTCGGCACGAACTTCCCAGTAATCAGGGTTGAAAACGACGAAGCTGGCTGCACTGTCCCTTCACATGGACTGGTTTACGTGCAGGAAAAACATGGCTACGGTGGACCGGTTGAAATTCCGTGGCCCAGTCCATGACCGATTGAAATATTTGATTTATCGAAACATCCCAGAGATTTAAACAATGCCTCTGGGATGTTTGTTATTAAATGTTACAAAGTACTTTCGCACATATTCGAATGGGACTACAATCGCACAAGCAATGGATATCCAATAATCTATTAGTAAGGAGGTTTGCCGCGCAGATAAGTTGTATTCCCACAGCAAGAATAAAAACATCATACGCATAAGAGGAGAATGTACGATGAAACGAACGATATTTAGTACAGTCCGTTTGTTATTGATCTTGTTGGTGCTTGCCACACTGGTTCCATCTGTGGCAGCAAAGGGTGGCGGAGGAGGAAAAACATCCCCATATCAAACCGGCTTTACCCGCTGGCGTTCAGCCGATAACGGCTTTACTAGCTGGACATTAAGCGGGGCGCGAATCAACACAGGCGGAGAACTTGAGTTTCAACAGTCCACTGCAACGGCCGGGACAGACCCCTACGCACAGGGAGCCTATAGCGGCGGAAATTATTACAACGGTGGTTCATTCCTTGTGGGCGAAGCCACTAGTCCGATCATCACCACTGCGTTCAATTATACGGAAGCAATCGCATCCTGGAACGCTGTGACACCCACCGGCTCATGGATCGAAATCCAATTCCGCGCGCAGTATGGCACAACCTGGAGCAAGTGGTATAGCTTGGGCATTTGGGCTTCGGATAACTCAACGATCGCACGCCACTCTGTGAACGGGCAAGGCGACACCAACGGAACGGTTTATACCGACACCTTCGTATCTCTCAACAAGAAGACAGCCACGAATAAATTCCAACTCAAATTACGTTTGTTCAGCGCGAACGGATCAGCGATAGCCAGTGTGCGGAATACATCGGTAGCATATTCAACTACCGCTCCCACTTCCGCAACTGTCTCAGCTGGTTCACCTGTGCGTTGGAATACCTTCATCAATGTGCCGGAATGCTCACAGATGGTGTATGCTGATGGCGGCGAGGTGTGGTGCAGTCCAACGTCCACTTCGATGGCATTGGCGTATTGGAATAATGATACCGGCGCTTGTGAACCGCGCGTGCGTGCCGCCGTCAGTGGCGTGTATGACTGGATCTACAATGGTCATGGTAACTGGCCCTTCAACACCGCCTACGCTGCGACCCAAGGCTATGAAGCCTATGTAGCACGCTTTACCAGCATGGCTAAGGCTGAAGAATATGTAGCAGCAGGAGTTCCAGTGGTGATGTCGATCGCGTGGGGTAACGGCCAATTAACCGGCGCGCCAATTCCATCAAGTTCAGGGCATTTGGTTGTATTGGTCGGGTTTGATGCTACCGGCAATCCCATCATCAACGATCCAGCCGCGGCAGCCGATGCCGATGTGACCCGCACCTATTTACGTTCCGAGTTTGAGCCGCTTTGGTTAACGAACTCAGGCGGAACGGTATATCTCATCTATCCGCAAGGCAGGGTTGTGCCATCTGTGCCGTAACTGCCAAGCTTTTCAGATTCGATCTCAACCTCCGTCAAAACTGACGGAGGTTTTCATTTTCCTAAAGCCATATTCATAATTATCAACAAAACTATTGACATATTCAAGTTTTTATTGTAATATTTGAAAAATAGTCACATAAAATGAAATTATATTAAATAAATAGTTCGTTTTATTGAATAGCCACTAAAAAGGAGCAACCCAATGTCTGATTTTGCGATTGAAGCCACCCAACTGGTCAAGAACTTCCCTGCCCGGCCGGGGACAGGTGACAAAAAAATCGAAGGTGAAGCAACCTCAAGTCCCAAAAAGAAGCGCTGGCAGTTTTGGAAGAAAGAACCCAAAGCCATGTTCACCGCCGTCAATGGCGTCGATCTGCAAATCCAGCGCGGCGAAATATTCGGCTTGTTGGGTCCCAACGGCGCGGGCAAGTCCACCACCATCCGCATGCTGTGCACGTTGCTTGAACCCACCAGCGGCACGGCGCGCGTCAATGGCTTTGACGTGGTGAAACAGGCGAACGATGTGCGGCGCAGCCTCGGCACTTTGCTGGCTGGCGAACGTAGTATTTACTGGAAACTCAGCGGACGCGAAAACCTTGAGTATTTTGCCGCGCTCTATCACATCCCCCAACCCATCGCGAAGAAGCGCGTCGAAGAACTCATTGAGCGCATGGAACTCAAAGACCGCGCCAACGAACTCGTTGAAAAATATTCAACCGGGATGCGTCAACGCGTTGCGATCGCCAAGGCTTTGCTTGCCCGCCCGCCCATTCTGCTGTTGGATGAACCCACGCTCGGACTCGACCCGCAAGCTGCTCGTAACTTAAGAGAGCTGATCGCGCAACTGAAGCAGGAAGGTCACACGATCCTGCTGACGACTCACTATATGGAAGAAGCTGATCAACTCTCCGACCGCATCGGCATCATTGACACTGGCAAAGTCATCGCGCTCGATACGCCCGCCGGACTCAAACGCCGCATCGAGCAAAAGGAAATGATCAAGCTTGAGGTCACTGGCTGGCATACAGAGATCGGCGATAAGCTCAAAAGTATTGCCGGCATCGAGAATCTCATCACACGCCAGCAAGGCGAAGCGGATTTATGGGAAGTGAACATGCAAGCCCAAAATAGCCGCACCGCCATTCCACGCATTGTGGAACATATCAGTGGCAACGGCACACGCCTGGTCAACATGAACATCGTCAAGCCTTCGCTAGAAGATGTGTTCATCCATCTCACGGGCAAAGCCTTACGCGATTAGGAGAGAATTATGGAAACCTCTTTAACTCCACAATCGCTCGGGCAGCCCGGACTACTCTCCGATGTGCGTGCGTTCTACGCAGTCATTCGCCGCGAATGGACGATATTCATGCGTTATCCATCCTGGATCATCGCAATGATAATATGGCCCCTGATCTTCCCGATGTTGTATATTCTTACAGCCCGTGCGCTTTCGGGTCCTGACGGAAGTGGGTTGGCAGTCTTTATGAAAACAACCGGCGCCACAGATTACATCGGTTACATCATCATTGGCACAACCGTGTGGATGTGGCAAAACATCGTGCTTTGGGATATCGGTTTTGCGCTGCGTCAGGAACAAATGCGCGGCACCCTCGAATCGAACTGGCTGTCCCCCACCTGGAGATTCTCCTACCTGCTTGGGCACAGTGGTCCACAGATCGTTTCCATGGCAGTATTCATACTCATCACGGCGCTCGAATTCGGACTGCTCTTTGGGGTTCGCTTGAACGGCAGCGGCTGGATGTTGGCGCTCGTGATGCTCACAGCCATCCCCGCCATTTATGGACTGGGCTTCGCATTCGCCAGCCTTGTCATTACCGTCAAGGAAGCGAACGCCTTCGTCTTCCTCATCCGCGGACTGGTGATGATCTTCTGCGGGATCACTTTCCCGGTAGCCATTCTCCCTGATTGGATGCAAGTCTTTGCCAATTGGCTTCCGCAAACATACTTGATCCACGGGATGCGCGCCGCGGCATTCTCGAACGCGGGCGTCAGTGAGTTATTGCCAGATTTGATTCCGTTGCTGTCATTTGGCACGTTCTGGCTGATCGTTGGTTACCTGACCTTTATCTGGATGGAACGCCGCGCCCGCCAAACAGGCGCAATCGGACAATACTAAAAGGTGCAACCATGCAACTTACCACTCTTTCACAACCCAGCTTAAGCACACAATTACGCGCCTTGTTCGTTATTGCCCGCAAAGACTGGAAAGTTTTTTGGCGTTATCCATTGAACGCAGTTTCCAACGTCTTCCAGCCGATCATTTGGATCACGCCGGTTTACTTCATGGGCAAAGCCTTTAGCACCAACGGACAAGCTACAGGTTTTGCGGCATATAGCGGCAGCGGCGATTACATGTCCTATATCCTTTTGGGAACAGTCTTGACCAATTTCATTCTGACCGTCTTTTGGGGTATGGGACTTGCTCTCAAGGAAGATATGGATGCGGGCGTACTTGAATCGAACTGGCTGACCCCGGTCTCGCGTTTACTGATCCTGGTAGGGCGCACCCTCACCAGCTTATTGACAACGACAATCACATCCATCGTCATGCTCGGACTCGGCGCCGCGTTGTTCGGCTTCAAACCGACCGGAAGCGCGTTTGCCGCATTTCTAACCGCCATTCCCATGCTATTGGGCTTGTACGGATTTGGATTTGCCTTTGCTGGGATTGTCCTGTTAATGCGTGACGCAAATACATTAATCGATGTGGGCAGCTTCCTCGTACAGGGATTCTCGGGTACCAACTTCCCAGTGAAATCTCTGCCCT
The DNA here is from genome assembly GCA_040006635.1 of Chloroflexota bacterium. Lineage (GTDB taxonomy): Bacteria > Chloroflexota > Anaerolineae > Anaerolineales > Villigracilaceae > Defluviilinea. The sequence continues at coordinate 5,722 of JBDTWO010000174.1, forward strand.
ATTGGTTGATCCCCGTTTCGCTCATGTTGCCACTCACTTATGGACTGGATGCCGTGCGCGGACTTCTCTTAAAAACAAACACACTGATGCCCATCAACATGGAGATCGTCATCCTCATCGTGTTTATGTTCGTGATGCTGTGGGGCGGCGCACAGATCTTTTACAGGGTTGAACGGCGAGTCAGAACTTTAGGCACGTTGGGGCAACATTAACACCGAGTCGCTGTCAGCTTGCAAGAAGCTATTTGTAAACGAAGCAGATCCCCCGTCGAAAATGAGGCGGGGGATTTTTGTAACCTACTCATCCATTGACAAGTTATGTAACGGGAGTAAAATCCAAACATTATTTTTTGACCAACCTAAAAATAATTTTTTGATACCCCAGCTTTGTGCTAAACGTTGACTTGCGTAGGTCAACGTTTTCTACTATCAGCAACTCAGAGGAGAGGTGTGCATGATAAAAGGTATTTGGTATCCTGTTTTTGGCTTTCTGGGGAATTCCCGAACAGCCCGTAATATTTTCCCGAAATAAACATTTAATAGAATACAGTATGCTAAATCCATCCGGGTTGCTTTTATCGCACGATACCCGTTCGCCCCCTGTTAATCTACAACGGGGAGTTTTAGTTTCCCCGCGCAATTCATGATATTGGCACGCATACCAAGCAAGATCAAAAACCCAAAGGAGAGAGTCTAATGAAACGAACAAACGTAATAGTTGCTGTATTAGGTGTTGCGGCTTTGATCGCCGGGACCCTTTATGTCAGCAGACCAGCACCGACAGCGTCCAGATTTGGTGCACCATTGGCGCCCAACGGATCTTCCATTCAAGCCTCAACGCTTGGCAAGGACGGCAAGGGCGGCGATAAGGAAGAGGTCAAGGAACTCAAGCATGACGTTTCCCAAGCCTTAAGCTCGATCACTCCGCTCGAAGCCGAACACGAGGCGGAAGATGCTGACATGGACAAGGTATTTACCCTGCCCGGGCGCGGTACCACTTTGAATATCAACGCACCAGCTCAAAGGGACGGCGCTGTGCAAGCCGCTCCAATCGCCCCAGGTGCGCCTGCCACCATCGCTAATTTTGATGGTGTTACCAACCTCAGCGGTGTACTCCCGCCTGATACCAATGGTGACGTTGGTCCCAATCATTACATGCAGTGGGTCAATCTTAGCTTCGCCATCTACAGCAAAACCGGCACGCTCCTCTATGGACCCGCTGCAGGCAACACCCTGTGGAGTGGTTTCGGCGGCGTCTGCCAAACTCGCAACGATGGTGATCCGATCGTGCTTTACGATCATCTGGCTGACCGCTGGATGGTGAGTCAATTCGCTGTGCCCGGCGGCACATCTGGTTACCATCAGTGTATCGCGGTATCGCAGACTGGTGATCCCACTGGCGCCTGGTATCGCTATGACTTCCTGTGGAGCAACACCAACATGAACGACTACCCCCACTTTGGGGTGTGGCCCGATGGCTATTACATGACCGTGCATGAGTTCGCCAATGCTTCAACCTGGGCTGGACAAGGCGTTGCCGTCTTCGAACGCAGTCAGATGCTACAGGGTCTGCCCGCTCGCATGGTGAAGTTCAACCTCTATAGCACCGATCCAAACATGGGCGGTATGTTGCCATCCGATTTGGACGGTCCCGCACCCGCTGCTGGGACGCCAAACTACTTCGTCGAACCCGATGATAACGCCGGTGGCTTCGCACAAGATCAGATCCAGATCTGGGCTTTCCATGTGGACTGGGCGAATACCGCCAACTCCACCTTTACCCGCAACACCACGCTCGCGACCGCCGCATTCGATTCCAATATGTGTAATGGCGCGCGCGCCTGTATTCCTCAATCAGGCACAACCGCCAAACTCGATGCGATTGCCGACCGCGCCATGTACCGCGCGCAGTATCGCAACTTCGGCGGCTACGAGACCATCGTGATGAACCATACCGTAGACGCCACCAGCGCTGACCGTGCTGGCATCCGCTGGTATGAACTGCGCAACACTGGTGGCGCTGGCTGGGGCATCAACCAACAAAGCACCTTCTCACCAGATGCGACCCATCGTTGGATGGGCAGTGCCGCCATGAACTCAGCTGGCGATATGGCGATCGGTTACTCGGCTTCCAGTTCCACCATGTTCCCAGCCATTCGCTATACCGGTCGTCTTGCTACTGATGCGCTTAATACAATGACCCAGGGTGAAGGCACACTCATCGCTGGTACAGGCGCACAAACTCACACCGCCGCGCGCTGGGGTGACTACAGCATGTTGTCCGTAGATCCATCGGATGATTGTACGTTCTGGTTCACCAGCGAGTACGTACAAACCACCGGCTCAGCGCCCTGGAAAACTCGCATCGGTTCATTCAAGTTGGCTAACTGTGGCGCTCCAGGACCCACACCCACGGCTGGTCCAACCAACACGCCTGCGCCAACCAACACGCCCACCAATACACCCCTGCCAACCAACACGCCTTTGCCCACCAACACACCTGCACCTGTGACCAGCACGGGCTTCCTCTCACCCTCCGCGAATGCGGCAGTAACCACCAGCGCTGGAGATAACAACGGCTACCAAACCAGCCCCGCGAATGCTTATGCTAACGACAGCGTTTTCGCAGTCGATACAAACAGTGGTAATGGCACAAGCACATCCTGCACCAGCAATGCCAAGGATAAGCATCAATTCTACAACTACAACTTCAATATAACTCCAAGTGCTGTACAAGGTATTGAAGTTCGTCTTGATGCCCGTGCAGATACCACGAACGGCGCTCCCAAGATCTGCGTGCAGATCTCATGGGATGGCGGCGTCACTTGGACAACCGCCAAGAATACAACTACATTAACCACCACCGAAGCAACCTATATTCTCGGCAGCCCAAGCGATACTTGGGGTCGCACTTGGGCATCTGGTAACTTCAGCAACGCCAGCTTCCGTGTCCGTATTGCAGATGTGGCAAGCAACCAGCAACGCGACTTCTCCCTTGATTACGTTGCTGTCAATGTAACGTATAATCCATAAATCCAGAATCACAGTAATAAAAAGATGGATGCGATTTGAGTCGCATCCATCTTTTTATTTAACCCCGCACCCTCCTCAGCCAAACCTGCTTCCATCCGAAAAGCAACAAGCCAACTGACGCCGAGAAAACCCAATTCAAAAAAGAACATACGTGCTATAATTCACACTTCCCCAGAGAAAGGACTTTAATGTTTACGCGTCTCAACAAACTCTATCATGAATTTCCGCAGCGCTTCTGGATTGTCGTTGGCACTAGCTTTATCGACGGCATCGGCAACACTTTACTGTTTCCATTCTTCGCGCTCTACATCACCCAGAAATTCCACATCGGCATGACGCAAGCCGGCATCCTGCTCGGCTTATCATCACTGGCGGGATTGTTCGGCGGCATCCTCGGCGGCGCACTCGCCGATAAATTCGGTCGGCGCAGTATCATTCTATTCGGACTGGTATTCAGCGCGCTAAGTTCACTGGCATTCGGCTTCACCACCAGCCTGGCATGGATGTACCCGCTCTCCATCATCATCGGCTTGATCGGTAGCATCTCACACCCTGCCCACGGTGCCATGGTGGCAGATATTTTGCCCGAAGAAAAACGACAGGAAGGCTTCGGCATGTTGCGCGTGGTCAACAACATGTCCTGGCTCATCGGTCCTACCATCGCCGGGTTTGTCGCAGCCAAATCTTTTACCGCGCTCTTCATATCGGATGCCATCATTAGTTGTATCGTGGCGGTGATCTTCTATCGCGCCATTCCCGAAAGCAAACCGGCACCCCACCCCTCCGCGCAGCCTGAAACCATTTTACAAACCCTCGCGGGTTATCGTCACGTTCTACGTGACCTGGCCTTCATGGCATTCATCACCGCCTGCATCCTCATGACCACCACCTATCAACAAATGTACAACTCACTCTCTGTGTATTTACGCGACAGTCACGGCATTCAACCACAAGGCTATGGCATCCTGCTTTCCACCAGCGCGATCACCGTCATCCTCTTCCAATTCTGGACCACACGCCAGATCAAACGCCATCCACCATTCCTGATGATGGCGCTCGGTGCGATCTTTTACGCGATCGGTTTCAGCCTCTTCGGAGTCTTCACTACACTTCCGCTCTTCATGCTCAGCGTGATCATCATCACTATCGGCGAAATGATCGTGATGCCCATCTTGCAAGCCGTGGTCGCAAACTTCGCGCCAACCGAAATGCGCGGACGCTACATGGCAATCTCTGGACTCACCTGGTTGATCCCCGCCACGATCGGTCCTGCCGCGGCTGGATATATTTTGGATAACTACAACCCGAACTTGGTTTGGTACATCGGCGGGATATTATGTCTCATGGCCATGCTTGGATTTTATGGACTACACATCCGCCTCAAATCCAAGCCTGAATTTGCTCCCGCCCAAAAAAGCGGACAGCCAGCCTAAACCTTTTCCCCATTAACCAAAAAAGCTGACAGGGTATCGAAACCTGTCAGCTTTTTAATTCAACCTTCGGGCTTAATGATGATGCCCTTCTTCATGCACATGACCGTGTTCCAACTCTTCTTCGGAAGGCGCACGCAACGCTACCACCTTCACATCGAAATGCAACTCCGCCCCCGCCAGCGGATGATTGAAATCGAGCCGCACGGTATCACCTTCGATGTTGTCCACGCGCGCATAACGAGCGTGACCTTCATCGTCGCGGACAGTTAACTCTGTATCCACGACCAAAGGCATATCGCTTGGGAACTGATCGCGCGGCACATCCATAAATGCCTCTTCATCAAATTCACCATAAC
>JBDTWO010000175.1:0-10410 GCA_040006635.1 Chloroflexota bacterium
TGTCATCCAGCGGAATGAGAAAGAAGTTGCCCCTCTGCAATGTTTCCAAGCGGGCTTTGCCTCCTGATTGACTGGTGACAGCATCACACAGTGGGCCATTCAAGCGGTCCAGAATGGCGGTCTGCAATAGAAAGTTTCGAATCGATTCAGGCTGGCGCTGCAACACTTCTTCGACTAGATAATCCACAATATACCGATGATCCCCGGTAAATGCTTTGATAAACCCGGACACATCCTGGTTGCCCTTCATCGAAAGTGCAGCTAGTTGCAGACCGGCGATCCAACCCTCGGTACGGGTTTCTAATGATGTAACATCTTCTACCGAAAGATTGAGATTCATGACCTGATTGAGAAATTCAGCAGCTTCGAATGGGGTAAAGCGCAAGTCTGCCGCGCGGATTTCGATCAATTGATTTCGAGCACGTAACCGAGGAATAGGTAACGATGGATCTTCACGGGTGGTGATGACCAGATGCATCTGGGCAGGCAAATGGTCAATCAAAAAAGTGAGAGCATCATCGACCGATTTAGAATCCGTTAGGTGGTAGTCATCAAGAACCAGGATGAATTCATCTGAAATAACGGTGATCTCATTGAGTAAGGCTGTCAGAATTGAATCGATAGGTGATGTTTGAGGGGATTGGAGTTCACCCAATATGCCTGCCCCCAGATTGGGCGAAATTGTTTGTAATGCGCTGATGAGGTAGATCAGAAATCGCGCAGGGTCATTATCGTTCTCATCCAGTGATAACCAGGCAACTGGTTGTCCACTATTTACGATCCATTCGCTAATCAATGTGCTTTTTCCAAAACCTGCAGGAGCAGAGATAAGGGCCAGTTTGCGACCCATCAATAAACCCTCAGTCAGTTGCTTGATCAGACGAGGACGAGCTACTACTTTGGGAGGAAGCGGCGGGATGTAAAGTTTCGTAGCTAGAACTGAGGTAGCCATAAATGGATTATATAACATCTACCCAAATTTCAAGCATAACTTGAGCCATTGAAACCATCAAAGAAAACTGTATTTCCCAGACGCCAAAACAGGTGGAAGCTATCTTCCGCTTGTTATAGAAAATGCTCGATATGAGAAGCAATCATACAAGTGTTTGGATAATCTAAAGATCGCGAATGCACTACGTGATTACTACCTTGACAGTTTACGGTAGCCGCGTATGGACGAGCGTGGATTCTTTTGCGATGTGGAATTAACCCAGAGTCAGAATAATGTCCGTCAAAGTTGTAATCACCGATTGTCACATACTTTAATTATGGGGCTAGACCTAAGAAGCCACGCATTTGCTGCATAGCTGATGGCCAATCCTGATGGGGATTCTTTATGATGATCTTCGGAAATGTCACTCTATCGTACAACATTTGTGTGACCAATGCCCATTCTTCTAAAAAGGTGATCATTCCCGTCATTCCTGTCAGGCCGCGATTAGTAAACCATCTCTGCGAGTCAAAAGCATCATATATATGCTTCGCCCAACTCCCCGATTGCCCTGCGTGCTGCCATTCTGCCTCTTTGATCTGGATTGTCCGCGTTGTAAATGCTCTGAGATCGTCAATCGCGAAATAAATCAACACGGGCTTCAACTGATTAATGGTTTCAATGACATGTCCGTTACTTTCCAATATGCGTTCAATTGGATGTCCGGCGGCATACATTAACATGACGCTGGTTTGCCAAAACCGGCTTTCCATTAGTGTCACAATTTTTTCGGCTTGTCTTGCTTGGACAAACTGCTGCCACTGCTGAAGTACAGCATCTTCGCGAGTAATCGATGAAGCAATCGCCTGACCCAAATGCAAATCGTCGCCAATTGCAATGGGGTTATCTGTACTCCACTCAAGAAAACACTGGCACGATTTTCCGGCATTTGAGATTTCTGCGGCTAATTTCTGGGCAGTAGTGGATTTGCCCGAACCCGGCGCTCCTTCAATGAGAACAAGCTGTGTTTCAATCATTGTATGCCTTTCGAAAAAATTATGCCGGCGGGCGTGGATTCTTTTGAGAGCAGGAAAACACGAAGCCAAAAAACTACTTGATAAGTACGCACGCGAAGTATCCCTCATGCGGAACACACGTTCGGTTGGACATTTTATCTACATATATCATCGCCGATAAAAGAAGAACTTGAAAATACTGACCTTGCTTCATACTTTAACTTTTAGGTAGCAGGCAGTATAGAGCCTAACGCCTCATGACAACAACTATTCCGATACAAATCATGATGCTGCCTGCAATACGGTTTATTATGCGCTGTGCCCTTGATGATTGTATTTGGGAACCCAGAAAGTCAGCCAACAAAGCATAGGTTGAAGCGATAATAAGCATTGAACAAGTTAAAATGGTGCATAGCATAAAGTAAGTTGCAGTGTTGATATGTTGCATGTCTATAACCGTAGGAAGTAGAGCAACATAAAAAATTATAGCCTGAGGATTACTGATGCCAAGTGAGTAGCCCATAACACTATCTCGCCAAGACATCTTTTCTGCTAGATTATATGCCTCAGGCTGGGCAGATTTACGCCATGTTCGTATGCCTGCCCATATCAAGTACGCAACGCCTGCAAACTTAAGTACCAAGAAAAACTGACCATATGATTGTGCAAGAACGGCAAGTCCTAACACTACAAATGTGAGCAGGGTTAGTTTCGCCAGCACAATACCTACTGTATAGGGAATCGCTGAGAAACGTCCACCCGAAAGCGATCTGCTAAAAATAGTCATCGTGTCAGGCCCAGGTGTGGCGGCAGAAGTGACAAAAACTAAAGCGAAAATAAGTAATTCATGAAACATATGTTGACCTTGAGTAATTAGGATGATTACAAGTGAGCCAAGAGAGATGCGTGCGTTAAGACGCATCTACCCCTTATACTTTTCCTGTTCGTTCACGGAAAAATACAATCATGTCCAGATCGCCAGGGGATTGCCGGTAAGCTGTCAACGCGATACCAGATTCTGCCCTGAATTGCGTGCCATGATTGACCAGGTGAACTAATAAACGCCAAAGAACACCCTCAAACGGAATACCTTTAGTCGTCTGGTATTTCACGGATTGTTGAAATTGGTCATCTGTGAGGGATGCAAGATAAGCTCGCATTTTCTGCTCTTCTTCGTGCCAGCGTGCATGTAATCCTTCCACCGTCGGGAATTCTGTCTCTGAGCTCATGGCTGGTGGCGAGATGCTTTCTTGACAACGCATGCGCCAAACAACTTCTGCTCCGAATGTATGGACTAGCGCTCCCCGCAAGCTACCGTGACTCAGATTGGCTGGGGCGATAAATTGATCTGGGGAGACCTTGGTGGCGGCATTTAGTACCCGTGCATTTGCCCAGTAGTTATAGTCGTAAAAAGTAAAGATCTCATTCTTGTTCATTCGCTGCCTGCTTTCCGCAAAAGCTCAGCTGTTATCTGACCTTCAAGAACGATAATGGCTTTACCTTGTATCAGTAATTTTCCGTCGATCAATTCCACATCCATCGATCCTGTTCGCTTTGACGATTGGAAGGATTTCATCTTTGTCTTGCCCAGTCGCTGCGACCAATATTTTGTAAGGAAAGAATGAGTACCGCCGGTTACAGGATCTTCATTTGTGCCGCTCCAGGGCCAGAAATAGCGCGAATGAAAATCGTAACCATCTGTACCGGATGCCGCCGTAACCAAAACGCCATTGATGGAATTGTGGGATTTATAAAGCGCTGCAAAATCCGGTTCTAAATCAGCAAGGTCCTGGGATTCTGCAATTTCTATCAGCAGGATATTGGTTTCTTGATTGAAGACCACATTCTTGACAGCTTCGATTCTCAGGGCCGCGAGCAGTGCCGGCGGAGCATCGGCAGGTTGTGTTTCGTATACAGGAAACTCCATTGAGATTTGACCATCCAATTCTTTGGAGAACAAATCCAGATTCTGGGTATTGATGAAGTGAACTTCATTAAGCTTATAGGTTGCAAAAACCACTTTTGCAGAAGCCAGGGTGGCGTGTCCGCATAACAAGATTTCCATCTTGGGTGAAAAGAACCTAATAGAAAAAGTTCCGCTGGCATCCAGGGGCTGAATAAAGGCAGTCTCAGAAAGATTTAACTCCTGAGCGATCTGGAGCATTCTTTTGTCGCTCAAGTGCGATTCAACGATACAAACACCCGCAGGATTACCTTTAAAAGGTATGTCAGTAAAGGAGTCAACGATAAAGGTCATCATAATAAGTCTGCCTCTCTTGTGCGTTCTTGGCAAAATCAATTTGAATACAATATTTACCAGTACGACTTGACCAAATCGGGGATACCTTGGTCGATGAACTGCAAGCGGGTGTCCGGCAATAGCCCTAGGATGCCATGACCTGATTTCGTAAATTCGTTTCCGCGCAGCGCGAATCTACACGGCTGCATATTGCTTGCGTACGATTTCTACGATCTGTTCGGCCAATTGCTCGGCCGATACTCGTCCATCCACCGCTAGATCGCAATTGGCCAATGCTCTGGTGTTGACGATTCTGTACAAAGTACCAAGAAGCTCTATATATACCTTGAGATAGTCGTCGATATGCTCGAGAACCTTCTCTGCACTCCACTGCTCCAATTCCATTTGCAAATTGCGTCGAAGCCGCCGGGAAAGTGCTATCTCCAACGGCACATCAATCGCCACAACAAAATCGATCAAGGGTGCCATTTCCTGGCGATCCCTACCGAAGGGCTCTTCAATAACAATAAAGCGTGTTGGTGAGTACATGGTTGTGCCATTTGGATGCGGCACTTCCTTGCCCATCCGAAGTTCTTGTAGGTCACTGCTCAATTGAGGTGTTTTCCAATCAATCGAGTTGGCACCCGTGGCTAACCAGGCAGCCATATCTGTAGGATAGGTCGAGACAGCTTCATAGTCATCGAAATACACTTGGGTTGCATGATCAAGCAATGCAGCGACAGACTGTACCAAGGTGGTCTTCCCCCCGCCCGACGGGCCTGCGATTGCGATAACGACTACAGCTGGATTCATCTTCACATTTTCCATAATTCAATCACATCCATATGCTTGTTGAGCAGTTGATTGGAGTAGTTGTGCGTTCAAAAGATCCTGACTCCAACCATATTGTTTTCAGTTACCTTTGGAGTGAACACACGCCAGAAAAACATGTGTTTGTTTTTCCGCCGACCAACACAACACCAGTACATACTCAAACCAAATAATATTTGGAAAACAATCTCGTTTAGGTTTCCTCTGCTCTTGCTTTTAGTGCTTGGTTCATTTCTTTGAAACCATGCAAAGTATCGGTACCGAGATTGCGAGCGAATAAGGGAACCAGGATACCTGTAAATTTCTCTTGCTGTGCAAATCGAACTCGATTCCCGCTTGGAACTTCAATTGTAAATATATGCTCTCCATCAAAAAGGCCGGGCACAAGAAGACGACCGAGCCAACGCAGTTCTTGATAGGGTTCTGCCGTAAGTACTGTGGGCCTGAAAGTCATTCCACTCGCACCTGATTGATGAATATATGCTTCCAACTTTGTTCCAGCCTTTGCTTCCCCTTCAACTCGCCGAATAAAAGGATTCCACTGGGGAAAGGCTGCAAAATCAGTGAGCAGTTGCCAGACCCGTTCCTTGGATGCTTGAATCTCGATTTCCGTATGAAGTTCTTTCATATGCACTCCTTGTTTAGTTTATTTTTAATATGGTAATTAGCAAACTAGCAACGGTTTTGCGATTCCGATATGCGGGCAAAGTAGTGTTTATGCGACAACATTCTGTATGACTACTTTACCTTTGGCGTGTCCTTCTTCTCTTGTGGACCGACTCCAATGGAATTAACGGAGAGCAAGGGCATTCCTAAATCACGCACTTTCTTTAGCAATCCATGCAACGCAGCCTGATCGATCACCGAGCCCATCAGGAGGGTATTGCCATCTTCTTCCAGGGTGATGGTCAGACCCTCAAACCAGTCCGTCCACTGCGGACCTAGATGTCCCTTGATCCTGATTTGATAGACCATGGGCTGGTCCGCTTGACTTTTCGGGCGGTATTTATTCGATATTACTTTGTTCTTATTGTTGTTGACCATAATAATCAGTCCTGCCCATCTCATTCAGTTCTTTGAGAAAAACAATTGCTTCCTTGCGCGGAACTGTTGTCCCATCGATGACCTTGTTATTGGTTGTCATCCCAACCCATAATTGCTTTTATTTTAGAATCTTTCTTGTTTTCGGTGTACTGCCATGATCGAGCATGGCACAAAAATCTGATGTGAGGGAGTTTTATAGGGAGGGCTTTCAACCCTCCCTATAAAATAACTTCTCGATCTATGCCGCGCTCAACAGCTCGTTCGTTTCTTTTTTCGCAGGCTTCGAAACGATCGCAGATGGATTGAATCCTTTGGCTATCAGCCAAACTGCCAGAACCATTTCCTGCAAAGCAATGGGAAGCACCAGGAGAATGTACCCAGTTATGGGGTTATCGCTGAACAAGGACAATACGCAAGCCGTCATCATCAGGATAGTCGCAACAATGCCCCAGCCTGACAGCCATCGGGGAATTTGCCGTGATTGGAAGAACAGATAGTAGTACATGAATGCACCCAGGCTGAAAGCGAATACCGCAGCCAGAGTGGCGTGAGTGCGCAGGCTCAGCAGCAAATCGCCAACAGCTTGAAGCGAGGAACGATCGGCAGTTCCAGCTGACGTGATCTGATGACTGAGTGTCACCAAGGACAGCAGGCTGACAACCGCGACCATGTAAAAGACCGCCTCAATTGTCCTGAAGACAACAGATCCAAAAGCCAGAGTCGCATTCGACCCTTTCATGATCGGATACATCGCGATGGCTATCCCGACACTTGTAAAAGCAGCAATGAGATAGAAAAGCGCATCTGTAGCCACCTGGTTTGCATTTGCGGAAACCTGGGTGAGGTAGTCCGTACCAGTAAGAATAGGATCGACTCCCGCAGCCAAGAGAGCTGCAACAGTCGCAATGATGAAAATCACACCTGTCATGACCGCAATCTTTCGAGTTGAATTCATTTTGTATCTCCTTTTTGAACCGTGGGGATAAGTGTCAAAGTTTGGCACCCGGCATAACTGCCTGTTTGGGTTCACGTAGATACAATATACTAACCAACATGGGGAGCTGTCTTCCCCAAATTTGGGGATTTACTTGGGGATAAAGGATGATGACAAGGAGATAAAAAACCTTGCCAGGTACCTGACAAGGTTAAGTGAATGCGGTGCTTGGACAGTGTGTTTGTGAGCTTAGATCAAACCCAGTTCGACTGCCTGTTTGACAGCCGTCCGGCGATTATTGACGTTGAGCTTGCTGTAGATACTTTTGGTATGGGTGCGAACCGTGCTTGCGGCGATCACCAGTTCACGAGCGATCTCAGGCACAGACAGCTCCGTTTTCAACAAGCGGAGAATTTCAAGCTCACGCTGGCTAAGCGGCTCAATCAGGGAGGGTGAAGCCGATGAAGCAGGGAGAGGCACTTCGCCAGTCTTTCTCTGTTGCTCTGCTTCAAATGCCGCCAGCAACTTGCCTGTATAGTCTGGATTGATCCCACTTTCCGCAGCTTCGCGAAGGAGTTGCGCCATGCTGGAGCCTTCGTCTAGGAATATGCGAACATAGCCCTCCGGCTCAGCCAGTGTCAGTGCGCGTTTCAGTGGCACAAGTGCGGCTTGTATGTCGCCGTGCATCTGGTAGGCGAGTGCCTGCAGCGACAGAATTTCAATAACATTTGTTGTCCGCCCGCCCTCTTCAGCTACTTGCAGAAGGCGCTTCAACAGTTCCATTACCTCAAGAAATGAGCGATCATCAGGGTCGCTCTGATAACGAGCTAATAACACCCTTGCCAGGGTGATATGTTCGAATTCACGAAGATAGCTGAGATCGTCGTCAACGGACAAGCCCTGCTCCCGCACCCAGCCCAAGGCTTCACCGAATCGACCTTGCGCCAACCACACCCGCGTCTTCCGCGCCGCGAGTGGACGCACATTGGGTGAAAAGTCGCCATCATATAGGCGCTCAGCTTCGTTGAGCAGTTCGAGCGCGTCATCCAGATTGCCTTGGGCCGCTTGTAATGTAGCCATCGCCGCGCACCAGCGATACGGGCTTTGCGGTAACTCAGTGAGTCCACCCAACTCCTTGCTTATGAGCAGTTGCTGCGTGGCAGTCTTCAGATCGTTATGCTCACGGTGAAGGTTGCTCATGCCCACGTACATGTCAGCCGCTCCCCGCAAGATCGGTGCGCCGGGTATCGTTGCCCACTGCAATGCCCGCTCATAGGTGGTCATTGCATCGTGAAGTCTGCCTTGTGCAATCTGTATATCCGCCAGGACGATGGTGCAACCGATGGCGGCAGAAGTGTACCCAGCTAGTCGCAGATTCATCATGCTATCAGCTGTCATTCGGCGGGCGGACTCGAGATCTCCCCTAGTCCAGGCGGCAAGCCCGAGCTGCGAAGCTGCCCCTCCGCGCATCATATGATCGTTCTCAGAAGCGAGGTCGAATGCCCGTCGAGCGTTTTTCACGGTCTCGGGCATATCGCCTCGGGCCAAGGCCTGGCCGGCACGGATAAGAGCGATCATCCCTGGCAAACGGCGAAATTCCTCTTCGTCCACGACGATCATCCCCGTCGGGGATTCGGGTCGCTCATGCATGTCAGCCGTTGTATCCAGCCACCGTTCGACCTCCTGCAGCCGGGCCTCCACGCCTTCGAATTCGCCGCTAGATAGTGACACCGAGGCATACCCGGCATTGAGCACGGGTCTGAAGCGGGGCAGCTCATCAGGCAGCGCCTTGAGCCAACCCAGCAGTGTGGCCAACTGTCGACTGCGGTTCATGGCTGGCATGGCCAACTCGACCAGATCCGCTGCCCGCTCGAAATCCTTGGCGGCCAGTGCATGGCGGATTGCATTGTCCGCCGAACCATTATGTTCGTACCACTCACTCGCACGCCGATGCAGAGCAGGTACTTGATCGGGCTGCTCCGTCATCAAGTGCATACGAAGAACATCGGCAAAAAGATGGTGATAGCGATACCAGTCTCGCTTGTCGTCCAGCGGAATCAGAAAGAAGTTGCCGCGCTGCAGGGTTTCCAACCGTGCCTTGCCTCCCGGTTGGCTGATGACGGCATCGCACAGTGACCCATTCAATCGGTCAAGGATGGATGTTTGCATCAAAAAGTTTCGAATCGGTTCGGGTTGACGGTGCAGGACTTCTTCAACCAGATAATCCACAATATAGCGGTGATCTCCAGCAAATGCGTGAATAAACCCGGTGACATCCTTATTTCCCTTCATCGAAAGCGCGGCTAGTTGCAGACCGGCAACCCAGCCTTCGGTGCGGGTTTCCAACGCAGCAACATCTTCCGCCGAGAGGTTCAATCCCATCACTGCATTGAGAAATTCAGCAGCTTCGGATGGAGAAAAACGCAAGTCCGCGGCGCGCAGCTCGATCAATTGACCCCGGGCGCGCAGCCTGGGAATCGGTAGAGCAGGATCTTCGCGGGTGGTAATCACCAGACGCATTGAGGGAGGCAGGTGTTCGACCAAAAAGACAAGAACATCGTCAATCGGTTTCGAATCGATCATGTGATAGTCATCGAGAACGAAAATGAAATCTTCCGGGATGACAGTGATTTCATTAAGCAAGCTGGTTAGAATGGATTCGAGGGGCGGTGGCTGGGGAGATTGAAGTACATCCAACAGCCCCACTCCCAGATTCGGCGAAATGTTCTGCAGTGCACTGGTGAGATATATTAAAAAGCGGACTGGGTCGATATCGTTTTCATCCAGAGATAGCCAGGCGGCCGGTCGTCCGCAACTGGCGATCCATTCGCTGACCAGTGTGGTTTTGCCAAAGCCCGCCGGGGCAGAAATAAGGCTCACGCTTGGTGTGCGATGGAGACCCTCGTTTAGCCGCTCGATCAGACGAGGACGGGCTACCACTTTGGGAGGAGCGGTGGGGATGTAGAGTTTCGTGGCTAGAACTGGGGTAACCATAGATAGATTATATAACATCTACCCAAACTTCAAGCTCTAACCTGTGCCCTATAAACTATCAGGAAAAGCTATATTTCCCCAAGACCAGATATTTCCTCTTTTACCCCATCATCAACTTCGGACGATATTGCAGCGCCTCCGCCAAATGCGCGGACTGGATATCATCGCTCCCTGCTAAATCTGCGATCGTACGTGCGAGTTTCAGGATACGGTGATAAGCTCGTACCGACAAATTAAGCTGCATCATCGCCGCCCGCATCAAACTCTGACCTTCGTCCTGTAACTTGCAAAACTGCCTGATCTCTCCGATGCGCATATCGGCGTTGCAGATGATATATGAAAACATACCAGGCTTCCCTCATAATTTAATACGTCTGATGTGAAATAGAGTTGACGAAAAAGGGGAATGCCCTCAAGATAC
>JBDTWO010000176.1:0-10370 GCA_040006635.1 Chloroflexota bacterium
TGATTGATTACAGCGAACGAATTCGCCCGATCAACTTGTTAACCAATGATTTCTGTTCTTCTTTATCCTGGGTTGGGAAGGTGCTCGGGTGCTGCTGAACCACCATACCCTCAGGACGAACGATTTCAACGAGACCTGCCTGCAATAATCCATATACAATGCGGCGGACCTCAACGTCGTTCATCTTATTCGTCTGCGCGATCTGTTTCATCGTATTCTTGGGATTAATGAATGAAACCACGCGCCATTCTTCCACACTTAAGTTCACATTCTTGAGCGGACGGTCAGTAAACTTCAATGCCATCTCAAGGCTGGGAATTTCATCCTGTAATTGTTCCCACTCGCGTAACTGGCGGGAACCTTCGATAATAATGTTTTCAAGGTCAAGCCGCACATTGATACGGTCAGGCGGCGGCATCATTTCACCTTCAAAGCGGAAAAAACCTTCCACCCATGTAAATAAGCGCCGCACTACTTCCGTAAAATAACCCTGCAAGTGAGCAAGAATTTCTTCCTGCGAGAGATACCCGGAATTGATCAATAGCAAACCGAGTTCCTTATCCGTGATCTTACCTGCACGCTCAACGATGGCGCGATATTGATTGACCGTCAGGCGATTGGCTTTATGCAAAACTGTGGCAAGCGTTCCATCTTCCTGTCCAACGCGCGCATAAGCCAGCTTGCCATCCCGAAATGAAATATAAGCCTGCTCACTGGGACCATCCACAACCAGTGTGCCGGTCTTTTGAGCAAGATTAATAAGGTTTAGTAATTGTGTGATCGTGAAATCGCGTAAATTTCCACGCAGCGCCATGGGTGACCTCAATAAAATCTCCCACACGGGAGAAGTGGAAAGATTATACTTGCAAGGGAAACATGCGTCAAACAAGTATCCCTTGATTGAAAAGACTCTGGAAGGTGATACACTTTCCCAAAATTGGACTGGAGATATTAACATGCGAAGGATTCAAATCCTACTTGCGCTCATTCTGAGCCTAAACTTGTTCGCTGTTCCATCAGCCTTTGCCGCCCCTCAAGCAGACGTGACCAACGACCAGCCTGTCATTCAATTCCCGAACACGATCACGTTCCAGGCAACGATCAAAGCCAGTGCAAACATCACCTCGGTCGTATTGGAATATGGGACAAAACAACAAACCTGTGGCGATGTGATCGCCAAAGCCTTTCCTGAATTCACTCCAAGCAAATCAGTGGACGTGAGATGGACTTGGGACATGCGCCAAAGCGGTTCCCTGCCTCCCGGTGCAAGCATTTGGTGGCGCTGGCGCTACACTGACGAAACCGGCAAAGAAACTGTGTCAGACCAGAAGACCATCACCTGGCTGGATTCAGAACACAATTGGAAAACCATCACAAAAGACAAGCTTAACTTGCATTGGTATACAGGCGATCAAAGTTTTGCACAAGATCTATTGAACGCTGCTCAGGGCGGGCTTGACTTTAACCGCACAAAATCAGGCTTGGTTACTGAAACAACCATTAACCTTTATATCTTTGCCAATACCAATGATATGAAAGATGCCATCTTGTACGAACCCTCATGGACCGGCGGGCAAGCCTTCCCAGATCATGACATCGTGATCCTTGGCATCTCACAAAACGATCTTGATTGGGGCAGAAAAGCCATCGTCCATGAATTGACTCATGTACTGGTTGGGCATCTCACCTTTTCATGTCTTAGCGATGTGCCCACCTGGCTCAATGAAGGACTGGCTGTCTACAGTGAAGGTAAGCTAGACGATGCTTCACAAACCCAATTAGATGATGCCATAAAGAGTAACACCTTGCTCACAGTACGTTCTTTAAGCTCAGGGTTCTCGGAAGTTCCCGACAAAGCTTATTTATCTTATAGCCAATCGTTTAGCATCGCCAAGTTCCTGGTTGAAACATATGGTCAGGAAAAAATGACCGCGCTTCTCACTGCACTCCGGGATGGTGCCACCGTAGATGAAGCGCTCACACAAACATATGGCTTCAATATCGAGGGGCTTGAAACGGAATGGAGAAAAGCGATCGGTGCTCAGCCAGGAACTGCTTCTGCACAACCCACTGCACAACCAACCCCAACCTATGTTCCCACCATTGTCCCAATCTCGGGCGCGCCGTTGGCAAATCAAATCAGCCCAACACCCATTCCAACCTCTTCATCCAATGCACAATCAACCGAAACCGCGCCAACACGCGGCACCCCTCCGCTTGGATTGACACTCTTTATGCTGGGCTTTTGCTGTATCATCCTCTTGATAATCGGAGTGGTCGCGCTAGGCTTCTATGTCCGCGCCCAAAACAAGAAAGCAGGCAAGAATGGCTAGAAAATATGTAGTGATGACTTCAGTCATCATTCTTACGCTTGCATTATCGACATTGACTTCCACCAACGCGACTAACGCGGCGTCAGCGTGGCAAATTGATGTTCCGCTGAATCAGGCTTTGGTGTTGGAAGGAGGCGAGTCCACAAATCCGCGTCAGTATGACCCGCACACCACATACGGCTCCGGCGACAAACGCGTCTTCAGTGGACTTGTCGCATTTGACCCGCAGCTTAATCTGACTCCCGACCTCGCCGAAAAATGGGATGTGAGCGCGGACGGTATGACCTACACATTCCATTTGCGCCAGAACGCAAAGTTCCATGATGGACGCGCTGTGACAGCACAGGATTTTGTCTATTCGTTGGAACGCTCTGCCAGCCCGGCACTCGCCTCAGACACCGCCCTCACTTATCTCGGTGACATCGTGGGCATTCATGAATACGCCAGCGGACAGGCAGATCATATTTCCGGCGTGAAAGCCATTGATGAGCATACGCTCCAAATCACGATCGATGCGCCGAAGCCTTACTTCTTGTTGAAACTTACTTACCCGACTGCGTTTGTATTGGATAAGGCAAATGTGGAAAGCGGCGCTGAATGGTATCGTCAGCCCAATGGCACCGGACCCTATAAACTGGTCGAATGGACTTCCTTCAAGCGCATCGTCTATGAAGCGAACAAAGATTTTTATCTGGGCGCGCCATCCATCCCCTATATCGTGGTCAACTTGTATACCGGAGACAGTCAACGCTTGTATGAAACCGGTGATGTGGATATTGCGAGCGCGTATTCGATTGAACGTTTCACAGATCCCACTGAACCGCTTCATAACGAGTTACGCACCGGCGTATCGCTCTGCACAAGTTATGTGGTGTTTGATACCACCCAGCCGCCTTTTGATGATGCGAATGTTCGCAAAGCATTTAGCATGGCATTCAACCGTCAGCAATACATGGACGTGGTGTATACCGACCGCGCACTGCCTGCTATCGGCATCTATCCACCCGGCTTGCCTGGCTTCAACATTTCACTAAAGGGCTTGCCATATGATCCCGCCCAGGCACGCGAACTTTTGAAACAATCCAAGTATGGCATCAACCTGCCCCCCATCGTCTTTACCAATTCAGGCATCGGCAGTGATATCGGCGGCAATGTTGCCGCACTCGCCCAAATGTGGAAACAGAATTTGGGAGTTACGATCACCGTCGAAAACCTGGAACCGAATTTTTATTATGACCAAATCTACGCGGGCAACCATGGTCAGCTGTTCGATGGCGGCTGGTGCGCGGATTATCCCGACCCTGAGAATTTTGCCGATGTGCTGTTCCACACCGGGTCAAAGCAAAACAACGGTGGTTATTCCAACCCACAATTGGATACTCTACTCGAAGCCGCACGTACAGAACGCGATGTGACCAAACGCATCGAGATGTATCAACAAGCCGAGCAAATGCTGGTGGATGATGCCGCCGCGCTGTTTACGATCCATTCGTTGAGCTATGAATTAGTCAAGCCTTATGTGAAGGGCTACGTGCTCACCCCGATTGATATTCCAATCGAACGTTATATGTGGCTAGACGGAAAATAATTTTACGTAGGGGCGCAGCAATGCTGCGCCCCTACGGACGTGCTTCCACCGCAAACTCAACTCTTGCAATCCTGCCCCCAATACTGGACACCATAAACTCAAACGGCAGACTTCCACCTGCGACTAGACTCGCGGACGATTCCCATCTGCGGACTCCGACCACGCGTCCGGCTTCGTCGTAAGCTGTTGCCGCCACCCAAACCTGATTCGCCACTGACGTTTGCCCCTGCGGCGACAAGACCAGTCCGCTCACCTGCGCGCTGTGCCCATCGGCATTGACTTGTACCAGCGTGTTGTTCACCGTTGCAGGGATATAGCGGGTGTCGTTAGGTAAAAGTTGAATCGCAGTCAAGATCTGGACTTGCGGCTTCGCATTGAAAGGTACATCGGGCGGGAAGTAAACAGTAATCGGCAAAGCGGTATTAGGCGGGAGAATATTCAAAGACAACAACGCGGTTTGGCTCGCAATAAAATTATTATTCAAATCAACCAATGTCACCTGCGCACTGAGGTTTTCCAGGAAATCAGACGAGTCATTATAGGCCAACAGAAAACACCACATCCCTTTATCGGTCGTTGGGTAACATTCGATCTGCTGGACAATGAACGGTGCGGGCGTCGGTGTCGGCTCGCCGGAGGGATTATCGGGATTACTAGGGATCTTGAGCACTTGCCCCACCGACATGGCACTCGGATTCACTTCGGGGTTTGCCGCTTGCAGATCATTGATGGATACGCCAAACTTGAGGGCGATACTGCTGATGGTCTCACCCTGCCCGACAGTGTACGTAAAAGGTGTCGGCGAGGGTAGAGGTGTGGTCAACGGGACCAAGCCTTCGGGAGTCAGAAGCGGAGCTGAGGTGGCGGTGAGGTATGGAAGCAAAGTCCCAGGCTGAGGCGTGGATAGAGTCGGTTGAGGGGCGCAAGCAGTCAATAAGAAAATGATAAATGTTGAATAATGAATGATGGAGCGGAAGATGTTTCGCATGGGAGGATTATAATGGAGACCGTTCATTCGGCAGTTCAACTACTGAACGAACAATTTTCAACGGAGGCTTTCAAATGGAATATCGGCATTTGGGTAAGACAGGGATTCGCGTGAGCGAACTTTCCCTCGGTTCGTGGGTCACATTTAAAAATCAAGTGGATGTGAAAGCCGCGGTACAGATCATGTCTGCGGCTTATGCTGCAGGCGTAAACTTTTTCGATAACGCCGAAGCGTATGCTGGCGGCAAATCGGAAGAAGTGATGGGCGCGGCGCTGAAACAATTGAAGTGGCGGCGCGGGAGTTATCTCGTCACGACCAAACTTTTCTGGGGCTTGCACGAAGGCGTCAATGAACGCAACACGCTCAACCGCAAATATTTGATCGAGGCTATCAACGGTTCGCTTGAACGCTTCCAACTCGATTATGTGGATGTGGTCTATTGTCACCGCCCTGATAAGACCACGCCCATCGAAGAAACAGTCTGGGCGATGCACAATATCATCGAATGGGGCAAGGCAATGTACTGGGGCACATCCGAATGGTCAGCAGCCGAGATCGTGGAAGCACTTGCCATCGCAGAGAAACACCATCTGCATAAACCGATCACCGAACAGCCGCAGTACAACTTGTTCGAGCGTCATCGTTTTGCAGGTGAATATGCCCGCTTCTATAAGGAACATGGCTACGGCTCCACGATCTGGAGTCCGCTGGCTTCAGGTTTGTTGACCGGCAAATACAACAAGGGTATTCCCAAGAACAGCCGCGGCGCGTTGAAAGGCTACGAGTGGCTGCATAACAGTCTCACCAACCAGCAGAAACTTGCCAAGGTGACTGCACTGGGCACGGTCGCTGAAGAACTCGATTGCACAACGACCCAGCTGGCGTTGGCGTGGTGTCTGAAAAATCCATACGTGAGCACTGTCATTACCGGCGCTACCAGCGTTAAACAGCTCAAGGAAAACATGAAGGCAGCGGATGTGGCGCCCAAGATCACAACTGATGTCTTGGAACGGATCGAGAAGATATTTGGAGAGAAGGTAGAAGAGGAAGAGTAGTTATGAACTTCCGAGTTCTCAAAGAACTCGGAAGTTTTTTCTTAATGCGGCGGGTATAATCGTTTTCATTAAGCCAAAATTGGAGGTGTTATGCAATCGTTCGATTACCTTGCACTGAAAAGCGTGGACGAAGTCGTCTCATTACTGGCGAGTCAAAACGGCAATGCAAAAGTTCTATGCGGCGGCACGGACTTGCTCGTGCAATTGCGTGAAGGTCGCCGCAAAACGGGGATGGTCATTGATATCAAGCATGTTCCTGAACTCACCCAAATTACACTTAATTCAAATAACGAACTGCGGATCGGCGCGGCGGCATCGTGCCATGCCATTTGCAGTAACGCATTGGTCAATAAATATTATCCGGGGCTTGTAGATGGCATCCATCTGATTGGCGGCGTGCAGATCCAAAATCGCGCGAGCGTGGGCGGCAATCTCTGCAACGCCTCCCCCGCCGCGGATTCGATCCCCGCGTTGATCGTGCATGAGGCGGTCTGCGACATCATTGGTCAGGGCGGTTCGCGCGCGCTGCCGGTTGAAGAGTTTTGTATCGCACCAGGTCAAAATGCGTTGAAGCCGGGTGAACTGCTCGCATCGGTGACCATCCCCGCCCCCAAAGCAAACTTCGGCGCAAGCTATCTACGCTTCATCCCCCGCAATGAAATGGACATTGCCGTGGTCGGCGCGGGCGCATCCGTTATTTTGGATGAAGACGGAAAGCGATTCGTCTCTGCCAGGATCGCCCTCGGCGCGGTCGCACCGACCCCGCTGCTTGCTTCATCTGCTGGAGACTTTCTCTCAGGGAAAGAGATCACACTTGCGAATATCAAAGAAGCCGCACGCATGGCACAGTCTATTGCAAAACCAATTACTGATTTACGTGGAACAGCCGAACACCGCAAGCATTTATGTGCTGTATTAGTGGAACGTACTCTTATCAAAGCAGTGGAACGTGCAGGAGGTCAACATGTCCAGTAAGACTCATATCACAACAACCATCAACGGCGAAGAGATCGAATTCCTGTGCGAGCCGCACCAGAGTTTATTGGAAGTTTTGCGGGAGACACTGGGTTTCATGGGCACGAAGGAAGGCTGTAACAACGGCAATTGCGGATCGTGCAATGTAATTCTCGACGGAGCGTTGGTCAATTCGTGTCTGGTGCTAGCCGTTGAAATCCAGGGACGTTCCGTCACTACCATCGAAGGCATTGCCAACGCTGATGGTCTTCATCCCCTGCAACAAAAATTCATCGAACACGCCGCCCTGCAGTGCGGATTCTGCACCCCGGGCTTTATCGTCGCCAGCAAAGCGCTGCTCGACCAGAATCCAAATCCCAGCGAGCAGGAAGTCCGTACCTGGCTGGCAGGGAATCTGTGTCGGTGCACGGGGTATGACAGAATCGTCAAAGCCGTGATGGATGCGGCAAAGAGCTAAGAACTTTTACCACGAAGGGCACAAAGGTCACTAAGGTTTAAAGCCTTAAGGCAAACTGCCTTTTCCCCTTTGTGTACTTCGTGTCCTTTGTGTTTAAAAAGAAAGGAATAAGTTATGGCAACTTTAGATAAACCCAACGAATACAAAGTCATCGGCACTTCCCCACTGCGTCATGACGGCGTGGATAAAGTCACAGGCCGTGCGGCATACGGCGCGGACATTCGTCTGCCGGGGATGTTGTATGGCGCGGTGTTACGCAGTCCGCATGCGCATGCACGGATACTTTCGATTGATACCAGCGCAGCGGAAAAACTTCACGGTGTTCATGCAATCATTACCGCAAAAGATTTGCCCGAACTCGAAAGCAAAATGGTTGAGTTGGGCGAAAGCATCATCAACCGCAAATATCAAAGCGACAATATACTCGCGCGCGAGAAAGTCCTTTACTTCGGGCACGCAGTCGCTGCAGTTTCAGCGACCAGTTCAAACGTCGCGAATGAAGCGTTGAGTTTGATCAGAGTCGAGTATGAGGTGTTGACTCCTGTTTTAGATGTGCGCAAGGCGATGGCGGCAGGCAGTCCGATTTTGCTCGATGAATTACGCACAGATGAGTTCGGCAAAAAAGGTGACATGCCGACCAACATCGCCGCGCATTATCAAATTAAAAGCGGCGATGTTGAAAAAGGATTCAAGGAAGCGAAGTTCATTGTTGAGCGTGAGTTCAATACCAAGATGGTGCATCAAGGGTATATCGAGCCGCAGAATGGGACAGCGCAATACAACACCGATGGGCAGGTGACGATCTGGTGCAGTACGCAGGGCTCGTTCGGTGTGCGTGAACAGGTCGCCGAGATCCTTGAAATTCCGGTTTCAAATATTCGCGTGATCCCCATGGAGATCGGCGGCGGATTCGGCGGCAAGAACGGCGTCTATCTTGAACCGCTGGCTGTGCTGCTCTCGCGCAAAAGCGGATACCGTCCCGTCAAGATGACCATGAGCCGCGCCGATGTATTAACCTCCACTGGTCCAACATCCGGCTCGTATATCAAGGTCAAAATGGGTGTGGATGCATCGGGCAAGCTCACAGCCGCTGAGGCACAATTGATGTATGAAGCGGGTGCGTATCCCGGTTCGCCAGTTGGCGGCGCAATGGTCGTGCTCTTTGCGCCGTATCGCATCGAGAACGGCATGGTTGATGGTTACGATGTCGTTGTTAATAAACCGCGCACGCAAGCTTATCGCGCGCCCGGCGGAACCAACGCCGCCTTCGCCGCGGAAACTGTCATTGACGAGTTGGCTGAAAAAGTTGGCATGGACCCGATCGAGTTTCGTTTGATGAACGGGGTCAAAGAAGGCGACCGCCGAATCGACGGAGCGGCGTTTAAGCGGATCGGCTATTTGGAGACTCTCCAGGCTGCGAAAGAATCAAATCACTATCAAACGCCTCTTTCTGGACCGAATAGAGGGCGCGGTTTTGCAAGCGGCTTTTGGTTTAACTATGGCGGAAAATCCAGCGCATCTGCCAGCGTGAACAATGATGGGACGGTGAGTCTGCTCGAAGGCTCCGTGGACATCGGCGGCTCACGCACATCACTCGCCATGCAACTCGCAGAGACGTTGGGCATCGCTGCCGAAGATGTGCATCCCGTTGTGGCGGATACAAACTCCGTCGGTTACACCGAAGGGACATACGGCAGCCGCACCACATTTGCAACCGGTTGGGCTGTGATCGAAACAGGCAAAGCCTTGATCGAGAAATTAAAAGAACGTGCCGCCATTCTTTGGGAAGTTGAAAAGGACATCGTCCAATTTGAGGACGGGGTCTTTTCATCCGGCGATAAAAAGTTGACCTTCAAAGAACTCGCCGCCAAACTCGATGAAACCGGCGGACCTGTCGTCGCCAGCGCGGCTGTCCAACCGAGCGGAAATGGTCCCGGGTTCGCGGCACACATCGTGGATGTGGAAGTTGACCCCGATACCGGCAAAGTTCAGATCCTGCGTTACACCGCCGTGCAAGATGTCGGCAAAGCGATCTATCCAAATTATGTCGAGAGTCAAATTCAGGGCGGTGTGGCACAGGGAGTCGGCTGGGCGCTGAATGAAGAATATCTTTATGATGATCAAGGCAGATTGCTCAACGCGAGCCTGCTTGATTACCGTATGCCGGTCGCGCTTGACTTGCCGATGATTGATACGATCCTGGTGGAAGTGACAAATCCCGGTCATCCGTATGGCGCGCGCGGCGTCGGTGAAGTGCCCATCGTCCCACCGCCTGCGGCGATTGCGAATGCGATCTATCGCGCAGTTGGTGTGAGGATGACAGAGTTGCCGATGTCGCCTGCGAAGGTGGTAGAGGCGTTGAAGAAGTAGTTGGGCAAAAATAGTACAAAAGAGATAATATGCGATTACGTTGGAGACAAACCGCTTTTACTTGGCTAGCCATAAATCCAAAATCTGATGATTTTCGCGGTTCAAAACTTGAGAAGCCCATTAATAAAGCAGTAAAAGAATTATGTTCTCACTTAATAGGGATTGACGGAAAAATTGTTGTCGTCGAATTTCACGAAAGCCCAGATTTCTGTAAAGCATTAGTGAAACTTGGTGAATTAGATTCAAATAACCGTTTGAAAATCAACAAAGGCGAAGACCGAGAATGTCATATAAATAGCGCTGTTCTTTGGTCGCAGAATAAAGATAAATATCTATTGGTTACAGGATTTGCTTTATCAGAGGACGGCGTTTGGCGTCGCCACTCATGGATAAGAACGAAAAGCACCACAATAATTGAAACCACAATCAAACGTAAAAAATATTACGGAATTACCCTAAACAAAGAACTCTCAGAGTCTTTTTGGCATATATATCATTAGTACCAAGTACATCCTCATGTTCAGGCTGTGGGCGTGAATGCGACCCTCATCCCGTCCTTCCCCCAAATCGAAGAACGGATTTGGGGGAAGGGGAATAGAAATTA
>JBDTWO010000177.1:0-10321 GCA_040006635.1 Chloroflexota bacterium
GGGTCACTTCCACGCACGGATTTGATGAAGGCGGAGATGGTGTCGTAATGTGCATCGCCGTCTTTGTCATATAAAACTGCGCGGCGTTGAATCGACTCTTGTGCAACATCGAGTGTGATGTGAATTACACCGTCAACGTTTGGGGATGTTGATTCCACTGCCAGTTCAATCGCGTTAAGCGCGTTGCGTGCATCGCCGGAGGCAACTTCAATCAAATGCGTACGAGCATCATCGTGCAGTTTGATGTTTTTGTTTCCGTAGCCGCGTTCCTTGTCGGTGAGGGCGCGGTCGATCAGGATGCCGGTTTCAGCTTGATTTAGATTTCGAAGTTGGAAAACGCGCGAACGCGAGATCAAGGCTTTGATGACTTCAAAGTATGGATTCTCGGTGGTCGCACCGATGAGCGTGAAAGTCCCGTTTTCGACGTGGGGAAGGAGTGCATCTTGTTGAGCTTTGTTCCAGCGGTGGACTTCATCTACGAAGAGGATGGTTCTTTCATTATGTAATCGTCGGCGTTCGAGTGCTTCATCAATGACCACGCGCAAGTCCGCTTTGCCCGCGAGAATGGCTGAGATCGTTACAAAGTGACTCTTGGTGCTGTTCGCAATGACTTGTGCGAGCGTGGTCTTGCCTGTTCCGGGCGGTCCCCATAGAATGATGGACGAGAAAAGTTTATCCGCTTTGATGGCGCGCTGCAAAAGCTTGCCTTCGCCAACGATATGCTCCTGCCCGATGTATTCATCCAGCGTGCGCGGACGCATCCGCGCGGCAAGCGGAGCTTCAGATTTCATTCGTTCCTGCATGGCGTGGTCAAAGAGATCAGGCATGGGGTTATTATAAGATATGTCTTGCGACTCTGCCGTACAGAAGCATGTGCTCTCTGCTTGGGGGAATCAAAAAGGGCACCGCGAGATGCCCTTTGAAACCGAATCAAGTTTCAGCTTAGAAAGAAGCGATGGCTTCCGTCATGACTGTATGGGTTTCGATGAACATGTCAAAGCCGCTGAGGGTAAAGGCTGTCTGGGTATCCTTGGAGAGGTTGAGCAGTTTTAGATAGGGTGATTTGTAAGCGCCTTTGCCAATTCTTTTCTTGAATTCAGTTTCACTTAGGTCGGTGTCGGGGTACATGGAACGTAGTTTTTTGAAAATGCCATGCAAGGCGCGCAGACCGGCACTGCTGATAAAGGGCGCCTCTGTAAGATCGACAAGGATGTACCGTGCGCCATCGTGGATGAGTTCAAGCGCCTTGGTGGTAAACGTCTCATGTGAGGTCGAGTCGATATTGCCGATAATGTGCATGATCGTCACGGGGACAGTGCCGTTTTCGATTGAGGTTTTGATCTCCATACGCTACTCCTTATTTGACTTGCAGCTTATCGAGGATCGCGGGAAGTTCAGAGAGCGACATCATGCTCGCATCGGGCTGCACCGCTTCCTGCTTCTCCATCTGGGGGTCTGCGCGGCGGCTGATCCAGACTCCGTATAGACCGACGTTTTGTGCACCCTGAATATCGGCGGTGAGATTATCGCCCACCATCACGGCTTCAGTAGGGAGTAGGTACCAGTTGGAAAGCGCAATTTCAAAGATGCGTGGATGCGGCTTCCGATAACTGCAGGCGGCTGAGGTCAAAATAAAGTCAAAGTATTGGCGGATCTTGAAGCGGCGCATCAGCTGTTGAACATCCTGATCATCGCCCGCATTCGAGATGATGCCGAGACGGTAACCGGCTTCCTCCAGTTTTTTCAACATGGGGACGGCGTCTTCTTCCAGCGCCCAATTGGATTGGGTAACCGCAAACAAGGTGTCTAATGCGCTGCGCAGAGTTTCGCTGGAGACCTCGTCATAACCTTTGTCTTTGAGGACTTCACGCAGCACCTGGGTATAGGTTGATTCAAGCAGGTCGTTCTCGCGCTGTTTGAAGTATTCATCCAGCCGTTTGCGGAATTCACTGGGGAAGGTGCTGATGTTTAGGTCCATGCCTTGTGAGCATAGATGGTTTGTCAGCGCCTCATCTGCTTCAGCGATGACCGGCTCCCAGGCATTCCGCCCATACATGAGCGTCCCACCAAAATCAAAAATGACTGCGCGCAAAAAATTATTTGGCATATTCAAAAAATTAAGGGACTACCGATCTGAGCGGCAAAGTTGTCACGAGCACCTTGTCCACCCGCCGTCCGTCCATATCAACGACTTCAAAACGTAAACCGTTCCATTCGAATTGGTCTGCGGATTGCGGCACGCGGCCGAGCGAGACCATCATAAACCCACTGAGAGTTTCATATTCAGCCTCATGCGGCAATATTTTTAATTTGAAGATCTCTTTGAACTCGTCCACTTCCAGCATGCCATCGAGCAACCAGGAGCCATCCTGCCTCTGCGTGGCTTGGGGTTCTTCCATTTCGATTTGCCCGACGATCTCTTCCAGAATATCGTTGATCGTCAGCAAGCCTTGCAAGCCGCCGAACTCGTCAATGACCAGTAAAAGCTCCGTACCTTTTTCTTTGAATATTTCCAGAGCGCGGGAGGCGAACATCGTTTCAGGGATGAAAAATGCCGGCTTCAACAATTCTTTTAGTTTGATCTCTTCGCCGCTCAAGCTGCGTACGAGCAGATCGCGCGCTTTGACAATTCCCAAGATCGTGTCGAGAGAATCCTGCCGAACCGGGAAACGTGAGAATTCACTTTCGGCGATCTTCTGGCGTATCTCATCGATTGAATCTTCAATATCCAAATAGACAACGTCTGTGCGCGGAGTCATCAGGGAGTAGATGCGCTGGTCGCCGAGACTAAAAATCCCTTCCACCATATCCTGTTCAGATTCTTGAAAGACGCCGGCCTGCGTGCCTTGATCGATCAGCAGGTGAATTTCCTCCTCTGTGACCGTCGGCTCGGTCCCGGGCTTGACGCCTAATAAGCGCAGTAAAACGTCCGTGATGCGAGAGAACATCCAAACTAACGGCGTGAAGATTTTCGAGATCAGGTTCATTGGTGCTGCGAGTGCCGAAGCAAAAAGCTCCGGGTTATGCAGCGCAAGTCGTTTCGGCAGCAGTTCGCCAATAACGATCGATATGATCGTTATCAAGACAACGACAACACCCAGCGCAACTGAATGGGCGTAGGGGCTAAGGAAGGGAACGCGTTCTAGAACTTTGCTGAGCGGTTCGGCAAAAGTCGCGCCGCCAACGGCACCCGTCAGCACACTGATCAAGGTGATGCCGATCTGTACGGTGGCGAGAAACATGTTTGGGTTTTGATTTAATTCCAAGGCGGCGTTGGCGCGTTTATCCCCGTCATTGATCCTCTGCTGTAGACGCGCTTTGCGAGAGGATGCCACTGCCATTTCAGACATAACAAAAACGCCATTGAACAAAATGAACAATAAAACGACAAAAATCTGGCTTGCTATATTCATATATTTATTTTACCTGATGCTGAATAAAGTTTATCACATCCCTGATTGTGTTCGCACACCCCAGTTTCTCAGGATATCTGAATTCCTTTCCCGTCATGAACTTTACCCACAACCCAAACAGCTTGATTTGTTTCCTGTGCGCGCGCCAGGAAGGATGGCAACTTCTCTTGGGGAACGCCTAATAATAAACCGCCGCTGGTTTGCGGATCGAACAGCAACATTTGATTCTGCTCATCGATCGAATCAGCAAAACTGACCTTTGACTCGAAGTGCATTTTGTTATCAAACACGCCGCCAGCGAAACAGCCTTTTTCGGCATACTTCCGTGCGCAGGAAATGAATGGGATATTTGCGAACTCAAAATTCAACGCGACGCCTGAAGCGTCCGCCATTTCCATGCTGTGACCTAATAAACTATAGCCGGTAATATCTGTGCCGCCGCGCAGATCAAACTCGTTCGCGAGCTGGCTGGCGTTTTTATTCAATTGCTTCATCCAGCCTACTGCTTCAGCGACGTCTTGCGTGTCTGCCTGTTCGCGTTTCAAGGCCGTGGTGGTCACGCCGAAACCGAGTGGTTTGGTCAGCACGAGTGCATCGCCAACTTTGAGTCCGCCTTTGCTGAGCATCTTGCGCGGATCCACAAAGCCGATGACGACGAGTCCATACTTGGGTTCTTTATCTTTGACGGTATGCCCGCCTGCGATCACGACTCCCGCCTCGCGGGCTTTCTCCGCGCCGCCGCGTATGATCTCGGCGGAGATTTCGCTAGGCAGGTCATCGGGCAATGCGGCCACGTTCAACGCCAGGAAGGGCTGTCCGCCCATCGCGTACACATCTGACATGCTATTCGCTGCGGCTATAGCGCCGTAGTCATAAGCGTTATCCACAACGGGGGTGAAGAAGTCAGTGGTTACCACGAGCGCACGCTCTTCGTCCAAACGCCAAACAGCCGCATCATCGGGTTCGCGCAGACCAATCAACAGGTCTGGGAATGAGGCGGCAGAAAAGGTGTCTTTGATCGGACGCAGAACCTGCGTCAGCGCATCGGCGCTTAGTTTGGATGCTCAGCCAGCACAGGCAGATAAGCTTGTGAGGCGGATTTCGCGTCCGGTTTGTGGGATCGGCATTGCTGCTCCAAAAATAAAGTAGTGACCAGCACCAGCGGTTCTGGTGACTGGTCACTATTGTACCAATTTCAGTGGACTGAATTTATTGAGGTGTTGGTGTACCGGTTGTATTCGGCAACGGCAGGATGAATTGATTGCCGCTCGGGATGAAGATCGTTTGGACGCCCGGAGCCAGTTTCAAGATGTATTGGTATTGCAGGATCTGCGGATTTTTCTCGATCGATTGTCCGATCAGTTCATTGGCTTTTGCCTGAGCGTCTGCTTGAATTAACTGCGCTTCAGCAGCGCCCTTGGCTGCGATCACTGCGGCATCTGCCTGACCTTGCGCGGTCTGGCGAGCTTGTTCAGCTTCCTGCTTCTTCGACTCAACCACGAATTTGGCTTGTTGAGCTTGCTGTTCGGCAACCTGTTTTTGCTCAACCGCAGCCGCGTATTCATCGCTAAAACGGATGTTGCGTAGCAGGAAATCGGACATAATGATGTTATTCTCTTTGAGCTTGGTCTGGATCTCGTCGCGAATTGTCTGTTCCAGTTCAGAACGCTTGGTGCTGACCAGTTCTTCCACGCCGAATTGTGAAACCGCATTGCGGATGGCGGCGCGCGAAATGGGGCGGACTACATTTTCTTCATAACGGTTTTGCCAGGTGATATGTAATTGGATCAACTGGGTCGGATCGGCTGCATAAATGACAGAAGCATCAATGAAGATTTGCTGACCATCTTTGGTGCGTGCTTGAATTGAATCGTCGCCTTGCACTGCGCCTTCACTGCTCGTGGTTGCCATGGTGTACGTCTGCTTGGCAATGGAATATTTTTGCACACTCTCAACGAATGGGATGATCCAATGCAAACCCGGTGTCAAGGCGGTGGTACGGTAGCCGTTGGGTTGGAAGGCTGAGATCACAACGCCATATTCATTAGCTTGCAGGAACACGAGCCCTGCACCAGCGGCGGTCAGCAGTAATGCCGCTACCAGCAAAATGACCACGACCGAATTTAAGCCCTTGGCGGGTTGGTTACGGCTTGCGCGTGTAAAGATCAAAATCAGCACACCAAAGAACGCGAGCCAGACGAACGATGCGAGCCCCTGTAGTAAAGTTGAAATATTCATGGTTTCCTCCGAAACTAATCTTTTTTGATTATAACTCGCTTGCTTATGCCATTGATGCGTGTTAATATTTCTCTATGAAAACAGGCAAAGGTCAAATTCTTGAAATCTATCTGGATGCCGGTGTGCGGATGGTTTGCCCGCCTGAGTTGATCCCGGCGCCCGGACAATACCTGCTCGCCAGCGACGCTTCAGACTCAGTTTTGCCTGTTCCTCTTTTCTATACGGATTCTGCGCCGGAAGGTTTCATCGCCGCGCCTCCAGCCCCACATTCATGGATGCCGGGTTTGAGTATTTCCTTGCGTGGTCCATTGGGACGGGGATTTGCTGTCCCGGTTGCGGCGCGCAAGATCGCTTTGGTGGCGTTTGATGATGCGCCGTCACGTTTGCGCGGGTTGATTCGACCGGCGTTGAAACAGGGCGCTGCTGTTGTTGTAGTTTCTGATTTTCCGGTGGGTGAGTTATCCGATGATGTGGAAGTCCAGCCGTCAGCTACATTGCATGAAGTATTGGCTTGGGCTGATTATGCTGCCTTCGACGTGGCGCGTGAGAATCTGTTTGGGCTGAGAGAAAAGTTGGGGACGATGAAGCAGGCTTCGGCTGCGGTTGAAGCGCAAGTCCTGATCCGTACGGCGATGCCTTGTGGGGGAGTCGCTGATTGTGCCGCGTGCGCCGTGAGTCTCAAGTCCGGTTGGCAGTTGGCTTGTAAAGATGGACCGGTGTTCGACTTGCGGGAAATTTAGAACCAAATTCGGAACGAGGTTTTGGTTGCGCCAGTGATGCTTTGATAAGTGACTGAGATTTCGATCGGCACAAGTTCGCCTGATTTTTGATTTTGAAAGTTGAATGAAATTTGCGCGATACCTGAAGCGTTGGTGGTGAACGAAAATTCCTGAAGGGTGCCATCCGGCAATTTGACGAGCGCCTTACCCGTTGCATTGGAAACGGGTTTCGCGATCTGGTTTTGGACAATGACATAAACAGTCTGCTGACCGCTCTTGAGCGTGACGGCTTTCAAAACGAAAGCGCGAACCGTCAGCGAGAGTACTGGGTTGATGGTGGCATCGGGCTGGTCGACAGGCTTGAGTTGGGCGGGATCTTCCTTGAGCAGATCGAAATAAATACGACCGAGATCAGAGATGACCACGCGTTGATCAGCGGGGCGATCGGCGCGCCACTCAAAACGCGCGCCTTCAAAATATTGAACGATCAAACCATCGCTTGATTCAAAAGGGGAGATGGGGTTGCCAAATTGCGTGGGTCCGCCGTTGGCTTTGTAAAAATCCAGAAAGGTAAAGCAAACCGGTACGCCGTTTGGATATACCTGACAGGCATTTGGGTTGTTGATGGTCATTGGGTTCTTCGGCTGATAGGTGAGGCTGCCCAATGCGGTCAGTTGAATGGCTTGCGTGCTGGTTAATTCAAAACGTGCGCGTTGAAAATATTGTACAGTCTTGCCATCTTTGGAAGTCATCTGCTCGGTGATCGGATAGCCGTAGACTAGTTGTGGGTCTTTTGCAGATTTGTAAAACTGCAAAAATATACCCTTTACATTGTGACCAGTTTCGAGGAAGAATTGCACATCTGTTGACTGTGCTTGTGCTGTCCCCTGAGTAGCCAGCAAGAGTATAAAAACCAATAACGCGATAACCAAGCGCCGATTCACGTTCATTGAGTTGATTATACTCACAAATCAGGTGGCAGTCATTTCAAAGATGATTGCCACCTGCGCTTAGCAACGCTTCGACAATTCGCTCAGCCGCGTGTCCGTCGCCATACGGATTGGACGCCTTGGACATCTTTGCATATTCAAGCCGATCATCCAAAAGCCGCTGCGCTTCCTGGACGATATGGCCGATCTCTGTTCCAACCAGCTTTAACGTCCCTGCTTCGACCCCCTCCGGGCGCTCGGTTGTTTCGCGCAAAACCAACACAGGGATGCCGAATGCTGGCGCTTCCTCTTGTATACCACCTGAGTCGGTGAGGATCAGTGTTGCCCGTTTCATTAGATGCACCAGTGGCAGATAATCCAGCGGGGGCAATAAAGTGATGTGCTTTACATCCTTCAAAATGCGGTTGACCGGTTCCTGAACGTTTGGGTTCAAGTGAACGGGATATACAATTTCAACATTCGCACGTGCGGCAAGTTCCTTGAGTGCGTGGCAAATATTTTCGAGCGGTGCGCCGAAGTTCTCGCGGCGATGGGCGGTGACGAGGATTAGTCTTCGGTTTTTTAGTCCACTAGTCGGCTTGTCGTTGATTTCTAACTGATTGAGTAGGTTTTTGACCTCTGGTGGTTCAGCTTGTTTTGAAACAATGTTCAATGCATCAATAACAGAGTTCCCTGTCACGCGAATTGCAGATGGCTCAACGCCCTCACGCAGTAAATTGCCCTGTGACCACTCTGTCGGTGCAAAGTGCAAATCGGCTGTGACGGTGGCAAGGCGACGATTGATCTCTTCAGGGAAGGGTTGCCATTTGTTGTGGGTTCTGAGTCCAGCTTCGACGTGACCGAACTTGATCTTGCGGTAAAAGGCTAACAGGGATGTAGTGACGACCGTAGTCGTATCGCCGACCGCCAACACCCAGTCTGGTTTGATTTCTTCGAGGATGGGGTCTAAGTGTGTGAAGATGCCTGCGCTGACCTGTGCCATGCTTTGACCTTCGCGCATCAGGTCTAGGTCGTAATCCGGTTTGATCTGGAACAACTCCAAGACCTGATCGAGCATCTGCCGGTGTTGCGCGGTGACACAGACCACTGATTCGATGCCCTTGGTTTGATTCAACAAACGCACGATCGGCGCCATCTTTACGGCTTCGGGGCGTGTACCGAATACAGAGAGGACTTTCAATTTATGAATTCCGATTTCCGATTTTGGATTTATTGTCACCGAGTAGGTGTACATTGAAGCCTGCGCTTTGCCATATCGTTGCGTCCCAGGCGTGGACGCAGTCTATAACAAGGCGGGCATTTGTTGCTCGCGCAATTTCTACTGGGTTGAGCTTTTTGAATTCTGTGTGATTGACGAGCAAGAGAATTGCATCTGCGTCCTTGATGGCATCGTTAAAGCTTGAAGCCATATCAATGCCTTTCATATCAGCGTTAGGCTTGAACGGTTCCCAGGCTTTGACTTGTGCGCCCGCTTCTTGAAGCAGATGCACAACTTCCGTCGCTGGGCTTTCGCGCAGATCATCCACGTCGGGTTTATACGCCAATCCCAGTGCGGCGATCTTTTTTCCTTCTAATATATTCCTGGTTGTATCCCCGCCGGGGACGGCGGCATGAGCTAAAAATGCCTGTTTTACTTTTTCAACCACAAAATGCGGTTGTCCGTCATTGACCATGCGGGCGTGATAAATGAGCGGCGTCAACTCCGGTGCGGCTTCAACGAAGAACCACGGGTCCACGCTGATGCAGTGACCGCCGACGCCGGGTCCTGGGTTGAGAATGTTGATGCGCGGATGGCGGTTGGCAAGGCTGATCGCTTCCCATACATCTACGCCGAATTTCTCAGCGAGACGCGAGAATTCATTGGCGATGGCAATGTTCACATCGCGCGTCGTGTTCTCCATGATCTTGACCATCTCAGCGGTGGTCGAGTCGGTTTCGATGATCTCGCCTTTGACGAAGGTCGCATAGAGTTCATGCCCGGCTTTGGCTGATTCGGGGGTGACACCGCCGACCACGCGCGCGTTCTCAATAAGTTCGCGTAGGATTTGTCCGGGCAGAACGCGTTCCGGTGAATAGCAGAGATGAAAATCAACCCCGGCTTTCAAGCCTGATTTCTCGAGGATCGGTTTGACGAGGTTGAGCGTTGTCAGTGGCGGTGAAGTTGATTCGAGGATGACCAGATTTCCCTGGCGAAGATGCGGGACGATCGCTTCCGCCGCAGAGGTCACGGCACGCATGTCCGCAAGTTTGTATT
The DNA here is from genome assembly GCA_040006635.1 of Chloroflexota bacterium. GTDB lineage: Bacteria > Chloroflexota > Anaerolineae > Anaerolineales > Villigracilaceae > Defluviilinea. The sequence goes on from JBDTWO010000177.1 coordinate 9,575, forward strand.
TTTCGTTGTTGTATTCGCCATAAGCGTCATCCATGAAGGGGGTGGGGACGGCGATGATGAAAGCGTCAGCTGGTTCGGGATGGGTTGAAAAGGAGAAGTTTCCAGAGTGAATGGCTTGGGTGACCACATCGCGCAGTCCCGGTTCATGGATGTGGATTTCGCCCTTTTTCAAAGTGTTGATGACATTTTGGTTGATATCCACGCCCAAAACTTTGAGTCCGTGGATGGCGAAGGTCGAGGCGGTCGGCAGTCCGATATAGCCGAGCCCGATGAAACAAATTTTTTGAAAGTTCACTTGTGCTCCTTGTGGAGTGATATTCTACGAGTCAGGTAATTATAAAGCCTGGGTCAGGAAATCCCTTGCAAACTTAGCGTTACGAATCTCGTATGTAGCATAGGACGTTCAGTATAAATAAAAAGTGCCAAGTGTTGTATAATGAATTGGAGGAGTTATGGACTTCTTACTTGAACCTAATATAGCTTATCTGGTTTTGCTGGCAAGTGTGTTGTTGGGTTTTATGGCGCTCGTCTCACCTGGGACGGGGCTGTTTGAGGTGGGGGCATTTTTCTGTATCGCGTTGGCTGGTTACGCTGTTTACAATCTGTCTTTCAATTGGTGGGCGCTGGTTCTGCTTTTGCTAAGTATCGTTCCATTTGTGTATGCGATCCAAAAGCCGAAGCGTGAGGTCTATCTGGGGCTGGCTATTCTGCTGATTGTCGTCGGATCCGTGTTTATGTTCCCGCGCA
>JBDTWO010000178.1:0-10278 GCA_040006635.1 Chloroflexota bacterium
ACCACAGCCGACCAACCGAACAGACCATCTTTTTCAACATGGCTGATCGTGATCGGAACGCCATCATAAGGCTTAAAGTTCATTTCCACTGCGCCGCTGATCACCAAATAAAGATAATCAGCTGGCGTGCCCTGCCGTAAAACGGTAGCACCCGCGCTGCATGCGAACGGCTCGAACAGCGGCTTGAGCAGGCGCATATATTTTTCGTCTAGATCTTTGAAGATCGCAATGTTTTCCAACTGGGTTAACCTTTGGGACATGTTACCCAGTTGTCGATGCATTCCCCAGTAACGAACATCATTATTTCTATGACATTCATCCTGATTACACTAAGTCCATATTCGAACGGGTATACTTAACCTCAATGACTGAATCAAAACCCCGCCAAACTCTGCCTTTTCTATTACTCGGATTGGGACTACTCCTCATCGTCGCCTCCGTGTTCTATATTTATCGCGACACTGCGCCTCAATCTGACTTTTCAGCGGTTCCTGTTAAAGTGAACTTTGCCGCCCCCGAACTGACTCTCACCGATACCCAAAGCGTGGAGCGTTCCCTAAAAGATTATCGCGGACAGGTGGTGCTGGTCAACTTGTGGGCAACGTGGTGCCCACCTTGTAAAGAAGAGATGCCCGCGCTTCAGGCGCTTTACAACAAATATGTTGACCAGGGCTTCGCCATTATCGCCATCAATGATGGCGATCCCACGCCGGATGTTTTGCAGTTTGTAAAAGACTACCAATTGACCTTCCCGGTTTGGCTCGACCCAACCTATATTGCCACCGAACAAGCCTTCAAAACCCTGAATCTGCCCAGCTCATTTGTCATTGACCGTCAGGGCACCGTCCGTTTGATGTGGGTGGGTGGCATCAATAAAAAGATGCTGGATAAATATATCCCGGCGATCATCACGGAGCAGCCATGAAAGCAACCGTCAATTGGCAACAGAATATGACCTTCATCGGCGTTGCCGATTCTGGCTTCCCTGTGAAAATGGATTCGGCTGAATCTGTAGGAGGAAATAATAGCGGCGTCAGCCCGATGGAAATGTTGCTGCTTGGGTTGGCGGGCTGCACCGCCATGGACGTGATCTCGATCCTGCAAAAAAAGCGCCAGCAGGTAACCCAGTTCGATGTGCGGGTAGATGCATCGACGGCAAAAGAATATCCCAAAGTATTTACGAACGCGCTGATCACGTACGTTGTGACTGGCAACGAGATCGAAGAATCCGCCGTGTTACGCGCCATTGAACTTTCAGCAACCAAGTATTGCCCGGCGCAATTTATGTTCGGGCAGATTTTTCCGATCGATCTGCAATATGAAATTTATGAAGATGAGGGGCATGACGCGAAACGATTAACTCATCAGGGGGTGTGGCAGGATGTGTCAGAAGAGTGACTAGCTTTAGCGAGCATCTGATCTAATACTGCTGGGTGCATCTGAGCAATCACAGGCTTTAATGACGGCCGCCTTGCGGGTGAATGTGCCCTGATAGGCTTGCGAGCCATTGTGAGCGACCCAGCCCTCCAGGTTGAATGCCAGCGGACCATCGGCAAGCGTCCATTCTCCGTTATATTTACGGGCGATATGGATGTGGGTACCGGTTGTTTCGCCGCCTTCACAAGAGGGGTAACCGATCATATCACCTGCGTGAAGTTGTTTCCCAGCTGTTGCCCGGGTGCTGGCTGCGAGATGCAAATAAAAAATGTCCCAGCCCGTACGTTCATCGCCATCCCCATCCAAATCCAACACCAAACCATCATCATTTGAACGAACAACCAGCCCATCGGCTACGGCTACTGCATAATTTATAGCATTTGGTGTGGTGCAGCCTGATTGTTCGGCAGGTGGCGCAAAATCCACAGCTGAGTAAGGCTCACCTTTTCCCCAGCCGGTGTGGGGTCCACCAGTATAGGTCCACACTTGCTCAGGTGGAAAGGGGAGTATCAACCCCGGTTGTTGAAGACTGCCCGGGATGAGAGTAGTTGGGTTAAGCCATGGGTCGCCGAACAAGGTTCGGTATGTTCGCGCCAGCCCGTCGGGTCCGATCGAGGCGTAGTATTCCGTCCCGGCATAAAAATTGGAAAAATAATATTGGATCGCCACAGAGGCGGCGTTCTGCCAGGGATCGGGTCTGACGATCGTTTGATCTAGTAATTCAAATTCGATGAGTTGGCCAGCGCGCCAACTGTAGTAACCGTTGTTGAATGTGTTCGCCGCAATAACCAGTTGCAGGTAGGGCGTGTCGTAAAAGCTACGCGGAAATCCAAGTAAATATTTTGTATCGGGAAGTTCAGGTTGGGTGAGTGCGCCGCTTTGATATTCCAGCGCTGCCAACAATAGGCGCGGACTGATGCTATAGTTCGTCGCAACATAATCCACGATCTCAGCGCCGGTACGCATTTTGTCACCTGCGTAGGCGCGATAGTTTTTCAACCAACCGCTGGTGGATGCCACAAACGCTGAGGTGCTAAACCCGATCTGCGATGGTCCATTGACGAAGGCGTGGTCTGGAATGCTTTGATAGGCTGTGCCCCACAGCGGCAGATAATAAATCGGAATTTTCATCGGCAGCCCGACCGGCATCGTTGTGGCATCGGCAGGGATGACCGGGTTGGCTTGCATGATCTGGTCCACGGTGGTGTTGAAGCGTGCTGCAAGAGCCGGGAGCGTATCGCCGTTTTGTGCTGTGTAATCTACGAGTTCGCCGGGGGCATATGCGGGTCTGCCAGATGTGGGCGCGGGAATTGGCGTCGGCGCGAGCGGCGTGATCATGTTTTCGATATTCACCGTTGACGCACGCGGCGCGCAAGCAGTGATGAGTAGCATGAGTAAGGTGACCTTGATTGTCACCTGCATGAGCTTATTCGCCATCTTCGCGCGTGATCAAAGACCAGGCTTGTCCGTAGACATCGGCGGTGATCACCTTGTTACCTTTTACGAGTTTACCCAAATAAGGTTTTTCACCGGCGATGGTCGTCCAACCGCTCAACACGAATGGGACGGGTCCATCTGCCAGCATCCATTCGCCGTTATATTTCCGCGCGATGTGCGTATGTGTGCCGGTTGAATTACCGCCTTCGCAGGATGCGTGCCCGATGTGAGCATTCCGTTCCACCCAGGTGCCGAGCGGTACACGATCTTTGGTGGCAATGTGCAGATACATGATATCCCAGCCGGTCTGTTCGTGACCGTCGCCATCCATATCGACCATCACAACCCCGTTGGCAGAACGGACCACCAAACCCGGCGCCATGGCAACCACCCAGGTCGTGGTGACCGTACAGCCAGCTTTATCGCCGCGCGGTGCAAAGTCCAACGCTGCCAGCGGACCATCTACACCCCAGGCGCTATGCGGTCCACCGGTGAATGACCACGTAATCTTTGGCTCGATCGGCAGAGTAAATTCAGGCTGGCTAAAGTTGGGCGGAAAAAAATTTGTAATTGCAGTTGCGCGCGCCCAGGGATCGCCGAACATGCCTGCATAAAAAGATGGGAAGCCGCTGTTCGGATCCATGATCCGCAGCCATTCATTCAACGTATGCAAGCGTGAAAATAAAACCATGATGCCAACCGTGCCCGCGTTGAGTGTGGAATCAAGGCGCAGCGTCTTGCCATCCAGAAAAGTCAACTCATTGAGCTTGCCGGTGCGCCAGCCAAAATAGCCCGCCGACATTTGATTGATCGCCCACGTCAATTGACCGAACATGCCCACATTGAGATAGCTCTCGTAACCCATCGGATACTTGGTATGAAAATCATCGGCGGGCTTGCTGCGTACCCAGTGTGATTCATAATCCAGCACCGCCAATAACAAGCGCGGGTTGACCGAGTTTTCGTGCGCCAATCTTTCAATGCCCTCGGCGCCGGTAGTCCATGCCGTTGATTTAAGATATTCGCGATACGTGGCAAGATATCCGCCCGCGGCTTGGATATATGTGGCAGTATCAAAATCCAGCGCGGTGGCAGAATATGCAAACTCACTATCCGGCAGCAGTTGCACGGCGGACGTATACTCCACCGTTTTGTCCAGGCGGTTTGGGATGATGAGCAGTGTACCCGGATCAATGAAGCCTTGTTCAGGTAAAATTTTTGGGGACGTGATCTCGCTCACTTCTACCTCGAACCTGCTCGCCACAGCTGGAAGCCAATCCCCGCTTTGAGCGTAGTAGAGGATGCTGTTGCCGTCCACGGTGGGGGTGAGTGCAGGTGCTGTTGAGACCGCAGGTTGAGTGACAAATGTATTCAGTAGAGATGTGGGTGTCGGGGTGAGTTCAAGTATGGGTGTAGGCTGGTTTTGAACAAACACATCGGTCGGAGGGATATATACATCTGGGATTGACGATACGATATCGGGAATCCCTCCGCTGGGTGTGGGTGTTTGGTATTGTCCCCATAAGGATGCGTTGCCGATGCAGGATGTCAGGAGGGAAGCTAAGATCAGAAAATAGATTGCGCGTTTCACGGAGGGTATTATACCTGTATTGATTAATAAGCCCTGAGCGGAGTGAAAAGAGTGGATGCCTAAAAGTTTATTGATCTCCAACTCTCCCTCACCCCGTTTGTGACAGCTTTTTGCAGGGACAGTTTCCCCCTCTCCCGTTGGGAGAGGGCAGGGTGAGGGCTTTATCTTGAAATCTGATTGATCCCTTCCTGAATGCCCACTTCTGCGGTCAGCACCGTTGTGCCGCGGGTCAGGAAACCATCGTAGTAACTGCCATTCCCGCTGGATACCCAGCCGTCTAAATTGAAAGGGATGTTGCCATCGGCTGGAATCCATTCTCCGTTGTATTTTCGCGCCAGATGCAGATGGGTGGCATCTGAGACGCCGCCTTCACACGAGGGATGCCCAATGACTTCTCCTGCATACACATACGTGTTCGGTTGGACACGATCTTGCGAAGCGACGTGCATATATAAGACGTTCCAGCCGGTTTGTTCGTAGCCGTCATTATCGAGATCCTGGATCACCGCACCGTTATCGGCGCGGATGATGAGTCCGTTTGTGATGGCAACGACCCATTCATTGCTAACTGCACAGCCTCCAAGTTCACCGGGTGGCGCGAAGTCCAAAGCCGCCCAGGCTGAGCCATCACCATAGCCGCCATGCGGACCACCCGTGAAGGACCAGGTCACGCCGTCAGCAAAGGGCAGCTGCATCGGAGGCTGGGTCAAGCCGAATGGTATGAGTGCAGCGATGTCATAGTCGAAGGGAAAGCCGAAGAGTTGATTGTAAGTTTGCGAGAATCCGAGTGAACTTACATCCGCATCCCAGGTGGCGCGGTCATTGAATAGGGAAAGAAAATATTGCACACCGGCTGTGCCGGCATTGATGGTGGGTGAAAGTGGGACATAGCTGCCATTGCTTAGCGATAAAGCGGAGATGGCATTGGCGCGCCAAGAATAATAACCGCGGTTTAAATTATCTGCAGTCCAGGCAGCTTGGCGGTACAGCCCCGCTTTATTGGGATCGTAATTGCCGAGCGGATAATCGATGTTGGTGGGCAGTGGATTCGTGACCCAGCCGCTGCGATATTCGATGAGCGCAACGAGCAGACGCGGGTTGACCGAATAATTTTGCGCAACCCGCATAACGATCTGTTCGCCTGTGAGATATTCGCCGTTGACATCCTGAACGTAATTGGAGAGATAGCCGTTGCGAGTCTTGAGATAGGCATCGAGATCGAATTGAATGCTGTCGGGTCCGTAGACCAATTCTGAATCGGGAATGATCTTGTGCGATGAGCCGGGATTCGGATCGGTGGTTACCGCGGGAATGTTCAAGACTGCGCCGGCTGCGATGATGCTTGCCTCGTTCAACCCGTTGGCTTGCATCAGCGCCTCGAGCGAGACTCCATGTCCCTGCGCAATGCTAAACAATGTATCGCCGGGTTGGATGGTGTATTGGTCAGCAGATCCACGCGGCGGCGGCAGTGGATGCGGTGCATCGGGTGTGGGCGTTATGTACAATGAATTTGAAACATGCGCCGGTAAAGCAACCGAGATCGCCGCACGCGTAGGTGTGGGACCGGTGGGTGTTTTGGTTGTTGTAACGTCCACAACGCCGGTTTGGATCGGTGCAGGCGCGACGCTGGTAGTTCCAGCCACCGGCGCGAAGGGATCATAGGTGGGGTAGGGTGTTAAGGAAGTTGGCGCACAGGCTGAGAACAGCAAAGATGATAGCAGAAGGCAGACAATGTATTTATATGGGGACATGCGGGTGATTTTACCAAAGGTGCAAACTAAAAAGAAACAAGTAATGACTTTGTATTGGTGGGCAATAGAATCGATTGAGCATCAATATCATTACTATTTAATACCCCATATTCTTATTGTTCCATCGAGTGAGCCTGATGCTAAATAACGTCCATCAGGTGAGAAAACAACACTAGTTGCCCATAAAGTATGACCTTCTAATTCGTTCAGAGTTTTTCCGTCATCAGCTTTAATGATTCTTATTTTGCCGTTGGGCATCCCGACAGCAAAGACGGTTCCGTTAGGTGACCAAGCAATGATGTTGTTTTTGTGGGAATAATAAAAGGAAAAGAATTCTCGCCCATTAAATATTGTAGTTGGCTTGACTTTTATCTCATATAACAACGCTCCATTACTAACTTGCCACATTTTGATAACATTGTCTTTTCTTCTAAAATCATCTCCTGCTGACGATACTGAGACAATATATTCCCCATTAGGCGAAAACCTGATTGCAAATGTACTTTCATGAGGTAGTGATAATGTGTATTTAATTGATAAGTCATCTATGTTCCAGATCATGATGGTTGAATCGTAGGTTTCTGTGGCCCCAATAAGCTTTCCGTCGGATGAGAATGCTATGCTAGATACTGACTTTCTTATATCACCTTTTAGCTCTAAAGACTTAATAACATCCCAATTCTTGGTGTCCCAAAATTGAATGCTTTCTATTGTGAAATCTTCACCTGGGATATTTCCTGCCAACAAATTGCCGTTAGGAGAATATGAAAGATAAGTGCCACAACAACCTAGTACACTGGCCAGAGATTTATTTATTGTTCCATCTGAGTTCAGTATTTCTATAGTTCTATCTCCTAGTCCTACTGCTAGTATGTTTGTATCTGGCATAAAGGAGAGGTTGTTGACTTGAGGTTTGTTCTTTAGAGTAAAAACAATTTTTCCGCTTTGTGAATTCAATACAAAAACATTCCCCTCATCGGTTCCACTGGCTACTCTTTCACCATTGGAAGACCAGTCTAAGGCGTTTATAACACCTGAAATTTCGTGAAGCTTTTGAAGGGGTTCTTTGCTATTCAAATCCCAAACTTCCAAACCTCGTTTACTCGATGATAAAGCAACAAGTGTGCTGTCGAGAGACCAACTAATTCCAGATGCGAAATTTCGTTCCATCTGTACTTTTTGGATAATTGCTCCGCTTATGATATCCCAAACAAACATTCCATCCGTTGTTGCTGCGGCTAGATATTTATCATTCGGAGATATTGCTACTACTCGTGTATCCGATGAGTTTTCTAATGCAATAGTTCTAAATATTATTAGCTTTCCGTTATCTAGTACCCTCCATAGTCGAATCCCATCTGCACTTTCTGCTAAGAGCTTCCCGTCTGGGGAAAAGAATAAATCACTGGTGTCGCCACCGCTAACGTAGGGTCCTTGGGTGTTCAATATTGTTCCATCTGGTTTCCATATTTGTGTTGTAAATCCTCCTGTAGCGATAAATCTTCCGTCGGGTGAATAAGAAATTGTATTGATAATTTCGTCACTGTTTTCAAAGTTTTGAATCAGATTTCCGTTGTTCGCATCCCATAGTTGGAGAACTCCATTATCTGTCCCTGTGACTAATATTTGTCCGTCCCAAGAAAAGGAGATACTGTGTGCTATTGTGCTTACCGTAAATTTTGAAATGCCTTTTACTAAGTCGTAGATTATTGTTTTGTCTGGTGTTGATGCTGCAACCAAAGTGCTATCTGGTGAAATGGCTATTCTCGCAATTGCGGTTTCTGTATCAATGTATTTTGCCAATGAGTAATCGCTTGTATTGTAAACATACAAGCCTGTTGTTGTCGCGGCAATAAGATATTTGCCGTTAAATGTATATTTCGTATCGTTGACATTTCCATCCCCCCATCTGGCGAAGGAGGTAATACGGTCAATATTATCTATTCTAATTTCTTGAGAAGCGTTTGGAATAGAAGTTCCAATAGCCACAGGCGTAATTGGTATAAAAGTTGCAGTTGGAATTAGTGTAGCGGTCGCAGAAGGTATAAATGTACTGGTCGCAACGGGTTTTGAAGTATCTGAGTTGTATCCAGAAAAGGAGATAGAAATTAATGCCACGATAGCTACATGAATAATACCTTTATTGATCGACATGTAAGTGATTTTACCAAAGGTGCAAACTAAAAAGAAACGAGTAATGACTTTGTCACTACTCGTATGCCGTTCTTTATTCGCTTCTTGTTCTTCCAGCTGTTAGTGTAGTTCCTTTGGCAGTTGCACTGCCGAAGATGCGGGTGTCCAGCAGTGCAACTGCTGGGGAAACAAGTTCAGTTCTTCTAGCAGTTCAACTGTTGAAGGAATGTTTATCTACCCCGCAAAACCAGAACCCATGATGTAGTTCTCGAGTCCCTTGATTTCGATCTCTTTATTCTTGAGGAGGGCGTTCAACACATCGCGGATGGATACGATGCCGACCAGGTGGTCATTTTCCACAACCGGCAGATGGCGGAAGTGATGCTCGTCCATCAATGCCATGCATTGTTCAACGGAGGTCTCCATGTTGACCGTGTACATATCGTGGGTCATGACATCCTTGACCGGAGTGGATTTGGCGACCCTGCCTGCCATTTCACCTTTTTGGAGATAATCGCGCTCGGTGAAGATCCCCACGATCTTATGGTTCTCGGTCACGAGCACGGCGCCGACTTTGGCATCGTTCATGACTTTCAAGGCGTCGAGGACCATGTCATTGATGGATACGGCGAAATTGCTGGCACCTTCTTTGGATTCAAGTAATCTGCGGACAGTTGTCATCTTGGCTCTCCTTTGGTTGGATATATATTACGATTATGACCGAATTGGTTTGCAATGATAAGTTCCATTGTTCGTAATTCCATAGGACTTTTATCACACACTACTGGTTGCTTTGGCAGATACCCTTGTGAACGAAACCAAAGCGAGGATGTTAAGAACGATGGTGACAAGCACGATCGCGATCATGGCTTTGGGTCCGATCCGTACGAATGCCTGACCGATCAACCACGGCATGATCATCCCACCCAGTCCGCCGCCGACGAGAAACCAGCCGGTCATGGCTCCAGTGATGTGCATGCGTTCTTCGGTGAGAGTCAGAAACGTGGGGAAGATGGAAGCGAGCGAGATGCCCAATAAAATGCTCCCAACCCAAAGGATGGTCGCTGAATCTTGAAACAGTAGGATCAAGCCAACGCTCAAGAGACAGCCCACAAAATCCATGGTGAGGATCTCCAGTGTCTTGGCGCGGGTGGAGATCGGGATGCCGAGTAAGCGTCCGACCGTGAAGAAACCCCAAAAGGCGGACGTCAAATAGTTGGCGGTGATCTCAGTGCCCAGATTAAGTTTGAAGGCATAGGTGTAGATCCAGTTACCGTAACCGGCTTCCGCGCCAACATATAAAACAAAGCACAGAACCATTACTGTCACTGGAATGATCGGCATGGGTGTGGCTTTATGTTCTTCCGGCGTTGCGCGCGCAGGCGGGCTGGGTAAACTCCAAATGAAGAATGCGATGGGAAATGCCGCGATCGCAAAAGACCAGTACACCCAATAAATATCGCTGGTTGACTTCATCACGCCTGCCACGATCAAAGGTGCGATGAACGCGCCCACGCCGAAGCAGGCGTGCAGTCCGTTCATGAACGGTCCGACCTTTTCGTTATGGACCCAGAGCAGTAAGGTGTTACAGCCAACATCCAATGCGCCTTTGGCGAGTCCGAGAATGAGGATGATGACCAACAACATCGGCAGCGAGGTTGCGACCGGCACGAGCGCCGTCACGCTGCCGAGCATGATGAGTACGGCGCTCATGAATTGGTGACCAGAGACCCGGTCATAAATTCGTCCGCTGATATAGGAGCCGGTCAGATATCCGAATGAACCGAAGATGAAGATCGAGCTGATCTGCCCCAACGTGCTGGAAGTATGCTCGGAAAGCTTGAGAAGTGTGGGACCCTCGGTTGAGATGGTGAGTCCGAGCAGGATAAAAGCCAGATAGTAAGCGACCGTCGTAATAAGTTTTTGGTT
>JBDTWO010000179.1:0-10101 GCA_040006635.1 Chloroflexota bacterium
CAGATCACCGGTTATGGACCTGAGGAATTCAGCGCGAAGATATGGGATACGCTGATTGAGGAATTTAATCTCGTGGATAACCTGGCAGGCTACTCCCTCGATGAGGGAATTCAACGAGTCCGCTCAGGTGAAGAAGCGATTTGGAAATGCGAGCATCGCATTCGGGCGCGGGATGGAAAGATCCACTGGGTCTTCGAAGCGGCCGTGGAATTGCGTGATAAGCAAGGAGTCGCGTACGGCTCGATTGGTACATATCAGGATATTACGGAGCGCAAACAAGCCGAGAGCAAACTAAAAGAACAGCTGGATGAACTGCAACGCTGGAACGCAGCCACCCTCGGGCGTGAGACGCGCGTGCTTGAACTGAAGCACGAGGTCAACGAGTTGCTGACCCAAACCAGCCAGCCGCCGCGCTATCCCAGCGCAGAATTGGGCAAGCCCATGGAGCGCAGGTTATGAAGAAGAAATCTAACAAGCCCGAGGCAACGACCGCACTCCGCCAGCGCGCTGAAGCGCAGTGGCAAGCGCACGAGCCCTCAAAACCGAAGCAGGCAGCGCCGCTGGAACTGGAGCGTCTGGTTCACGAACTCGAAGTGCATCAGATCGAGTTGGAGCTGCAACAAGAGGAACTCATACAATCACGGGCCGAGACAGAGCAAACGCTCGCCCAATTTATCGAGCTGTACGATTTTGCGCCCGTGGGCTATTTAACCCTGACACGCGCGGGAACGATCCAGCAAGCCAACCTGACCAGTGCGCGCCTCCTCAGCAGAGAACGCGCCCAACTGATCTCGCGCCGCTTTGGGACTTTCGTGGCCGCCGAGTCTTTGCCAGCATTTAACGATTATATGCAACAAATATTTGAGGACCAGATCCAAGCGCCGTGCGAGCTTGCCCTGGCGCAGGCTGGACCAGTTCTCTGGGTGCAGATCATGGCAACCCACCTCCTGGATGAACAAACGTGCCGTGTGGCGCTGGAGGATATCACCGAGCGCAAGCAGGTGGAATTGGCGTTGCGCCAAGCCGAAGAGAAATATCACACCATTTTTGAGAACTCAATTGAGGCGATCAATCAAACAACGCCTGACGGCAAATTCATCACCGTGAGCCCGTCTGGAGCACGGATGTTGGGCTATCGGTCATCCGAAGAATTGCTCGCCAACATTGGCGATATTCAAAAGCAGTTCTATGTAGAACCTGGCCGGCGGGAAGAATTCATCCGGCTGATGGATGAACATGGCAGCCTAACAGGTTTCGAATCCCAGATTTACCGCCGGGATGGCAGCCGCATATGGATTACAGAGAACTCAAGAGCAGTTCGCAACCAGCAGGGCCAGCTCCTGCATTACGAAGGAACTGCATTAGATATCACTGAGCGCAGGCAGACAAACGATCAATTACTAGAACAGCAAAGACTACTCAATGAAACCGGCCGGTTGGCAAAAGTCGGCGGCTGGGAAATCCAGCTCCCAGCCCAAACATTGGTATGGACTGAAGAAGTGTGCCGCATCCATGAAGTGGAGCCCGGCTTTCAACCAACCACAGCCCAAGCCATTGCTTTTTACGCCCCCGAATCCAAGCCCATGATTGCGCAGGCTGTGAGCGCGGCAATCGAACAGGGCAAATCCTTTGATCTGGAATTACGGCTGATTACTGCAAAGGGCAACTGGCTTTGGGTACATGTCTTTGGTCAGGTACAAGATAATAAAGTATCCGGTGCAATTCAGGATATTACCGAAGCTAAGCAAGCCGAAGCCAACCTATTGGAAAGTCAAACCCAACTGCAAGGTTTGCTCGAAAGCTCCAATCTATCGCGTCAGGTGCTCTTGAGCGTGATCGAAGACCGCGATCAGGTGGAGACCGCGCTGCGCGCCAGCGAAGCGCGCTATCGACTTGCGACACTTGCAACGCAGGATGTGATCTGGGAATGGAACCTGGCTACAAATCAACTGCTATGGTCAGAAAACTCCCAAGCTATTTTTGGATATTCGTCCGCTGAAGTTGGTCCCTACGAGACCTGGTGGGAAGAGCATGTGCACCCTGAAGATCTTCCACGCCTGCTTTCAAAACTGGATGAGGTGATTAAAAGCAGTGAGACCGTCTGGTGGGATGAATACCGCTTCCAGCTCAAAGATGGTTCCTATGCTTACATCAGCGACCATGGCTACATCGAACGTGAAGCCAACAACCAGGTGCTACGTATGATCGGGGCAATGTCTAATATTACCGAGCGCAAACAGGCAGAAAAGAGCTTGAAGGAAAGTGAAGAGCGCTTCCAATCACTCTTCAGAGCCATCCCGGTCCCCACCTACACCTGGCAATTGGTTGGGGATGCGCTCATCCTTGTTGATTTTAACGAGATGGCGCGTGCTATCAGCGGTGGCAAGATAACAGATCTGCTGGGCAGCGAAGCAAGTCAAATGTACGGCGAGGATGAACAGGCTTTGCACGATCTACGCCAATGCATCCAGCAAAAAACGACCATTGAACGGGAGATGGAGTACGATCTGAAAGCAACTGGGGAACACAAATACCTGAGCGTGAAATATGCATTTGTGCCCCCAGACCTGGTGATGGTGCACACCGAAGATTTCACCGAGCGCAAACAGGCTGAAGCTGAGTTGAAAAACTCCCACTCCCTGCTGAATGCCACGCTCGAATCCACAGCTGACGGTATCTTGGTGGTTGCATCGGATGGCAAGGTATCCAGTTTCAACCGTAAGTTCCTCGAACTGTGGCAGATCCCCTCTAACCTGGCGGAAAAAAAGGATGACCATGCCCTGCTGGAATCGATCGTGAACCAGTTGAAATATCCAGATAAATTTATCGCCGAAGTGGAAGCGCTCTATATAACACCTGAAGCTGTTTCCTTCGATGAACTGGAATTCCTAGACGGCCGGATATTCGAGCGGTATTCCCTGCCACAACGGCTGGGTGATACGATCGTGGGCCGGGTCTGGAACTTCCGAAATATCACCCAGCGCAAACAGGCGGAGAATGCGCTGCGCAATAGTGAGGAACGTTTCCGTTCGTTATTTGACCGTATGCTGGATGGCCTCTATCGCAGTACGCACGCCGGCAAGTTTGTTGACATCAACCCAGCCATGGTCAAGATGTTTGGATATGCAAGCGAGGCCGAAATGCTGGCGGTGGATATCAAACGCGATCTCTATTTTGAACCGACAGAAAGGGGCAGTCATATTTTAGACACCGGTCAGGAGGAGGTAGATATATACCGGATGCGTCGTAAAGACGGATCCGAAATATGGGTTGAAGACCGCGGCTCTTATGTCCACGATGAGCAGGGCAATATCATCTACCATGAGGGCATATTGCGGGATGTTACCGAACGCAAACAGACAGAAAATGAATTACGCGCCTCCGAGGAACGCTTCCGCCAGTTGGCTGATAATATTCAAGAAGTGTTCTGGATCGCCGATGCAGTCAGCGGTGAGGATCTCTATATCAGCCCGGCTGGCGAAAAAGTTTGGGGTCATGCGCTCGAAGACCTGCTGCGGGTACCGAATATTTTTATAGATAGTATTCTGTCAGAAGATCGTCTAGCAGTACTGCACACCCTTAAAAAGCAAAGAATGGGATACCCAACAGAAGCGGAATACCGCTTTATACACTCCGATGGGTCCGTGCATTGGGTCTGGGACCGCGCTTTCCCGATCTTCGATGTTTCAGGCAAAGTAGTGCGTATTGCAGGTATTGCCGCAGATATCACCGAACGCAAACGGGTGGAATATGAAAGCCATGAACGGCTTAAGGAAACGACCTGCCTGTATGCGGTCCGCAGTGAAATCGGCCGTGATCTAACTTCTGAAGAACTGTGTAACCGCATCATTCAACACCTTACCAGCGCCATGCAGTTCCCCGAGATCGCCGCGCCCGTGATCAAACTCAATGGCAGTCAGTTTGCTTCGCAGAAATATACTGAACCGTTAACTCATCTCATCCAGACAGATATCCTGGTTCAAAAAGTTGTCGTGGGACAACTGCAAGTATTCTACACTGCCGAGCAGTCCTTCATCATCCCGGAAGAACAAAACCTGATCGATTCGATTGCCAATGACCTAGGGCTTTGGCTCGAACGCCAGCAGGCTGAACTGGAGATTAAATATCATCTCGCGGAACTCGAGGTCTTGTATGAAAGCGGCTTGGCGATCAACCGTTTGCTCGAGCCGCAGGAAATCGGCGAAAAGATGCTCGAGATCATCCAGCAAAAACTGGACTGGCATCACGCCGCTGTTCGCCTGTATGACCCACAATCCGACCAGCTCGAATTGATCGCCCTGGGCGATCCTCGCTATAACGCAGCAGAACTTAAAGCCGAGATCGCCCGCCTGAATCAGATCATTACCACTTCAGACACCGGCTTAAGCGGCTGGGTGGTAAAACATGGCGACGTGCTGCGCGTTCCGCAAGTTAAGCAGGAAGCGCGCTATATCGAAACGTTTCCCGGTATCCAATCCGGCTTATACGTCCCGATCCACACAGGCGGCCATACCCTGGGATCCATTGCCGTGGAGAGTGAACTCGAAAATGCCTTCACCGCAGCGGACGAGCGCCTGCTGCTGACCATTGCCAATCAGGCGGCCATCGCCATCGAAAATGCCCAGTTGTATGCGCTGGCAAGGCAAGAATTAGAAGAACGCGAAAAAGCCCAGGCTGAGCTGGAAAAAACGCAGAGCGATCTGGAACACCGCGTGGAGGCACGCACCGAAGATTTCAAACGTTCCAATATAAATTTAGCGCGTGCCCTGCGTATCAAGGATGAATTCCTCGCCAACATGAGCCATGAATTGCGCACGCCGCTCAATGCCATTCTCGGTCTTTCAGAGAGTCTGGCAGAACAGACCGCCGGTCCGCTGAACGAAAAACAACAGAAATACCTAGCCACGGTCACCGAAAGCGGACGTCACCTGTTGTCCTTGATCAATGACATCCTGGACCTGGCGAAGATCGAAGCGGGTCAAGTCAAATTGGAACTTGACAAGGTCGATATTAATTCGATCTGCGATGCCAGCCTGCGGATGATCAAGCAACTGGCACAGAAAAAGAATCAAACCACCAGCCTGGAGATCGATAAAACCCTGGGCCTGATGTGGGTTGATGAACGCCGCCTTAAACAAATGCTTGTGAATTTGCTGAGCAATGCCGTCAAGTTCACGCCCAATGACGGCAAACTAGGTCTCGAAGTTCACGGCAACTCCGATAAAAACCAAGTCACCTTCACCATTTGGGATACCGGCATTGGCATTAAAGAGGCTGACCTGCCGCGTTTATTCCAGACCTTTGTACAATTGGATTCTGGGTTGGCACGCGAATCGTCAGGCACGGGTCTGGGGCTGGCTTTGGTGGCTCAGATGGCGCGCCTGCATGGCGGCAGTACGAATGTGGTCAGCCAGCTGGGTGCAGGCAGTCGTTTCACCATTGTGCTGCCGTGGGAACCGGCTCTGGTTGTTGACCCCATCGAAAGATTGAAGAGCACCGGGAAATTCCGACCCTTGAAATTCGATCAGACCCACAAGCCGACCATTTTGTTGATCGAAGATACCGAGGAAGTCATTATGCTGCTCTCAGATTATCTGGAACTAAACGGGTTCCATGTAATTATTGCACGCGATGGCATCGAGGGTGTATCTCAAGCGCAAACCACAAAGCCTGATCTGATCCTCATGGATATTCAAATGCCGCGCATGGATGGTTTTGAAGCCACGCGAAGATTGCGCAGCCAGCCAGAATTTTCAAACACACCCATTATCGCGCTCACCGCCCTGGCGATGGCGAATGACCGTGAACGCTGCCTGGCAGCTGGCATGGATGAATACATCACCAAGCCAATCCATTTGCGGGCTCTCATCAAGACCATTGAGACCTTTCTGGGTGGTGAAAAGGAGCTCAAACATTCATGAGTACAATTCTGATCGTAGATGATGCGCCCTCTGCCAGAGAGACTCTGGTAGCGCTGCTCGACAAAGAGAACTATCAACTCCATCTGGCTGCAGACGGCTTCCAGGCGCTGAAACTGCTGAAGACGCTGCAACCTGATCTGATCCTGCTGGATGTGATGATGCCGGGCTTGGATGGCTTCGAAGTCTGCCGCCGCATCCGCTCCGACCCGCGGCTGGCTGAGGTCCCGATCATCCTGCTCACCGCCCTGGATGATCGCGAATCACTTTTAAAGGGTATTGAATCTGGCGCCGATGATTTTCTGCACAAGCCGGTCGATCGCCAGGAAATCATTGCGCGGGTGCGCACGATCACACGCCTCAACCGGTATCGGACTCTCCAGGAACAACGCGAAAACCTGCGCGCCATGGCAGAGCGTCTGATCACAGCGCAGGAAGAGGAACGTCTGCGCATCTCGCGTGAATTGCACGATGATCTGGGACAGGCGCTGACAACCCATATGATCGCCCTGCGAAATTTCCAAAGCGATCTTTCCCTGCCGGTCACAGAATTATTCGTGGGGCTGCAAGCTCTCTATGATCAAGCCTATGAAGTCGCGGTCAAGATCCGCAGGCTGGCACAGGATCTGCGCCCGCCGATCCTGGATGCACTGGGCTTGAAGCAGGCTATTCAAACCTATTGCAACAAATTCACCGAGCGGACTCAACTACCCGTAACACTTGAGATCGAGCCAAACCTGCCGCTACTGCCCGATGTCTACAACGTAACGCTGTACCGGGTTTTACAAGAAGCGCTGACCAACGTCTCCAAACACGCCCAAGCCAATCGGGTTTGGGTAGACCTTAGTCTGGATGACAATTCCATTTACCTGACCATCCAGGATAATGGCCGCGGTCTACTGGAAAATGAAAACCCAACCAACGGGATCGGGTTGACCGGCATGCACGAACGCCTGTCACTCGTGGGCGGTGAACTCAGCCTCCGCTCTACCACCGAAAGCGGCACCATTCTCACTGCATTACTACCCATGCGCACACCCCCTGAAAGCGAGACAGCATGATCCACGTTTTGATCGCAGAAGATCACTTAATGGTCCGCGCCGGCATCCGCGCCCTGCTTGAGAAAGCCGGTGATATGCATATCGTCGGCGAAGCCTCCAATGGTCAGGAAGCGCTGGAAATGACCGAAAAACATGTTCCAGATGTACTGGTCATGGATATTATGATGCCGCGCCTGAATGGTATTCAAGCGGCGGAAAACATTCGTAAACTCAAATTGCCCACGCGTATCCTTTTACTCTCCATGTACCTGGATGAAACCCTGATCTATCAGGCTTTGCAGAGCGGTGTGAAAGGCTATGTGCTCAAAACTTCTGTCAGCGATGAACTCTTGTGGGCGGTGCGCGCGGTTGCCAGCGGCAAAACCTACCTGAGCAGTCAGGTCTCTGAGATCATGGTGGAGAATGCCGTCAACCCGCACGCGCATGGCACGGATTCTGGTCCGCTTGCGAATATCTCGCCGCGCGAAAAGGAAATTCTGCAATTGATCGCTGAAGAACACACCAGCACCGAGATCGCCAAGCTGCTATTCATCAGCGAGAAAACGGTTGAGAAACATCGCGCCAGCCTGATGGAAAAATTGAACGTCCACAATGTAGCGGGGCTGGTCAAACTGGCAGTCAAACACCATCTCGTAGACCTTGATTCTTAGAGTTCATCCGAAAATTGTTTCGTAGTGACGGCTTCAGCCGTCGAATGAGCGACTAAAGTCGCTGCTACGATATATTTCGGATAGGTTCTTAATCCTCCCAGGTAGGAGTAGAGTTTAAGGAATGGGGGTTTTCCAGTATGGGCAGGCCGGTTGTTTCAAAATATGATATATCAGGCGCAAGTTATCTCAGTGATTATCAGCTATTTATGGAAAGATATGCATGAAACCTACAATCCTCATCGTGGAAGACGAACCCTCTGGGCGCAAGGTAATTGAATCGATCCTGGAAAATCAGGGCTACGAACTGGATTTTGCCGCCAACGGCCGCGAGGCATTAAAAAAAGCTGGCATACTCAAGCCCGATCTGATTTTGCTCGATATCATGCTGCCCGAGATGGATGGTATGGAAGTGTGCGAGCGTTTGCGCAAAGATAACGATCTGGCAGAAGTGCCGGTGGTGATGATCACCGCGCTGGATGACCGCAACACCCGCATTGCCTGCATCGATGCCGGTGCGGATGATTTCATCACCAAGCCCATTGACCGCGCGGAATTACGGGCGCGGGTCCGCTCGATCACGCGGCTTAACCGTTATCGCCTTTTGCACGAAAGAGATTTGATCACTTCGTGGGTCGCTGAAAAAGCGAGCGATGGTTATTTGCAACTGAATGCCGATGATCGGATCGTGTACGCCAATTCGCGCGCCCGCTTCTACCTTGGATTAGATGCTGACGCTGCCAAACCGATTCTAGAAACCTTCATGCAAGTTGCCTTGCATCAATATGCGCCGCATCCACAATCGCTATGGGACGGCTGGCCCGTCATATCAGCAAAAAACTTAGCGCCGGATCGGTTCCTGGTTCGGCCTGAATCTAATCTTGCGCATGAGTTTTGGCTGGAAGCAACGATCTTCGAAATCCCCGGAAAAGATGGCGCCCCCCGCACGCGGATCATCCGTCTGCGGGATGTGACAGCCGATATCCTAAACCGGCGCAATACCCGCAGTTTTGGCGAAGCGATCTCTCATAAAATTCGCACACCGATCACGCACATTATTTCCAGCCTCGAACTGCTGACCCGCCTGGCTGCTCAAATGTCGCCTGAGGATATCGCCCGTTTCTCAGCAACCGCCTTACGCGGTGCCACGCGTTTGTATGAAACCCTGAACCGGGTGCTCCAATATTCCAATTTGCACTCCAGCGTAGATGCCGAAGTTGGTTTCAGTTTATCTGAATTTGAGGACCTGGTCAAAAAGGTTTCGAACGAAATGGGGCTTGAGCATGTAGCCTTGTCGATGCCTGAAGATTTAATATCAGTCCAAATTATAATTTCTGTTCAATCGGTGGAAGTATTATTATGGGAAATTCTGAGTAATTCATCAAAGTTTCACCCCGCTGGTAAACCAGCTGTGACCATTGAAGTATTGCGTGCCAGTCCGCAACGCATCGGGATTCGCATCAGTGATGACGGACTCTCACTATCGCCGAAACAGTTATCCACTGTCTGGTTACCTTATTATCAAGGGGAAAAAGATTTCACGGGCGAGGCGCCTGGCATGGGGTTGGGTCTATCGACCGTGAGCGCGATTGTATGGGGCGCAGGTGGAGCCTGTCGTCTTACAAATCGGGACAATGGTCCCGGCGTAGTCGTTGAACTGATGATCCCCGAAGTGGAAGTTGGCGATCCGGCAATGGCATTTACAGGAGAACTCAATGGAAGAATCTAACAGTACCATTTTGATCGTGGATGATGAAGCCTCCGGGCGTGACACGTTGGAATCAATTCTTGAACCGGAGGGGTATACGCTCGTCATGGCCGAAAATGGTCATCAAGCCATCGAAAAAGCCATCGCTATCCAGCCCGATGTAATTCTTTTGGATGTGATGATGCCGGGCATGAATGGCTTTGAAGTCTGCAAACGCATCCGAGCCGAAAAACAACTGGCTGAAATTCCGATCCTATTCCTGACCGCGTTGGATGACCGTCAATCACTCCTCAATGGTTTGGATGCGGGTGCCGATGAATTCATTTCCAAACCCTTCGATCGCTTCGAACTGCGTGCGCGTCTGCTCGGAATTACGCGTCTGAATCGTTTTCGCAAACTCAATGAAGAACGTTCAAACCTGCAAAAAGCTCATAACGAATTAAAATCAGCTTACGATGCCACGATCGAAGGCTGGTCACGCGCCATGGATCTGCGCGATCAAGAAACTGAGGGCCACTCCCAACGTGTAACTCAACTAACGCTAAAGCTTGCAGAAGCTTCCGGAATAAACCCGGCTGAACTCGTACATATCCGTAGAGGCGCCCTTCTGCATGATATGGGCAAACTGGGCGTTCCAGATGCCATTCTCCATAAACCTGACAAATTAAATCCTGAGGAATGGGAGCTCATGCGCCAGCATCCACAACTAGCGTATGACATGCTATATCCAATAGAATATCTGCGCCCGGCACTGGAAATTCCCTACT
>JBDTWO010000180.1:0-10057 GCA_040006635.1 Chloroflexota bacterium
ATTCTACATTTCCAGAGTCCCATGTCCACACTCCGTTCCCTCAAACATCGTACCTTTGCCTTACTCTGGTCGGGGCAAACGCTTTCACGCCTCGGCGATTTCGTCTATGAGATCGCGCTTTCATGGTGGATCCTGCAAAAGACCGGCTCCGCTGAAGCGATGGGCTTGATGTGGGTCTTCATCGTCACGCCCTCGGTCTTGCTTCTTCTGGTCGGCGGCGCAGTCGTGGACCGCTTCCCACGTGTGCAGGTAATGCTGATCTCGGATATTGGCCGCACGCTGGCGGTGTTGATCGTTGCCTGCCTCGCATATTTCGACCAACTTCAACTCTGGCACATCTATGCCACCAGCTTTATCTTCGGCGTGGTCGATGCCTTCTTCGCACCCGCCTACAGCGCCGTTGTGCCGCAGATCGTCCCCGCAGAGGACTTGCCCTCCGCCAACGCATTGACCAGCATCAGTTCGAATTTGGGACGTGTGCTCGGACCCTCCCTCGGCGCGGGGATCGTTGCCATCTTCGGGACTTCACCCGCCTTCTTTATCAACTCCGCTTCTTTCTTCGTGTCAGCCTGCTTCTTGATCCCTTTGCTTTTTTCTAACATCCCGCGCCCTGAACCTTCCGAGAATCATTTCCTCGTCGATATTCGCGATGGCTTGGGTGTTGTCACCTCCACACCCTGGTTGTGGATCAGTATCTTGATCTTCTCGCTCACCAACGTCACCCTGATCGGACCCTACATCGTCGCCATGCCCTTCCTCGTCAGTGATTTCATGAAAGAAAATGTGCAACGCCTCGGACTCATCCTTTCCATTTTTCCCATCGGCTACCTCATCGGCGGCTTCTGGTTCGGGCGCTATAACAAACTCCCCCGCCGCGGACTCATGATGAACCTGACGCTCGCCCTAGCCGCGCTCATGCTGGGCATTTACGGCTTGCACCTGCCGCTATGGGTCTTGATCGTCGCCGCACTCATCAACG
Organism: Chloroflexota bacterium; assembly: GCA_040006635.1. Taxonomy (GTDB): domain Bacteria; phylum Chloroflexota; class Anaerolineae; order Anaerolineales; family Villigracilaceae; genus Defluviilinea. The sequence continues at coordinate 980 of JBDTWO010000180.1, forward strand.
GCATCGCCCTCCAAGCCGGTTCACTCGCCTGGACTCACCTCCTACAAGAAAAAATCCCCAACGAACAACTCGGGCGCGTCTCCAGCATTGACCAGCTCGGCTCCACTTGTCTGATGCCGGTAGGCATGTATGTCGCTGGTGTAGCGACTCATCTAATCGGACCCTCGCCGGTCTTCCTGATCGGCGGCGCACTCACCGCCCTCGCCGGTCTGCTCGCGATCACACAGCCTGCCATCCGCAATTTGGATTGAGGCCAAGTTATTCCAGCAGCGCAACTGCTGGAATAACTTGGCAATAGAACCGAGGCTTAAACATAAAGGTGACTGTCAATTTAATTGACAATCACCTTTATAGATCATTTGGAAATCGCGTGTCCGTCGTAATGTCCCACCACATCGGCGGCGAGCCAGCTCTCGATGTCCATATTCAGGAACGCATCCTCGGGTAACTCGGCCACCAGATCGATCAACGCGTGCCGTACCGTTTCATAATGCGCGAACAGATCTTCATCAGACCATGTTAAATATTTCTGCGCCAACTCCACATTGAACTTGTCCGTTTCGGGGTCGGTCCATGTAAAGCCCGGCGTATCCAGGATCCCGGTGATGATGCGCGCGCCCTCTTCCCACCAGCCGATCACATGCGCCACCAGATCGTGGAAATTATCAAAACCCTGTTTCGCCAAAAATTCTTTTTTCTTTTCTGCATCTAGACGGTTGAAATCCTCGATATACTCCGCCCACTCGTTCGCGAGCAAATCCAATGTCAAAAAGCAACTCAGCGCCACAAGATGTTCACGCGCATGGTGGATGAAGATCCCATGGACCCAGGTCTTAACGCGGCGATTCTCGAACACCGCCTCATTCATGGACCCGAGGTCTGCTCCGATTTTCTGACGCGTTTTCTCAAACTGATTCAGGAACGCGGCTTCGTCCCAATCTTTATACTTCGCAACCGCTTCCGCGTTGAATACATCAAAGTCATATTTTTTGCGCTCGTATTCTTTTTCCTGCGCAATGGCAAGGATGATACCCATGCCTTCATCCCACCATGCCAGGATGTGCGCCAACATATCGCGGAATTGCTCATAACCCATCTCTTTGACGCGTTTCGCTTGTTCAGCCTTGGGCAGGCGGGCAAACCGTTCGATATACGTCCCCCACTCCATATTTATGTAATCCAGCGTACGTTGTTTGGTGATCGGCATTGAAAAACCCTCCGCAAGCAATGTGGACTGTCGTGCTATACTTTGAACATCCAGATTTTACCCCAAGCTCACCATCACGGCTGGAACTCGGGTGGGTTTTACCTTCATAATATTGCCACTTGAAAATTATTCCATATTCATTATGATTGAATACGCATGATCGAATCACCCAAACGCAACCCCAGAGACATCTTCCTGCCCACCAAATTTGAGATCGTACTCATTGGTCCCAGTGGCTGTGGGAAATCCACCATTGCCGCATTGCTCTCCAAAAAGCTGGGTCTACCGCGCCGCTCCATCGATGAGGTGCGCTGGAAGTATTACGATGAAATCGGGTACGATCTCGATGTAGCCCGCTATAAGCATAACCAGGAGGGCTTTTGGGGTCTCTACCATTACTGGAAACCCTTTGAAGCACATGCGGTCAAGCGACTCCTGGAAGATTACAGAGATTGCGTGTTCGATCTCGGCGGGGGCAATTCTGTTTATGAAGATGATAGCTTGTTCGAGCAGGTCCGCGAACTGCTGGCGCCTTACCCCCATGTGATCTTATTATTGCCTTCGCCTGATCTGGATGAGGCGCTTCAAATTCTCAATGCCCGCATTCAATATGAATCAGACAGTCAGCGCGAAGTGAATGAGCACTTCCTTAGGAACCACTCCAACTACGATCTCGCCAAACTCATTGTATACACCAAAGATAAAACTCCCGAAGAAACCTGCGAAGAGATCGTAAAGTGGATACGAGGAAAAAAATAAATTTAGCAAACGTGTGAAGCACTCATTACTTCACTGCATTCACAAAATCCGCAAAGAGACCATATGCCGTTTCGACCGGTCCGCCTTGCAGACCGGGTTTTTCGGAGAGGGTGATCGAGTAATCGAGGATCACATCCGTTCGGAGAGTCAGTCCAGTACTGGAATTCATCATGCCGTAAAGCGGCGATGACGAATCGACAAGCTGCGGCGCGACATTGGCGTTGACTTTATCCCCAACTTTTTTAGCAGAACAAACCAATTTATAACGCTTGCCATCGGCTTTGGCTTTGGCGATCATTTCGGATGTGATACTGCGTATCCCGGTGGGATTGACTTGCTGCGGGGTCATCGGCGTATCCATCAACACGGTGACCAGCGCCGCGACTTTGATTGCCGCGTCCCAGCCATCGACATCGTTGGTGGGATCAGTCTCCGCCACGCCAATGGATTGGCAGTATTTCACAGCATCCTCATACGATTCACCATTCTCCATGCGTGACAGAATAATATTCGTCGTAGCATTGAAGATGCCCTTGATGGAGGTCAGTTCTGCCAACGGGAACGCTTCGCGGAAGACCGAGAAAACCGGCGCGCCGCCCAATACCGCGGATTCAAACCGGAACTTTTTGCCTTTTGATTTTGCCAGCGCCGTGAGTTCACGATAACCGTGGACAACCGGTCCCTTGTTAGCAGTAATGACGTGCATGCCCAGATTCAACGCGGCGCGGAGGTAGTTGAGGGCGGGCTGTCCCGTTTGGGTGTTGACGGGGGAGTTCTCGAACATGACGTGGGCTTGAGATTGTTGAATTACTTCCAGTGAGTTGTCAATGAGGGAAGATGAAAGCGGCGAGATGGATTGCTTGCTTTCAACGAACTCAAGAGCCTTGTTGATATCAAGTCCGTTTGGGTTCACGGCAAAGCCATGACTGCCGGTTGCGATGCCGGTGACGGAATAGGTGATGTCGTATTTGGATTTGAGCAGATCTTGTTTACGCTCAAGTAAACGCGCCAATGAACGTGCGACGTTACCGAATCCGATGAAGACGAGGTTGTAATGCATGGGAAACTCCTGTGTTATGTCGTTGCGAGAGCAGTGTTCTTCTGCTCGAAGCAATCTCCGTCAAAATTGGAGATTGCTTCGTCGGGCTAAAGCCCTCCTCGCAATGACGTGGGGTGATTTTATAACGGCGGCCACGGCATGGCGCGGCGGTCGCGGGGTTGACGGGGGAAGAGTCGTTTTTTGAGGATCGAGTCGGCGCGGCGTTGGAGTGCGGCGATCTCGTGCGGGCTGAGATGCGGCTCAAGGTCAGCGAGCAGACCTGGGCTTAGGGTGAGGCGGGCGAGCAAGTCATCCGGGATCTGCTGCCCGGCGAAATCCCAAAGCACGGTGCGGAGTTTGTCCTCTTCATGGAAACAAATCCCATGATCGATGGTGAAGAGTTTGTGGGTTTCGTTCTCGAAGAAGACATGACCACCTTTGCGATCAGCATTATTGACGAGCAGGTCAAAGAACACAACCGGTTGGAGAAGCTGCTTGTCTTCGCTGGTGAAGTTGAAGTAGTGATATTCGGGATCGTAATCAATAAATTGTTGGAGCGAGCCCTCGCCATACGGACCATCCTTGCGGAGGATGGTTAGAGGGACAATGTGCAAGCCCAGCGATTCGCTGATGAGATATGCGGCGACTTCACGATGCGCCAGTGAGCTTTCAGGAAAATCCCACAGCGGTTGTTCGCCACGCTTGGGTTTGTAGACGGCGGGATAGGTTTGGTCTTCGTATGTGACTTCGACGAGGAAGGTGTAGTTCGAGCCCAGCATGAACTGACCTTTGAGTTCAAGGTCGCCGTGTTGTAAAACTTGTTGGAGTTGAGGAGGTTGGGGATTCATTGGTGAGTCAAACGTCGAAAGTCGAACGTCTGGTTTTGACTTGTGACGTTCGGCTTTCGACGTAAGGGGTTAATGCAAATGCCCGTTCTTCTTGGGGCAGAAGTGACCGCCGGGTTCTTCGGGTTGCCCACACTGCGGACAGATGGTACGCCCGCGCGACGACACTTCCACGCCCCAGCGCGCCAGCATGCGGACTTGAGTGCGCGTCGCCCAAAAGCGGACAACGGCCGCGGTTTCAGGATCATCTTCCTCGGTCAATAATTCCTTGACGAACAAGACGACCATGTCGCGGTCTTTGTCGTAGCCCAGCCCAACCTCACCCGCGCGGAAAAGCGGATCGACCGGCGGGTTGATCCGCATCACTTCTTCCACGTAATCGCCCGAGGCTTCGGAGAGATCGGGGTTCTGTTCATCAAGCTGTGACAGGAATTGTTCGATGCCGATCGCCATCGAGTTCAATTGCGCTTTCTCAATGATCACCGTGATCGTGCGCTGATCCTGAAAGGCTTGAATATAAAACACACGCTGACCAGGTCTGCCGATGGCATCCGCGGTAATGTGGTCACAAGGGTCTACGTCAATTTCAAATCTTGGCATAGGGCGAGTATACCATTAGCGGCAGAGAGCACAGAGAAATTAACCGCTAAGAGCGCCAAGAACGCGAAGATCTAAGCGGTTTTCCTTAGCGACCTTAGCGTGCTTCGCGGTTCAAAAAGGATCACCGTGAATTCTGCGTACGCTGAGCCATAAGGCTCATGTGGGCAACACGGGCATTATAATAGTCCCACTTCACCAAAGGAGCCGCCATGTACGATAAAAAACAATTAGATGACTTGAAGAAATCGCTGGATAAGTGGGAAGAGACCAGCCTAAGCAAAGCACTCGGGTCATTGCCTGAGCGCTTCGACGAATTTATCACCACTTCCTCCGAACCGATCAACCGACTCTATACCCCGCTCGATGTAGCGGACAATGACTACGCCTCTTCGCTTGGACTTCCGGGTGAGTACCCGTACACACGCGGAGTCCACCCGACACTGCATCGCTCCAAACTGTGGACAATGCGCATGTTCGCCGGCTTCGGTACCGCGGAAGAAACGAACGCGCGCTATAAATATCTGCTCGAACAGGGACAAACCGGACTCTCGGTCGCGTTCGATCTCGCAACGCTGATGGGCTATGACACCGACCAGCCTGAAGCATTGGGCGAATTTGGCAAATGCGGTGTGGCGGTTGCATCCTTGAAAGACATGGAGATCCTGTTCGACGGCATCCCCATGGACAAAGTCTCCACAAGCATGACCATCAACTCGCCTGCCGCGATCACCTGGGCGATGTATCTCGCTGCTGCCGAGAATCGCGGCATCCGACTCGATCAATTACGCGGCACGATTCAAAACGATATTCTCAAAGAGTTCATCGCGCAGAAAGAATACATCTTCCCGCCCGAACCCTCGATGCGACTCGTGGTTGACACGATGGAATACGGCGCGCAGAAAGTGCCGCAGTGGAACACGATCTCGATCAGCGGCTATCACATCCGTGAAGCGGGTTCGACCGCCGCACAGGAATTAGCCTTCACCCTCGGCGATGGACTCGAATACGTGCGTTGGGGTATCGCGCGCGGCATGGACGTGGACGACTTCGCGCCACGGCTTTCCTTCTTCTTCAACGCGCATAACGATTTCTTTGAAGAGATCGCCAAGTACCGCGCGGCGCGCCGCATTTGGGCGCGCGAGATGCGCGAAACCTTCAAGGCAAAGAATCCACGCTCGTGGCTGCTGCGTTTCCACACGCAGACTGCGGGCGTATCACTCACTGCACAGCAGCCGGAGAATAATGTTGTGCGGGTTGCGATCCAGGCTCTTGCCGCCGTCCTCGGCGGCACGCAGAGTTTGCATACCAATTCACTTGATGAAGCGCTCGCCCTCCCATCTGAACATGCCGTGACCATCGCGCTTCGCACGCAGCAGATTATCGCTGAAGAATCAGGCGTGACGAATACGGCTGATCCGCTCGGCGGCAGTTTCTTCGTCGAAGCGATGACGGATCGTATCGAAGCGCAAGCGTATGAATATTTCCGCAGAGTCGAGGAACTTGGTGGCGTCATCCCCGCGATTGATAAAGGTTTCTTCCAAAGTGAGATCTCCGATGCGGCGTATCGCTATCAGCGTGAGATCGATCAGGGCATCCGCAAGATCGTCGGTGTGAATGCGTATGCGGAAAAGAAACCGCTCACGATCCCGATCCTCGTGATGGATCCAAAAGGTTATGAACGGCAAGTGAACCGTCTGCAAGAACTCCGCCAGACGCGCGATAACGGACGAGTCGGTCAGGCGCTCGATCGTCTGCGCATCGCGCTGGAAGGCACCGAGAACACCATGCCGCACATCATGGAAGCCGTCCACGCCTATGCCACGCTCGGCGAGATCATTCAGGTGATGAAGGAAGTGTTCGGTGTGTACGAAGAACCAACGATGATCTGATACTGCGTATTGCGTATTGCGTAATACGTATTACGTACTTCGAGTCTCCCGTGAGGAACCTTGCGGGAGACTTTTTCGTTAAGCAGGGTAGAGTCTCCATAGTAAAATACATTCACATGCACCCATGAAAAAACTTCGCGCCATCATTACGCTTTTGGGATTTCTACTTGTCTCCTGTGGGATAGCGCCTACGGCGCCGACTCTTCCTCCCGTTGTCCTGATCACTGCGAACCCGAACGCATCTGCCACTCCCACGCCTTTTCAACCCATCGCAGCGACCTTGCCCCTGTTCGATCCGCCCACTGTAACGCCGACCATAGCAACCTTCACACCGATCCCGGCAACCGATACGCCTTTACCGACGCTTGAATTTACCGCAACCAGCCTGCCGCCACCAATCCCTCAACCGCAATCAGCACGGACTCAATACACACTCTATGCCTTGCTTGATTATTACAATCACCAACTCGCCACGGACGAAACGGTCACATACACGAATCAAACGGGCATAGCACTCACTGAAATCGTAATGGCGGTCGAGCCGAATCATCGCGGCGGGTTTATGCTCGAAAACATTCTGCTCAACGGCAGTGGACTCAACTACGATATGAGCGGACATCGCTTCACGGTCTATTTGCCGCAGCCACTGGCGCCCGGCGCGCAGATCACATTGGCGATGCGCTTTCGCATTGCGATTCCAGCCAAGGTCAAAGATGCTCCCTATGGCTACGATGTGGACCAGGTCAACCTGACGGATTGGTATCCGTTCGTGGTGCCGTACATCAACGGTTGGGTCTTGCATGACGATTCGTATTTAGGCGAGCATTTGGTTTATGATGCGGCGGATTTTGATGTGAACGTCAAAACCACCGATTCCGGCATCATCTTCGCGACCAGCGGAGTCGAAGAGTCTAACGGTGAATGGACTCGTTATCGACTCTACGGCGCACGCACGTTTGCACTCTCAGCCAGCGACCAGTTCCAATTTGTAGAAGCAACTTCCGGCGGCGCAACGATCCGCGCTTATTATTATCCGGGTTATGACACGCAAGGACTCGCCATCCTGAATGCAGCCGTGCGGGCAGTCGATCTGTATAGTTCGGAATTCGGAGCGTATCCGTATGGCAGTTTGAACGTTGTACAAGCAGACTTGAACGACGGGCAGGAATATGACGGGCTCGTTTTTTTGGCGACGAAGTTTTACAACGAATATAACGGTTCGGCGCGCAGTAATCTGGTGACGATCGGCGTGCATGAGATCGCGCATGAATGGTGGTTCGGTTTGGTGGGCAGTGACCAGGCGCTGGAGCCGTGGCTCGATGAAGCGCTGGCAGTGTATAGTGAAGAGACTTTCTATAAATTCATTTATCCCAACTCACTCGATTGGTGGTGGCAGTTCCGTGTGAATTATTTCGGTCCCAATGGTTATGTGGATACGAACATTTATGAACCGGCGTCGTTCAGGGCATATGTCAACGCGGCGTATCTCAACGGCGCAAACTTCCTCGAAGCCTTGAACTATCGCATGGGCGACGATGCCTTCTACGCCTTCCTCAGAGATTACACTTCCCGCTATGGACACGGTCACGCCACCGCTTATGATTTCTTTGCTGTGGCAAGGCAAAATACGACGGCGGATATTTCCGATTTGATCGCGGCGTATTTCAAGGGAAGTTATTAGAGAGGATGAAATCATGAAAAGATTTCAAGTTGTTTTCTTGTTCGTGTTTCTGATTAGTTGTTCATCAAATCAGACAATCTCGTCAACAGCAACTCACAATATCTTACAAACGCCAAGTCCATATCCAACACAAACAGCCATATCGCCAACCCAAACACTAACCCCAACATCAACTTTCACACCCACTTTTACTTCACCTGCTACATGGACGCCCTTGCCTACGCTTTCTGCAAATGAGGGTATGAAAACATTGCAGTCCTGGCTCCAAGGAGCAGATGATTGTCTGTTGCCTTGTTGGGGCGGAATAACCCCAGGCAAAACAAGTTGGCAGGAAGCAAAACAGATAATTGAATCTCTATCAGGATACGCAACAATTAATATTGATGAAAACTTGGATTGTAAATTTAGTAAGTGCCATGGAATAGGCTGGTCGCTGTTTCCAAACACTCTCGCTGACGGTGGCTTTTATAGCGCAGTACCTAATAACAAAGTTCATTTGATCAATATAACTATCCAAGATGCTAGACTCCAAAAAACAAATCTCCTGAAATATATGAATCTAGAATACATTCTTAGCCAATATGGACGCCCTGCAATTCTACTTTTCAGCACAGAGCCTGACCTACCCGGTGATATATTTCTAGAATTAACGTTTGTTTACCCTGAGAAACACTTCGTCATTAGATATAGTAAATATGCAACATTATTAAATGACGAAGTGGTAAGCTGCGGGAAAGATAGCTATATTAAATTGATCATATTAGATAATCCAGAGCAGTTAATATCTCTCACTACTATTGCCAATGCGGCAGAGACAAAGGATTTACATGTCGATGTTTGGCATAAGACTGTCGAAGAAGCAACAGGAATAACTATTGATAAGTTCTATCAAATTTATAGCAAGACAAATGCGCCTTGTATCTCAACACCTACAAAAATTTGGCTTCAGTAGTTTGACTTTTTATTCTTTTTCGACTTTTACCATGCGTTATCCCTACGAAATATCTTAGATTCAAGTCGTAAGTGCAACAGATGTATTATAGAACACTTCAAAAGGT
>JBDTWO010000181.1:0-9938 GCA_040006635.1 Chloroflexota bacterium
GGACGAAGAAAGACGCGCTATTTCTCGTAAGGCTGTCCATCTGCGGCGGGCGGGATGGCACGTCCCACAACACCCGTCAGGACGATCATCGTCACAATGTAGGGCGCCATCAACAGAAATTCCGAGGGGATCGGCACGCGCAGGATCTGTAGTTTGACCTGCAGCGAATCGGCGAAGCCGAAAATGAGCGAGGAGGTGAAAGCGCCGATGGGATTGTACTTGCCAAAGATCATCGCCGCCAGACCGATGAAACCTTTGCCCGAGGTCATTACTTCATCGAAGCGTCCCACCGAACCAATGGTAAAGTACGCGCCGCCCAAACCGGCGATCATGCCGCCGATGATCACGTTGACATAGCGCATAATGTAGACATTGATGCCCAGGGTGTCCGCTGCTTTGGGATGTTCACCCACCGCGCGGGTGCGCAAACCCCAGGGTGTATAGAACAACATAATGTGCATGACGATGACTAACAAGATCATCAAGAAAACGACCAGGTTGTTTTCAAATAACACGGGTCCTGCGATCGGGATCTTGGAGAATACGGGAATGGAGATAACCGGAAAGGTGCCCGAATTGTTTAACAAGTCACCCTGTTTTTGCAGGAAGCGTGAACTCATGAAGGATGTGAAGCCCGCGCCGAAAATATTAATGGCAACACCGCTGACCACCTGGTCGACCTTGAAGCGAATGACCAGATAGGCGTGCAAGGCCGCCACCAGCGCACCGACCAGGATCGCAGCGAACAAGCCCACATATAAATTATGTGTCAAAGTTGCGGCGACCACGGCGGCCTGCGCTGCCATAAGCATAATGCCTTCAATGCCGATGTTAATGACCGCCGAACGTTCGCTGATCACGCCGCATAACGCCGCGAGTGCGATTGGTGTGGCGCGCACAAAGGAACTACTGAGCATGCCGGTCAGGTTGAAGGATTTGCCCTGCGCCGCCCAGACGAGAAAAGCGACCACGAAAGTTGCGGCAATGACACCGATCAGCCAGCCCGTGGACTTGACGCCGCGTGCCAATTGAAATGCGCCAAAGAATACGGCGATACCGGCCATCAGTATGACAGTCAATTGGGCTGGCACAACAATATCAGGAATGGGGAGTGCTTGTGTGCCAGCCAGATTGGTTCCAAAAGTGGTTTGCAAACCCGCTTGGGTATTCAAGCCAAATACAAGGTAGATGAACAGACCTACAGCGATGAGGACAATGCCGTAGATGATCTGGGAACGTTTGGCGAGGGTGGTATTGACGGTTGCATTTATGGTTGTCATGATTGGCTCCCTATTTGCCCCAGCCGCGAGTCAGCACGGTCTCTTCCGCTTTGATATCCTTGATGCGGTACAGCCAGCGGATAATATCAGGCGCGGCGATGAAGACAATGACCATGCCCTGAATGATGGAGATGATATCAATGGGGATGCCCGCCATGGATTGCATGCGTGTCGCACCGCTGCGCAGGAAGCCAAAAAGTAAAGCCGCGAGCACTACGCCAAAGGGGTGACTTTTGCCCAAAAGAGCGAGGGCGATCGCGTCGAAGCCATAGCCGGCTGAAAACCCCTGCCCGACCCAGTGATCCACGCCAAGCACTTGTGCCGAACCAGCTAAGCCTGCCAAGCCGCCAGCCATTGCCATCACCAGCACGATATTTTTGACGATGCTCATGCCAGCATATTTGGCGGCATCGGGATTGGCACCCACAGAGCGGATCTCAAATCCCAACGTGGTTTTGAAGAGGAACCAATATAAAGCGTAGGCAGCGATGAAAGCGAGCACCAAACCCCAATTCAAGCGGATGGGGTCGGGGAAGAAACGCGGCAACTCAGCGGTCACTTCCACATTCGGTGTTACTGGGCGGAAGCCTGATGATTTCATGGGACCACTGAGCAGCCAGTCGCTTAATTTGAAAGCGATCCAGTTCATCATGATGGTGTTGACTACTTCATGTGCGCCAAAGCGTGCTTTGAGATACCCGGGGATAATACCCCACAAAGCGCCACCTGCTGCGCCTGCTAATATTGCCAGAGGCAGGTGGATGTAAGCGGGCACACCGATGAGACTATAGCCAACATACGCTGAACACAGTGCGCCAATGAAAAACTGACCTTCGGCGCCGATATTGAAGAGACCACAGCGGAAGCCCAGCGCCACAGATAGCCCGGCGAAGATATACGGTGTCGCAGTGACAAGGCTTTCACTAAATGGATAAATGGCTTTTAGTAAAGCGGCTGTTTGACCGGTTGTAAATAACTGTTGGAAACCCTCGTAATAGCGTATCGGGTCGCCAAATGCGCCGACGAATAAAGCGCCATAGGCGGTAAAGACATTCGCGCCGCTTAAGAGGATGGCAAAAGCGCCAATGATCAAGCCTGTCAGCACTGCCAGTGCGGGGACACGGAGTGCATCCCGCAATGAACCGCCGCCGATGCCCTCAGGTGCCTTGGATGTTGTTTTGATTTTTTCAGTCACAGAAGGCTCCTAGAAAACTTTCTCGGTTGCAGAACTTTTGGTAGCGGCAGTTTCCGCTGGGTGGATGCCCGCCATTAATAGCCCAAGATATTCTTTGTTAACTTTGTTAGCATCCAGGATATCCATGATATGCCCCTTGTACATGACCGCGATGCGATCAGAGAGCGCCAGGATCTCATCCAGCTCAGAGGAGACCAGCAGCACGCCGACGCCTTCATCGCGTTTCTTGATGATCTGGGTGTGGATATATTCGATCGAACCAACATCCAACCCGCGGGTCGGCTGCGAAGCGATCAACAATTTAATAGGGCGCGAGAACTCACGCGCCACGATCACCTTTTGTTGGTTGCCTCCCGAAAGCGTAGAGGCGCTCACATAAATATTGGGCGTGCGCACATCGTATTGTTTGACTAGCGCTTCGGCATTATCAAAAATTACTTTTTGTTGTAATGAAACGCCCTTTGCGAACGGCGGTTGATAATATGTGCAAAGCATCAGATTGTCATGGATGGGGAACGAGAGCACCAACCCGTGACGCTGCCGGTCTTCAGGGATGTGCGCCACGCCGCGTTCCAAAATATGACGCGGGGAAGTGTGATGGAGCGCCTCGCCTGCCAATTGAATTGTTCCTGCTTCGATCGGCAACAAGCCTGTCAAAGCATATACCAGTTCCGTTTGGCCGTTGCCTTGTACTCCGGCAACGCCCAAGACTTCACCCTTCTTGACCTCGAAGGTTACGCCATTGACAGTGAGGATCTGGCGTTCATCACGTACATATAGATCCTTGACTTCGAGGATGTCTCCCTGAGGTTTGGCGGGCTGCTTCATCACGACCAGGTTGACATCCCGTCCCACCATCATTGAAGCGAGGATCTCAAGGCTGGCTTCTTTGGGATTAATGGAACCAACCACACGTCCGAGGCGCAGAACCGTAATATCATCCGCAATATGCATCACTTCTTTTAACTTGTGCGTAATAAAAATGATGGACTTGCCCTTATCGATCAAAGACTGAATGATCTTGAACAAGCCTTCCACTTCCTGCGGGGTGAGCACAGCGGTGGGTTCATCGAGGATCAATATATCGGCCGAGCGGTATAGTACTTTGATAATTTCCACGCGTTGCTGAATGCCCACGGGCAGATCCTGGATGTAGGCGTGCGGGTCCACTTCCAAACCATACTGGTCTGAGATTTCTTTGATCCGTGCGGCAACTTTTTCCTTGTCCAAAAAGATACCGTTCTTGATCGGCTCGACACCCAGCATCACATTTTCAGTCACGGTCATGACCGGCACGAGCATGAAGTGTTGATGCACCATGCCAATGCCGCGCGCGATGGCATCATTGGGTCCTTGAATATCCACGGCTTGTCCACGTACAAGGATGGTACCTTCATCAGGCTTATACAACCCATACAAAATGTTCATTAATGTGGTTTTGCCTGCGCCGTTTTCCCCCAACAAGGCAAGGATCTTGCCTTCTCTTAAACTGATATCGATCTTATCGTTTGCCAGCACGCCGGGGAAGCGCTTGGTAATGCCGCGCAATTCCAGAACATTGGTCATGCTTTAGCCTCCGCGTACAATAAAATGGACTTGCTCATCTACTAATTTTTGCATGTTTCCACAATGAAAACAGGCAAAAATTATTGGACGAACCTGTTCGTGCAGGAATGAGTAGAAAAAGGGTCGGGGAAAAAACTTCCCCGACCCAAATTCGAGCAGTTGACTTACTGAACTTTCACTGTGCCAGCGACAATATCGGCTTGCAGCTTGGTGAGTTCAGCCGTGAGTTCGGCGGAAGCGCCAGCCACCGGGGCAATACCAACGCCACCGTTCTTGAGGGTGCCGACATAGACACCACCCTTGAAGGAGCCATCAGCACCGGCTTTGATCGCATCGTACACAGCCACGTTAACGTTCTTCAACACACTGGTGAGAACGACATCTTTGTATTCAGTGGCTGAAACGGTCCAGTCCACATCCACGCCGATGACCTTGCAGGAGCTGGTTTCTTTGCAGTACGCAGCCGAGCCGAGACCCACAGGTCCAGCCACAGGCATGACGATATCAGCGCCTTCCTGAACGAATGATTCAGCGAAGGAACGACCATCATCGAGGGAGTCAAAATTGCCGGTGAAAGAGCCGTCATTCTTGGCGGTATCCCAACCGAGAACTTCAACAGCGGTACCCTTCTGGGCATTGTAATAATTCACACCAGCCTGGAAACCCTTCATGAAGATGGTAACGGGCGGGATGTTGATACCACCGAAGGTGGCAACTTTACCGGTCTTGGTGCTGGCGGCGGCGGCGTAACCAGCCAGGAAACCAGCTTCGTCAGTTTGGAAGGTCAGACCCAAAACATTGGAAAGTTCGGTTTTGGAACCACAATCCTTGCCTTCTACAGCGGTATCGCCGAAGCAGTCAGGATAGGAATAATCCACGATCGCGAACTTGGTGTTGGGGTTGGCTTTCGCAGCGGTGGCGGTATCGACACCAAGCAAGAAGCCCACGGTGACGATCAAGTCCGTGTTTTCGCTCAGGAACTGCTGAATGTTCTTGGCGTAGTCAGATTGCTGGGTTGATTCGAGATATTTGCCTTCAATCTTCAAATCAGTGATCGCCTTTTCGACACCAGCGTAAGCGCCGGCATTGAAGGACTTATCATCAATACCACCGAGGTCGGTCACCTGACCAACCTTAAATGCCTTGGCTGTGCCGCCGGTGCAGGCTGAAAGCACCAGTGAAGCAACCATTAACAAGGCTATAACAGAGTACAGCTTTTTCATTGTTCTTCTCCTCTTAGAAGTGTAAAAATTTTGAAGGCCGGCTCTTCGCCGCACCTTACGACTTTGCAAGTATAAATCGTAACATTTTATTGTGCAAGCCTGAACAATTGCAAAGCCATTTTTACCCCTTTTTTCAGCGTTTTGTGTAAGTGACGTTCGTCTTAATTTCCCCAGTTGCCAAACCGGTCAGAATTTCATCCATTTTTGCGATCAAACCTTGGGGGACGACCCCATCCAACGAGACATACCCGATCGGACTTTTTCCCGCATCTGCCAGATCCCCAGCTTTGACTCTCCGCATCAATTCCTGGACCGTGAAACTGCCCCGCCCCAAAACAGAGGTCACCACGCTGGAACCTTTGTCTGCCAAAGCCGCAGCCTGATCTCGTTCTGCCCCGATTGATTTGATCTTTGCCTCAGTCGCCGTGCGCAATGCGCTTGCACCGGTCTCACCACCGACAGCGAAGATCACATCCGCCCCGCGCTTGATCAAAATTTGTGCGTTCTCGGTTCCCCAGGCTTCGTCAATGAACAGCTTTTCACTGCTCCCATCATCGCGATAGACCACAATGATATCGAGCGTGTCATTGATATATTTTGCGCCCGCGCGAAAACCTTCGCAGTAACGCCACATGGCGTCGATGCCTGAATTTTCACAGACTGCGCCGATGATATTCGTCCGCGTTAAACGTGCCGCCAGGGCTCCGGCGAAGAATCCCATTTGATCTTCGGGGAAGCTGACGGAAATGAAATTCGGCACGGACTCCTCGTCAGCTTGATTCATGCCGATGAAAACTGAAGCAGGCTTGAGGTCCGCACTGCGAAGCGTGGCGTCTTGCATCGCAATGCCGGAGGTAATGACCACGTCATATCCCGCATTGACGAAGAAGGCGATATTCTTTTCGTAGTCGCGCTTATCGACCGATGCGATGTTGGCGATCTGGTCAACGTCCCCATTTGCTTTGGATTGTTCCAGCCCCGCCCAGGTATCTTGATTGATGCCGTAATCGTTCAAGCCGCGCGTGTCGGTCACCAGCGCCGCGCAGAACACATCTTTGCGAAAACAATCTGGCGATTGTGTGCAGGCCGGTATGCCCAACACCACAATCGCCAGAAGACAGATCAGCTTGATTCGCAATCCGAGACTCCCGCCTACAGCGCTTGCGCTTCGCCGCGTTTGACACCGAACATCATCACGAGGGCGATGGCAAAGAAGATCGGGGCGATCGCCATGATGATGTTGTAATTGCCTTTGGTCAATTGGATCGCCAAGCCGTTGAGGTTGGGTCCTACGATCGCGGACAAGGTGGAGAATAAATAATATAAGCCGGTGAAGGTGCCGATACGCGCGGCGTTGGTCAGGTCAACGATCATAGGCAAAGAGTTGATGTTGACGAATGCCCAGCCGATACCACCAAAAATGAGCAGAACACCTGCAAGTGTCAACATGCGCGCGCCGCCTGCGACAAGCGGAATGCCCACCAACGGCAATGGTGCGATCCCGGTGAGCAGTGCGCTGGCGGGTGTGATGTAGAGCAGGATCATCATCACGATGAGAATGATCAAGCCAATGGTGATCGTGACCCGGCGCCCGATCTTGCCTGCGAGGTAACCGGAGGGGATGGCGAAGAGCACAAAGAACAAAGGCAATACGGAAAGCAGGGTTGCTCCATCACCTGGTTCCAAGCCAAGACGATTCTTGGCATAGAGCGTGAAGAAAGTTTCTACAGCCGAGAAGCCCAGGAACCAGAAGAAGATTGCCAGCAGGATGCGAGGTCCGCTTTTATCGTCATCGCTGAATACTTCGCGCAGGCTTGCAAACATGCCCGGTTGTTGTTCGGCCTGTTCATATTCTTTCGGCTCTTTGATGAAGAGATATACGACCAATGCGGCCAGCAGGACCAGCACAGAACCCAGCCAGAACGGGAAGTTATGATTCATTTTGTAGAGCAAGCCGCCCGTTTGCAATGCCACGATCGTGCCAATGCCGCCCATGAAGTTAATGACACCATTTGCCTGTGAACGGAACGCTGAGGGCGTAATATCAGGCATCAGTGCAACGACGGGTGTGCGCCACAAAGCCGCGCTTAATAACAAGGTGCTGGTGCAGGCTACAAATAACGGAAGCACAGCTGCGATCGGGATCAACCCAAATGCCAGCGCAGTGATCGGCGCACCCACCAGAATGAACGGGATGCGACGTCCCAATGGCGTGCGCAGTTTATCTGACCAGGCGCCCACGGGTGGTTGAATGAATAAGGCGGCGATGTTATCAAGCGTCATGAAGAAGCCGATGAGCGCGGGTGCCAGATGAAATTTTTCCGAAAGAAAGATGGGGACGAACGCATTGTAGACACCCCAAATGACACTGACGCCAAAAAAACCAAAGCCGAGCAGAAAGGTCTTGCCGTAGTTGAGCCGTGATGACATGGTTTCCTCCAGGGTATGGGTCGCAGGTTATAGGTTTAAGGTTACAGGTCAAGCATCTTGACTTTCAACCTTTGACCCTAAACCTTGAATGAACTTTTTATCTGCCTTGCTTAACTCTGCCTTCTCCAACATATCAGGTCGCTTATTGAAGGTGCGGGTGAGTGCCTGTTCCCGGCGCCACTTTTCGATCTTGGCATGGTTGCCGCTGGCAAGCACGTCCGGGACTTTTGCGCCGCGGAATTCGGCGGGCTTGGTGTAGTGTGGATATTCGAGCAAGCCCATCGAATGGGAGTCGTCTTGGGCGCCGGTGGGGTCGCCGAGCACGCCGGGGAGCAGACGTGAGACCGCGTCGATGATCATGAGCGCGGGAAGTTCGCCGCCGGTGAGCACGTAATCGCCAATGGATATTTCATCGGTGACGAGATGTTCGCGGATGCGTTCGTCCACGCCTTCGTAGCGGCCGCAGATGAGGACGATCTGTTCGTAGCGAGATAACTCTTCAGCCACACGTTGGTTGAAGACACGTCCCTGTGGGGTGAGTAAAATGATCGGGATGTTCGATTCAGGCGCGGGGTCGGAAAGAGGCGCGCGGGGAGCGAGTCCCAATATTGTTTCGACGGCTTCAAAGACCGGTTCCGGTTTCATGACCATGCCGCCGCCGCCGCCGTAGGGCGTATCGTCAGTGGTGTGGTGTTTATCGTGGGTGTAATCGCGGATGTTGTGCACGCGCACGTCGATCAGTCCCTTTTGGCGGGCGCGGTTGAGGATGCTTGATTCAAGATAAGGAGGAAAGATTTCAGGCAGGAGGGTGAAAATATCAAACTGCATGCTGGGATTCTATCATCATCTTTCATCATTTCCTGCTTGCATTTGTCTCGTGGAGCGGTGCGGTGTCTTTCATTTTCCGCTTAATATTTTCATGGTAATATGAATCCATGTATTTACCGAAAAGCAGTAAATGGAGCATGAACCGCCGCCGCCGCCGACCGAACTATTTTGGCTGGGTAGTCTTTGGATTGGTGGTGTTGTTCGGCTATTATTTCAACCGTGTGTATTTACCATCAACGCCTTTGTTGTCGGGTCCCACACCGACTGAGACGCGTTCGCCCGAAGCGTACACTACAGAGGCTGAACAATTTTTCAAAGACGGGAAACTTCCTCAAGCCATTGAATCCTATCAAGCTGCGATCAATGCTTCGCCACAAGATCCGGCCTATTATGTGGCGTTGGCGCGTATTCAGGTGTGGGCAGGCAAATATGAGGACGCGCAGGCAAACGCTGAGCGAGCATTGTTGTTGAACAATACCAATGCCATGGCGCATGCTGTGCGAGCTTGGGCGTTGGATTTTCAGGATGGTAAGAATGGGGAAGCGCTGCAAGAAATTGAAGCGGCATTGAAGATCGATGATCGGAATGCCATCATACAAGCCTATTATGTTGAGATCCTGGTTGACTCAGGCTTTGATAATTATGCCAAGGCGGCGGAACAATCAAAAATAGCTTTGGCGCTTGATGATCAGATCGTGGAAACGCACCGCGCGCGCGGTTATGTCTATAATGTTACGCAAAATTATGAAGATGCCATCCGCGAATATGACGAGGCGATCAAGATCAACCCGAAGCTGGCTGTTTTATATGTAGAGCAAGGATTGAACTATCGCGCCATTTCATCGAAAGAGAAAGCCATCGATGCTTTTTCGAGGGCAATTACTTTGAATCCCTCTGACCCATGGCCTTATTATTATATTTCTCGCACGTATGCGACGTTTGGCGATTACGCCAAGGCGCTGCAATATGCGGATTCAGCTGTGCAAAATAATCAAGGCGATGCCACTATGCATGCCAATTTGGGCGTGATGGCTTACCGTAATTTTGCTTACGTTCAAGCTGTGCAGGAACTGGGTCTGGCAGTTTTTGGCGGCACGACTCAAGAGGGTGTGAAGATTACCAGCATTCCGTTGATCGATGATGGGCGCGCTTCAGAGT
This sequence comes from Chloroflexota bacterium, assembly GCA_040006635.1. Taxonomy (GTDB): domain Bacteria; phylum Chloroflexota; class Anaerolineae; order Anaerolineales; family Villigracilaceae; genus Defluviilinea. The sequence goes on from JBDTWO010000181.1 coordinate 9,681, forward strand.
ACTACTTTACGTTGGGGCTGGCATTGGCGAGAACGAATCAATGTGGCGAGGCGTTAAAGCTTGTGCAGGAACTTCAATCCAAAGTGCCTACGGATGAAATCGCCATGGATGCTGCCAACAAGACCATTGAGATCTGCCAGCAAAATTTGAACAATCCTCCCACCTCAACGAGTCCAGCCGAAACGCCCACTGTGGCTCCTGCAACTGAGACACCGGTACCCACACCATGAACATCGCACCGCGTCGTCCGCTTTTTAA
>JBDTWO010000182.1:0-9803 GCA_040006635.1 Chloroflexota bacterium
ATCGGAATCAGGATCGCCGCACCCAGCTTGAGGGATGAAAGAAGCGCCTGCGCCTCTGCCTCCCCCGGGCCTGTTGCGTTGACGATGATCGGGTTGCCATCTGAATCCACGCTGCTGACAAGATGGTTCGCAAAGCCCAATTCGGTCACATCCAGAATATTGCCACGTTGAGCCAGCGCAGAAATTTTCGTGCCAGTCACTTGATAGTAGGCGGCGTTCGTGCAATTGAGATGCACACAGATTTCGTTGACGATCAGTGGGAATAATTTATTGGTGTCGGTTTCAGAGAACAACGCCTCAGTGGCATCGAATAGTGGACGTAACGCCTGTGCGCGCGCCGTATCACGTTTGCGACGGTTATCGGTGATGGCTTGCTTGACCGATTCAAGCAACTCTTCGCTATGGTCGAATGGCTTGAGCACCAACCCGTCCACGCCCTGCCGCAGCGCACGGATGGCAGTCTCGACCGTGCCAAAGCCGGTCATCACCAAGACGGCAACATCAGGTTGAGCACGCTGCGCGCGCGAGATCACATCGAAGCCGTCGATCTCCGGCATGCGGATATCGACCAACAGCAAGTCAACACGCTGATGCTGAAGATGTTCGATCGCGGCCCGCGGATCGGTCAACGCAACAACAGCATAACCCGCCCGGCTCAATACGCGCTTGCATAACAGCGCAATGCCGGGCTCGTCATCAACAACCAGAATAGAAGCAGATTCCATATTTTAATTTCCGTCATTGCGAGGGCGGTGTTTGTTCGCCCGAAGCAATCTCATCACATTGTGAGATTGCTTCCCGCAGGTCGCAATGACATTTTCCTTATAATGGCAACCACACCATGAATTTTGATCCAACACCCGGCTGGCTTTCTACATCGATCTGCCCGCCATGATCTGTAATGATTCCATAGGTCACTGAAAGTCCCAAGCCTGTGCCGCCGCGATTGCCCTTGGTGGTATAGAATGGCTCAAAGATGCGGGCTTGCTCGGCTTGTGTGATCCCAACGCCAGTATCGCGCACAGAGACCAGAACCCAACTGCGGTCATTCCGCGACGCAGCTTCGGTTTTGATCTCCATCTCACCGCCATCGGGCATGGCTTGCAACGCATTGTGCACCAGATTGAGCAACACTTGCTTCATCTGGTTGCTATCCATGGATACCCACGGCAGATCGGGCTGGAGCGTTATCGTCAATTCTACTCCGCTTGTGTGGATCAGGTGGCGACTCAATGCCACCACATCATCAACAACTTCATTCATTGAAGCATGCGAACGCGTACTCTCACTCTGCCGCGCAAAATCCAACAACCGGCGGACAACATCGCGTGCGCGCCGCGCTTCCTTCAAAACCAATTCCAGATCTTTATGGGCCTCGGAATCATTCGGCAGGCTTTCCATCACCAGCTCAGAGAAACCGGTCACAGAAGTCAGCGGGTTATTCAATTCGTGGGCAATGCCTGCCACCATCTCACCCACCGCCGCCAGCTTCGCCGCCTGGATCAGACGGTTCTCGGCAGAACGCTGGGCTTCCATGCGGTCGTGCAACTCTACCTGCATGGATCGCAATTGACTGATCGTAATTTGCAGGCGTTGATATTGATCAGCACTCGTGATCACCGTGGCAAGAATGCCTGCCAATGATTCCAAAGCGATATAGTCGTTATGCGTAAACGCATTCCGTGAACTACTTTCTACATCAATGATTCCGAGGATCTTCGACCCTTCACGGATGGCGACGCACATTTCAGAACCCGCCTGCCAGCCTTTGATGGGTGTATAGCGCTTGTCTTGCAGAACATCGTTAATAACCACGCCTTCGCCAGTTTCAAAAACGTGACCCGTCACCCCGCTAATGACCGGATACTCCACCGACTTCATGGCGCGCTTGACCACATTCTGACTCGCACCACCAAAGCCGCCAATGGTCAGGTTTCCGGTTTCGTCCGCGATGAAGACTGCGGCGAGTTCATACGCAAAGTAACGTGCCAACAAGTCGGCAGTGATCTCGGCAACTTCGCGTGAGTCGGTTAATCCGATCACTTGTTGCACCACTTCATGGATCAATTCCAGATTCCGCGCACGTCCTTCGGCTTCTTCGCGCAGGCGGGTGTAATCTGCCAGGCTAGCTAAATGGCTAGCGATAACCACCAGCAAACTTTCATCATAAGGATTGAACGCATTCGTGTGTGCACTTTCCACGCTCAGCAAACCAATGGTCTGTTCGCGGAACCGCAATGGAATATATAAACCCGAAGCAGCGCTTTCATACAATGGCAAGTCAACACCCGTCTCTTCACCGAGGCGGACTTTTTGTCCGCCATTCAACAAAGGCGCAACGCGGTGCTCATCCACGCTGCGCAGTGTAGAGGTCATATTCCCGTCTTTGACGCGGTACTCATGCAAGATGCGATTATCAGAAGAGAGCAAATATAAGATGATCAGTTCCGTACCGAGGGCACGTGCCAGAATAGCAAACACCCGCCGCGCAATCTGATCAAGGTTTCTGCCCGAGGAAACGGTCAACGCGAAATCGTTCAACATCGCTAGACGGCGTAGATGCCCTGACATTTCAGCGATCGTCATGATCGTCTCAATTGCCGGGGATATTTGCGTGGACAGATCGATCAGCCGGTTCCATTCGTCGCCTTTGAATTCAGCCGCCCGCCAAAGGACGAGTGTACCAATCAAACGCTGACCGATCACCAGCGGAATACAAGTCCATAATTTGGTACTTGCCTTCAAACCCTTATGCGGAATCTGTGCCCAAAGCGGATCGCCGCGATTGATCACCATCGGTGTGAGATTGCGGTTCATGCGCCGGAATGGAGTGTGGGCATCGATCGAAAGGATTTGATCGGCGCTGGAAGCGGCATTCCACTGCGCGCGGACTTCAAGTGAGTCACCCCGCCGAACGGCAAGAAAGCCTCCTTGGACGGTAACAAGCCGAATGAAAGAAAGCAGCGCACGATCCAACGCACGCGGCAGGTCATACGGATTTTCCGAATCCAGATCGGGCATCAACAACGATGCCGCAACAGACGAAGACGGTGACACATCGCCAACTTCGGTTTCAGTGTGCACACCCGAAACGACCAAACGCCACAACCGTTGAGATTCATTGCTAAGTTGCTCCGCCCCCACCAGCACAACCTGCGACACGCCCTGCAACGGGAAGGCAAACAATCTTTCAGCTTCCAGCTTATTCGCTTCAGGGATCGAAACCGAACGGCTTTGTCCGCCGCTCAATGCGCCGCACAACCACGAGTCGACTTCACCCTTGCTCAGAAATTTAACTAAGGCAGGCTCGGTCTTCTTCCCCAAACGATACTGCGTCACCACACGCCATTTCCCCATCTCCCGTTCTGCCAACACGGCCCAGGCAGCATTCGTCAACTGGCTGGCTTCTTTGAGTTGATAATCAATGTTGGTCTGCGTGGGCATGTTGAGATAATTATACAGCAGAGCTGTTTATTCGTCCTTCGTCTACGGACTTCGCAAAGAACGCTCCGTCCTCCGCTCAGGACGAAAATCTGAATGGTAAAATCAATCCATGACTGACCTCACCATCATCGGCGGCGGACTCGCTGGCAGTGAAGCCGCCTGGCAAGCCGCGCAACGCGGACTCAAAGTAAAACTCTATGAAATGCGCCCAACGCTCCAGACTGGCGCGCATCAGACCCATGATCTGGCTGAACTGGTTTGTTCCAATTCGCTTGGCTCGAATCTCTCTGACCGCGCCTCGGGCTTGCTCAAAAGTGAAATGCGGATACTCGGCTCGATGCTTTTGGAATGCGCCGAGTCGACTTCGTTGCCAGCAGGCGGCGCATTGGCTGTTGACCGCGAACGCTTCGCGCAACTTGTGACGGAACGAATCCAAAATCATCCTAATATCGAGATCGTGCGCGAAGAAGCCAAAGAGATTCCAGCCACGCCTACCATCATTGCCAGCGGACCACTCACCTCGCCCACGCTTTCGCAATCCATTGCGGCGTTGAGCGGCGAAGAGCATCTCTTTTTCTTCGATGCCATCGCGCCCGTTATTCATGCGGAGTCGATCAATATGGAGATTGCGTTTCGGGCTTCGAGGTATGGAGTGCATAACCGTCCTTCGTCTGCGGACGGAGCAAACCCTGCCCTGAGCGAAATCGAAGTGAACGCTCCGTCCTCCGCTCAAGACGAAGCTCAGGATGAGGGCGATTACATCAACTGTCCATTTACCAAGGAAGAATATTACGCATTTGTTGAAGCACTCATGCAGGCACAACGTATCGAACTGCGTGCCTTTGAAGATGCGATCAAGAGCGGCGTTAAAGCGGGGCATTTCTTCGAGGGCTGTCTGCCGATTGAGATCATTGCCGAGCGCGGCATCGATTCACTCGCATTCGGTCCCATGCGGCCGGTGGGATTAAGAGATCCGCGCACCCCTGCGGGCAAACGTCCGCACGCCGTTGTCCAATTGCGACAGGATAATCTGGCGGGTAGTTTGTATAACCTTGTTGGCTTTCAAACTAATCTCAAATTTCCTGAACAAAAGCGCGTGCTCCGCCTCATTCCCGGGCTTGAGAATGCCGAGTTCCTGCGTTACGGACAAATGCACCGCAACACTTTTATCGCTTCACCAAAACTTCTGCGTCCCACACTGCAGCACATCACCCGTGATGACCTTCTCTTCGCGGGTCAAATTACGGGCGTTGAGGGCTACATGGGCAACATCGCCACCGGTCTGCTCGCGGGCATCAATGGTGCGCAACTGCATCAGCACACAGAGCCCATCATCCTGCCGAAAACCACCATGCTCGGCGCACTCTGTCATTATGTCACCCACGCCGATCTCAAAGACTTCCAACCCATGAAAGCCAATTTTGGAATCATGCCTCCGCTCGGTGGACCCAACAAGGTTGCGAGACGCGAACGTGGTCAGGCATATGCGGATCGCTCGCTGGCTGATTTACAAAGCTTTCGGCAGCAAGCTGTCTGACTCCAAAATTTAACATGACAAAAAAATCCGTCGCACTCTATCTACTCATCATTGGACTCTTGCTCGTCAGCGCCATTGGCTGGTATGTGTACGCGCTTCGCTCCCAGCCAGAGCCTGCTTCGGTTTCCTTTGACGGTCTCCGCGCCTTAGCAGATGTGCAGACACAAGTCGCTTTCGGGCCACGAATGCCTGGATCGGACGGGCATGCCCAAGTCCAGGCATGGATGCGAGCGGAGCTTGAGTCCGCTGGCTGGCAGGTGGAGATCCAAACGTCCGAAGCGTTGGGGCATCCTGTTGAAAATGTTGTCGCAAAGAGAGGCGACGTGAGTCCGCAAATTATTTTAGGCGCACATTACGACTCGCGCATGTTCGCCGATAACGACCCGAACCCTGATAACCGCACGCAACCTGTCCCTGCCGCAAACGATGGCGCATCTGGCGTTGCCGTATTGCTCGAACTCGCACGGACGTTGCCAAAAGATTCTGTCCCTACCTGGTTGGTATTTTTTGACGCCGAAGATAACGGGCGCATCGCAGGCTGGGATTGGATTCTCGGCTCGCGTGAGTTTGTAAAGAACAACAAACTTCAACCACGGGCCGTGGTCGTGATCGATATGATCGGTGATGCGGACTTGAACATTTATAAAGAACGCAACTCGAACACAGAGATCACCGATGCCATTTGGGGTGTCGCTCAGGGCTTGGGGTATACGCAGTTCATCCCTGACTACAAATACTCGATGGAAGACGACCATACGCCGTTCTTAGAGGCAGGCATCCCCGCCATAGATATTATCGACTTCGACTATCCCTATTGGCACACGCTGGCAGATACACCCGATAAGGTTTCGGCTGAAAGTTTGGAAGCCGTGGGTAATACTTTGTGGACATGGATTACACAACAAAGCAGGCAGAACTGATAAAATAGTTTTACTCTGGAGTCCGACAGCTTGCTGTCGATTGTGGAGAAGCAAGCTTCTCCACTCCAGAACAAACATTCATGCCAAAGAAAAAGATGACGCTCGCTCCCATTCAAAAAGTGCTCGCCAAAGTCCGTCCCATATGGATCGAACGGGTTGGGCTGGAATTGGCACGCGGTATGGAAGTGCGCGCCGGTTTTGAAGAACAACTGGGGCGCTTCTTTGACCTGCTCGAACAATCTGTCACCACCGGCGACCCGGCGTGGATGGATGCCATTCTGCTCGATTGGGCGAAATCCTCCACTGAAACCGACCTGAACGAGGGACTGTATCACGTCTCGTTTCTGCTCAACCGCATGATCGTGCTGACCATTCAAGTGGCGCGTGATGAGTTGGTAAAGCAGCAAGCCCTTGACCTGCTGGCGGCGGTCATCCCCATTTACACCTACGGCTTGGGCGTGGTTGCCCGCTACGAAATGGAGACCCGCGTCACCCACATTTCGAACGAGATGGACAAAATCCAAAAAGAAATGGAACGCGTGGACAAAAGCAAATCGGCTTTCATCTCGGTGGCGGCGCACGAACTTAAGACCCCCATCACGTTGATCGAAGGCTACTCCGCCATGATGCAAGATCTGATCCGCGAGAATAAGGGTGTCAACCTCGAAAGCCTGTTAGGCGGCATGTCCACGGGCATTGTGCGGCTGCGCGCGATCGTGGATGACATGATCGACGTCTCCATGATCGACAATGATCTGCTGAAGTTAAACCTTCAACCCATGCAGGTCAACACCATGATGGACGCATTAAGCTACGAATTCGAGACGGCGTTCCGTCATCGAAAACAGACCTTGCAGCGCAAAGAGTTTGATGGGAATCGACAATGGGTCTACGCGGACTCGGTGCGCCTGGCGCAGGCTTTCCGCAACTTGATCAACAATGCGATAAAATACACACCCGATGGCGGTACGATCACCATCGACGGGCGGACCCTGCCCGGCTTCGTCGAGGTGACGGTCACAGACACGGGCATCGGTATTTCAGCCGAGAACCAAACCGTGATCTTTGAAAAGTTCGGTCAGCTCGGTCGCGTGGAATTACACTCGAGCGGTAAGACCAAATTCAAAGGCGGCGGACCCGGTTTGGGCTTGCCGATCGCGCGCGGCATCCTGGAAGCGCATGGCGGCTCGCTGTGGGTTGAATCACAGGGGTATGATGAAAAGACCTGTCCAGGCTCCACGTTCCATGTGATGATCCCAGCCCGCACGGAGTCAGTTGACCCGAAGATCACAAAGTTGTTCGATGATTTAGGGAAGAAGTAATAAATCTCTGGAGTGCGGGAGCTTGTGTGCCCACTAGGGTATGCTCCTGCACTATCGGACAGCAAGCTGTCCGATTCCAAAATAGAAAGCATAATGTCAAATAAACTCCCTCACCCCACCATAGGTCCCCGCGAAAAAGCATTTCTCGTCGGCGTGGACCTATATCACCAGAAAACGTTTCTGCCACTCGAAGATTCACTTTCTGAACTGGCTTTGCTTGCCGATACATCCGGCTTGGAAGTGGTTGGCGAAATGATCCAGAAACTAGACCGCCCACATGTGAAGACCTATATCGGTCCCGGCAAAGTGGACGAGTTGAAACTGCTCGTCGAGGAAACACTTTCGCAAGTAGTGATCTTCGATGATGAACTCTCGCCGCGTCACCAACGCGAGTTGCAAGAAGCCTTGGGCAAAAACGTGAAGGTGTTGGATCGCACAGCGCTCATTCTCGATATCTTCGCGCAGCATGCCCACACCAAAGAAGGTATGTTGCAAGTCAAACTCGCGCAGTATGATTATTATCTGCCGCGCCTTACCGGTCAATGGACACACTTGGAACGTCAGGCAGGCGGTGGCGGCGGACGCGCGGGTTCGACCGGCGGTGTCGGTTTACGTGGTCCCGGTGAAACACAACTTGAAGTAGATAAGCGCGCCATCCGGCGTGAGATCGCGCATTTAAAAAAGGAATTGGAAAAAGTCAGCGCACACCGCGAACGCTATCGCGCACAGCGTAAACGCTCACGTATTCCCACTGTGGCATTGGTCGGTTATACCAACGCGGGTAAATCCACGCTGTTGAATAAGTTGGCGAAGTCAGATGTATATGTCGCAGATCAACTCTTCGCCACGCTCGACCCTACCACGCGCAAAGTGGAATTACCCGGCGGCTATCAAGCCTTGATCACAGACACGGTCGGCTTTATTCAAAAACTCCCCACGGCTTTGATTGAAGCCTTTCATGCCACGCTGGAAGAGATCGTTGAAGCTGATCTACTATTGCACGTTGTGGATATTTCGCACCCGAACGCGTTGAACCAATTCAACGCCGTGCAGGAAACACTCGATGAACTCGGTGCGCATCATATCCCCGTTGTGACAGCGTTGAACAAGACCGATCTCTTACGCGACCCCGAAGCGGCCAAGGATGCAGTGAGCGCCTATTCGAAAGCCGTAACAATTTCCAGCTTGAAGGGAACCGGCGTCAAGGATCTGTTGCGCGTCATCCATGAAGAGTTGTATGAAAAGTATTCGCCGATCCGCGTCCGCCTTCCATATCAACAAGGCGCGTTGATCTCGCTTTTCCACGAAGCGGGTCAGGTTGAACTCATTGAGCATGGACGTGGTGGCGTGTTCATGCAGGGACGCATCCCCGGGCGCTTGCTCGCGCAATTCAGCAGTTGGCAGGTTGCCGAAAATCATCCCGAACCCGAAGAAGAGGCAGAAGTATGAACTGGTTTTCAAAACTCATTGACAACGCATCGCACTATTTCGCGCATCGCAAAGGCTTGCTGCCATTGGTCGGCATCGTGCTCGTCATCGCAAATTTTTTTCTACCGTTCCTGATGATCAATTGGATTACGGAAAGTAATTTGCTTTTACATCTCGGTGTGATCGTGGCGATCTTCGGCATCATGCTCGGCTGGGCTTTGTAGCTTTCTCTGAAGTCCAGAAGCTTGCTTCTGGCTTAACGGACAGCAAGCTGTCCGACTCCAGAGTCCACCCATTCAACTTTCTCAACCACACCAACTTCCCCCAACAACTTCGGCAAAATAGACTTGAGCGACTCAGGCTCGCCGGACGTATAAAACTTGACTTCGCCCCGCGCAGACTCTTGACTCATCATCCCCCCCGCTTCAAGCAAACGTTTGACCTGTCTCGCCACTGCGGGAGCTGGATCTATCACCCGAACTTTTTCTCCCACGATCCGCTCGATCAGCGGGATCACAAACGGATAGTGGGTACAACCCAACACCACCGTATCAATATTTTTCTCAAGCATCGGCAGGAGCGCATCTTCCAAAATATGACGAGTCTCGTCGCTGTCTAAATTTCCACGTTCGATCTCTTGCACCAAACCCGTACACGTGTTTTGGAATAACTCCACGCCATTCGCAAACCGCTCCACTACGGATGCATACAACGCACCCTGAAATGTCGCAGGCGTGGCAAGGACACCGACCTTGCCCGTTGTCGTCTGCTCCGCCGCAGGTTTGACCGCAGGCTCCATACCCACGAATTGGACATCGGGAAATTTCTCGCGCAGATATTTCAACGCGGCGGCAGAGGCTGTGTTGCAAGCCACAACAATGATCTTTGCATTCCGCTCCAATAAAAATTTTGTGATCGCCTCGCAGAAATCCCGAATCTGCTCCATCAGGCGCGGACCATATGGGATATGTCCTTGATCACCAAAATAGATGACCGACTCTTCCGGCATCTGCGCACGAATTGCACGAAGGACAGAGAGTCCGCCCACGCCGGAGTCGAAGATGCCGATGGGAGAAGTTTGATTTACCTGATAAATCATATATTAGACTTTATCCGAAATAATAATTGGTCATAGTTTCAGAGGCTTCTTGC
>JBDTWO010000183.1:0-9758 GCA_040006635.1 Chloroflexota bacterium
TGAGGACGAATGTGTGAGTCAAGCTAAAAAATGTCTGAAGTTCATATGAAACTTTGAATGCTGGAAATAATCATGTATTGCATGGACTTATCCTCCTGAAAACCGGTCAAAATCTGCTTTTGGTGAATTCCTGTCCAAGAAAAAGGCTCCTCGAAAGATATAAAAACCCTTGCATCCTATCGCCTTCAAAGGTACTATCGTAAATTAAGCACTATGGCTTCCGTTTCAACCTCCACGCCCAAGTCCAACAAGCGACCGCGTCCCTTGCGCGCGGTGCAAAGCATCCTCGGCATCGCCATCCTTTTAGCAACCCTGTTCACTATGCTGCCTTCGCGCGGACTCGCCACCGGCGATTTCTACGAGCGCTTGAGCCTGATCCTAACACCGCGTTCACAGGAAAATGCGCAACTGGTTTCGCAACCGCAACTGCGTATTGGCATCGTAGCGGGACACTCCGGCAACGACTCAGGCGCGGTCTGCTATGACGGCAACGGCAACGTCACCCTCACTGAAGCGGATGTGAACCTGAAGATCGCCGCCATTGTCCAACAGCAATTAACCCAAAAGGGTTTTCAAGTTGATCTCCTGCGCGAATTTGATACGCGTTTGAATGGCTATCGCGCGCTCGCGATCGTTTCCATTCACAACGACTCGTGTGAATATATAAATGATCAGGCTACCGGTTTTAAAGTCGCTGCCGCGCTCAACACCAACGATGTCAATCGCGCCAACCGCCTTACCGCTTGTATGGTCGATCGGTACGAGCGCGATACCAACATGACCTTCCACTCCGGCAGTATCACCGCCGATATGCGTGAATATCACGCCTTCCGTGAAATTGATCCCAGCACTGTCGCCGCCATTATCGAAACCGGTTTTCTCAACCTCGACCGCGAGATCCTTACCAAGCATACCGATAGCGTTGCAGCCGGTATCGTGGACGGCATTTTGTGTTTTACTAATAACGAGAACATCGAATCGACTCCCATCCCTAATCTGACGCCATGACCAAACTTTCACCCGCTGGACGCTTTCGCCTCTCACTCAGCCTCAGCCTGCTTCTGATACTCGGGAGCCTGAGCCTCGCCTTTTTCTTTTTCTCCTCACCGGTCAGCGCCTTGATCTTTGCCACGCCAACACCCACCCAGGAAAATCTGTGGGCGTTCGTCAACCTCCCCAAAGCGACCTATACCCCAACACCTATAGAGTTACCGACCTTTACACCGGTCGTCACCGAAACGCCCGGCGTGATGTCTATGGAAGTTGTTGCCGATACGCCTGTCCCCACTTATGCGCCAGTGGTTCAACAAGCCCAGTCCGCGCCCGTATATAGCGGCTCGAAATACATCCTCGTCGATATTTCAGAACAGCACATGTATGTCTATGAAGGCGATACGTTGGTTTATAGTTTTGTCTCCTCCACCGGTATGAACAATGCCACCCGTGTAGGGACCTTTGCCGTGCAAAGCAAGATCCCCAATGCCTATGGCTCCACCTGGGATATCTGGATGCCCAGTTGGTTGGGTATCTATTGGTCTGGCGGTTTGGAGAATGGCATCCATGCCCTGCCGATCTTATCCAATGGCGCAACTTTGTGGGCCGGATTTTTAGGCAGACCAATTTCATATGGCTGTGTAGTTCTGGGTTCCTACGAAGCCCAATTGTTGTATGATTGGGCAGTTATCGGCACGCCCGTAGAAATCCGCTGGTAGCGGTTGTCTTTGTTGTCGAGCACTTGTTATATAAAGTATTTTGAGACCCCGAAGGGGTGTCAGAGACATTCTTCTAGCTTCTTGGTTATATAAGGCAAGAAAATAATTTCGAAAAAAATTAACGTTAGATCGCAAAAGGCAAATCCATGAATACAAACATCATCGAAGCCCGTGAATTTATAGCCAAAGCCCGCGAAGCCCTGAAAAGCGGCGACAAAGAGTCTGCCCGCGATCTGGGTGAGAAAGCCGCGCTCCTCGCGCCAGACCTCGAGGACGCCTGGCTGGTATTAACTGCCGCTGATTCAAATCCTGAAGATGCGCTGGCGTATGCCCAAAAAGCACTGGAGCTAAACCCCGCCAGTGTGCGCGCCCGCAAAGGCGTGGAATGGGCAATGGGGAAGCTGAAGCAGGCTCAATTAAATCCTGAACCGAATCTAAATCTCGGAACGCCGCAAGCCAACGCCTCCCGCACCGCCAGCGTGTATGATGAGGCACCCACCGCGCCTCCGATAAAACGCGAGGCGCAGAAGAGTCCGCCGCCCGCTGCAAAAAAATCCAGCAATCGCAATTTGCTAATTGGGGCTGGCGTATTGGGCTTGATCATTTGTATTATATTGGCGGCAGCCGCATGGTGGGCATTCAACAACGGAGTCTTCTCTTCGTTTCTTCCCTCAAATAGTAATGTGCCTGCCAATGAAGCGCACTGGGCGCAGGTGAGTATTCCCAAGCCCAGCGTGACACCGATTGATGTCAATGCCTTTGCTCAGCCGACTTCTCTCGCTACCCAGCCTCCACCGGTTGCAATGAATGTACCGGCTTCCATCTCAACCGAAGTGCCGACCCTTGCGCCTACTGCCATTCCTACTCAAGACTTCACTGCCACACCTGAGGTTACCGAAACTCCCGGCGTGATGGCAATGGATATTATTGCCGATACACCCACCAGTGTTTACGTCCCGCCGACCAATGCGCCGAATGCACCGCCAGTTGTGGCGAGTGGTAATCACGGTGGCGCGCGCTGGATCGATGTGAACCTTTCCACGCAAAGCGTGTATGCCTATGAAGGCGATACCGTTGTAAATTCGTTTATCGTTTCCACCGGCACGTCTTTGCACCCTACAGTAACCGGCAAGTTCAAGATCTGGATCAAGCTAAAGTCAACGGATATGTCTGGTCCCGGCTATTATTTGCCGAACGTTCCGTATGTGATGTATTTCTATAAAGGCTATGGTTTACATGGCACCTACTGGCACAGTAATTTTGGCACACCCATGAGTCACGGCTGTGTGAACCTCAGAACCTCCGATGCAGAATGGTTGTATTACTGGGCGTCTGAGGGCACTGTGGTGAACGTGCATTATTAATTTGCCTTATGCGATGTCATGCTGAGCGCAGCGAAGCACACCGCACTTGGCGTGGGTGCAAGTGTCTCTACGATATTTCTGAGACCCTTCGCTGGCGCTCAGGGTGACATATTGATCTATTCATGAGCAAGACCAGTTTTTCGCGGCGCGATTTTTTGAAATTAACAGGCTATGGTTTGCTGGGGCTATTTTTACCGAACCTGCCTCTGCCTCAAACAGATGAATTCGACAACTTGCTGGGACGTGTCACCGACCGGATCATCTGGTCTTATGAAACGCCCAACTTCAAATCCAAACGCAAAAAATTATATTGGCGCGATCTCGTCGTTCCCATTCAGAACTCTACCATCGGTGAGGATGAAAAAGCCTACAACCGTATTTGGTATGAGGCGGCGGAGGGCGGCTATATGTATTCGGGCAGCGTGCAGCCTGTCCGCACGCTTTTGAATGAGCCGCAGCCGATCACGCTCAAGGGTGCGCTCGGTGAGATCAGCGTGCCCTACACCGATGCGCTCGAGTCGCTGGAGCCAAATGTCAAAGTGATCTACCGGCTGTATTACGAGACCGTCCATTGGGTGGGCGCCAGTGCCATCAGCGCAGTGGACGGCAGCAAGTGGTACACGGTTCTGGACGATAAATTTAAAGTGTACTATTACGTCCGTGCGGAACATGTGCGCCTCCTGACGACCGAGGAGCTGGCTCCGTTATCCCCGAACATTTCCAACGCTGACAAACGCATCGAAGTGCGTCTCAAGGAACAGATGGTGCTCGCCTACGAAAAGGACAATCTCGTCTATGCCACACGTGCCTCCACCGGCGGACGGTTAAGCAGCGGCACCTACACCACGCCCGCTGGCGACTACATCACCTTCCATAAACGGCCCACCCGGCACATGGCGGCGGGCGATCTCGCCGCCAGCGGATTCGACCTGCCCGGCGTGCCGTGGGTGACCTACATTACCCAAAGCGGAATCTCTTTCCACGGCACCTACTGGCACAACGACTATGGACGTCCGCGCAGCCACGGTTGTATCAACCTGACGCCGCAAGCCGCCAAGTGGCTCTTCCGCTGGACGACCCCTTCTGTGCCGATCGATAAAGAGTTCGTGTACGGGTTTGTGGGTACCAACGTGGAGATCAAAGTGTAAGACTGACCTCGCCTGGAACATCCAATGTTCCTCAGCCGTTTAAAACAACAACCATGCTCAATCCTCAACTTACCCGCCGCGACTTTTTAAAATTACTCAGCTCTGGCTCACTGGCTTTCGCTTTGAAAGACCTGCGCCTTGACCGTGCCCTCGCTGCTTCACCCATTACGCAGGGTCGCATGACCCAAAGCGGACTGCCTCTATATGATGCGCCCACGTTTAACGCCAACAAGATCCATCATTTCAACGCCGACCAGGTCGTGGATATCACCGCCGTGGATGAACAGGGCGAGTTGGGGAATCCGTTCAACGGGGTCTGGTATCAGGTCAATAACGAAGGCTTTAGCTACTCCGGCTGGATCCAGCCCGTGGAGACCCGCTATCAGAAACCGGTTTTCAATATTCCTGAATCAGGGCAGGTGGGCGAGATCACCGTCCCGGTGAGTGATACCAAAGACGAGCCGTATGTCTATGCCGATCGCGGTTATCGAGTTTATTACGGCACGACGCATTGGGTGACGCGCACGGTTGTGACGCGCGAAGAGAAAAGCATCTGGTATCAGATCTATGATTTCTATACCAAAAAATATTACTATGTGCCAGCGCATGATATGCGCCTGGTGCCGAACGATGAATTGACCATGTTGTCCTCCGAGGTGCCGGATGAAGAGAAACATATCTATGTAGATCTCAACCTGCAATTGGTGACGGCCTTCGAAGGTGAGCAGTTGGTTTTCTCACAGCGTTGTTCGAGTGGCGCAAAAGGGACGGAAACACCCACCGGTGAATTCAGTACCTATCACAAGGGTCCCTCGGTACACATGACCAATGACGGCGATGCGCTGGAGAACATTTATAATCTACCCGGTGTGCCGTGGTGTACATTCTTCACGGGCATCGGCAATGCTTTCCATGGCGCGTATTGGCATAACGATTATGGACGTCCGCGCAGTCATGGGTGTGTGAACTTGCCGTCAGACGCCGCAAAATTTTTATATCGCTGGACCAGCCCCAACGTCCCGCCGGATGCGGATTATGTCCACAAGCCGGGCGAGGGGACGCGAGTCCAGATCGTTTAATAGAATGGATACTTGAATGACAAGACAACCTGTATTTGCCGGGCTCGTGGTGGACGAAGCGGATCGACGCGTCGAGACTGCTTTTGTGGGCGACGAACCCTGTTACGTGGTGGATGATTATGGTTTCCGCCGTCACATTCCCTCGGCGCAAGTAGACCGCGTGGTGTTATCGCAGATCGCGGGTTTGATGAAAGGCAGCGAGGATCTGATCTCCGAGCAAACTGCCAAGATGATCGGGCAGGAGGATCTGTTCACCAAAGCCGCCATCGAACAACAACTCAAGAATATCGACAAGCAATTCGACCAATTGATGGAGGTGGGTATCCCGGAGGATATGCGGGCGTATCTAGGGATGGTGGGATTCAAGATCGTGATCAATGTGCATGGTGAAGTGATCAAAGTAGAACAACCCGGTTCAGCAGGTGATGAAGGTGAGTAGTAAAAGGCGGACAATTCGTCCGCCTTTTTGTATAATGGAGATTAAGGTTTTGAAAAATTGATGTCAGGCAACCGCTGGAGTTCAGTGCGTATTATTATCGGGGGCGGTATTATTGCATTGGTAGCGGTTGCCCTGGGGTTGATAGTTTGGGATGTACCCTACTGGTTCATCTATGTGGTGTCGGTGTTGTTTGTCTTTCCCTCAGCGATCATTCATAGCCGCAGGATCTATCTCTATATTGCCCTAGCTTTTATCGTTACGCATTTAGGTGTCGATATCTATACCGGCGGACGCTCCTTTCTCCTTGGTTCTGATGCAGTCCAATGGCTCAGCATCATAGCGGCAGGCGAGGTGATCCACCAGATCTCGAGTCAACGCCGCAGGTCTGATAAACTCAGCCAGCAGCGCATTCAGGAACTGGAAGTAATGAATGAAACGCTGACCAGCATCTCCAGTGAACTGGAACTCAACAACCTATTGCAAACCATCACCGAGCGCGCGGTGAAACTTTTGAATGTGACCCTCGGTGAACTCCTCCTGTTCGACAAGGAGACCGGCGAGATGGAGATCGTGGCGCAATTCCCACTTGATTCGAATCAGATCGGCTTCAAGATGAAACCCGGTGAAGGCACCATGGGACGTGTGGCGGTCACGAAAAAGTCTTTGATCGTTAACGATTACAAGGCATTCGTAAACTCCCTGCCAGATAAAGTCACCACCGGAGTGGAAGCCACATTGGATGTCCCACTCCTGAAGGGCGATGAATTCATTGGAGTGTTGGGTGTGGCGCGGCATAGCAAGAGCAACAAATTCACACATGATGATCAGCGTTTGCTGACGGTGCTTGCCAGCCAGGTCACTGTCGCCATAGAAAATGCCAGACTCTATAAAAATGTGCAGCATCTGGCGTTCACCGATGCACTGACCGGCATCAATAACCGCCGTCGTCTCTTTGAATTGCTGGACGAAGAATACAGACGCTCGATCCGTTATCAGCGTCCTTTATCCCTGATGCTCGTGGATATTGACCACTTCAAAAAGATCAACGATACCTATGGTCACGCCGCCGGTGATGAAGTGCTGCGCTGGTTTGCAAAACAATGCAGCGCCAGCATCCGTCAAAAGCTCGATCTGATCGGTCGTTTTGGCGGCGAGGAATTTGCCTTCATTTACCCTGAAGCCGACCTCGCTTCAGCCATGGGCGCGGCGAAACGTCTGCATACCCATATTACCGGCTTGCTCATCCCATTTAATGAGCTCGAATTAAAGATCACCTTCAGCGCCGGGGTCGCATCCCTGCCGCAAGGTGAAGAGATCGGGTTTGAACAATTGATCGAAAGAGCCGATAAGGCTTTATACTTTGCGAAAGAAAGCCGAGACTGTATGGCGTATTGGGATGCTCAAGCCGCTGCGCCTCGCCATATACACTGAACCTAAAATTTTAGAAGCTGGATGGATCCTCAATGAAACTTGAATTGCTCTATGATGCCAAAGCCACGCTGGGCGAAGGTCCCATTTGGGATGCCCGCACCCAATCCATCTACTGGCTCGACATCCTCAACAAACGCATCTATGCCGGTGCAGATGTGCTCATCGAGTTGGATGAATTCGTCGGATGCATTGCCCCGCGCAAAAACGGCGGACTCATTCTCGCCCTGAGCGGAGTGGCGATAAGCCACGCAGACGAAGGGCGCTCCAGCTTCGCAAGCCTTGAATTGGATCCCGTCCGAGCAACCCTGCTTCAGCCTCTGACAACTGAACCCGCTGACAATCGCTTCAACGACGGCAAATGTGATCCGCGTGGACGCTTCCTCGCTGGCACCATGGATATGAATGAGAAAGACCCCAATGGCTCGTTGTATTCATTCGATGGTAAAACGATCACGAAGATTTTAGGCAATGTCACCATCTCGAACGGCATGGCATGGAGCCCCGACCACAAAACGCTGTACTATATCGATACCCCCACGCGCACTGTGCGCGCTTTTGATTATGACCTGGAGACGGGCGCGATTGCGAATCCGCGCAAAGCGATTTATGTATCGGAAGCCCTTGGCTGGCCCGATGGCATGACCTCCGATACGCAAGGCAATTTATGGATCGCCATGTGGGGCGGCGCGAAAATGACCAAATGGAATCCGAACACAGGCGAATTGCTTGAACAGATTCCTGTCCCTGCCAAGAATGTATCGTCCTGTGTGTTCGGCGGGAAGAATATGAATGAACTCTATATCACCTCCGCGCGTATCGGGTTGGACGAAGCTACGTTGAATCAGTATCCACTCACCGGTGGCGTGTTCCGCTTAGAGACCAATGTCGAGGGTATGCCCACGTTCGAATTTGCAGGGTAACCGTAACGCGACATTTATGTCGCCTTTAAGTAGCCAGGTTAGTCCAGCAGTACAACTGCCGTAGTAACAAGCTTGTTTAATAACTTATGGTGAGTTACTTATCGGGAGCAGTATTACGCAAAATTTCAAAGACCCTGAAAGGGTCAAATGATTATAGATTATGCGGTGCACCGCATTTAACCCCGAAGGGGTGTCAGGGCTCGCACACCCATGCCATCCCTTCGGGATTGGAATTCTTTCATGACATTTCTATAAGACTTCCATCCCTTCGGGATTATATTTGAGTGACTTACATATGCAAATACACAACTACTAAGATGGTGAAATCCGCCGCTATGTGACCGAGCACCGGCGCCAACAGCCCGTGATCTTCACGCGCGATCTGCCTCCAGAGCCAGCCTGCAAAGACCAGTACTGCAAGCCCAAAAACAATTGAGCCGGTCTGAACCTTGCCGATCAAGATCAAGGCATGAAAGCCTGAGTAAATAAAATCATATAGGTAAAGGCTTTTGGTGGAGTTACCAAAATACCCGCGCCAGAAAAATTCCTCCACGAACGGGTTGACCAACGCAAAGTAGGCAATGAAGGGGAGCCATGTCGAGGAGTTCAACCCAAGCGCCTCAATTTGGGCAGGCAGATCATTCGCAAACCTGAATTTATCCCACAAGAAATATAAAGAGATGCCACTGCTTCCGCAGAGCAGAACGCTCAGGGCGGTCCATTTGATATTCGTGCCTTTCAGTAAAATTGAAACAGGGATGTTTGGTCTTGCGATCAATAAAGAAATAAGAATGGCGACATGGAATCCCACCAACGCGCCCCAGGCGCTATGAAAAATGAATAGCCCTAATCCCACCGCGAGATACGCCAACGCTGGCGCGATCCATTTCATGTGACCTGCGTGATGATCGTGTTCTTTGCGCCCGCATCCATCAGGGACTTGGCAACCGCTTCGGCTTGATTTGGTTCAACGAGCGCGATCATGTTGCCGCCGCGTCCGCCACCGGACATTTTTGCACCGAGTGCACCTGCGCTCCGTGCAGCTGAAACCAGGGTATCGAGTTCGGGTGAAGAAACGGTCATTGATTGTAAGAGAGCGTGATTTTCAATCATCAAGCCACCCAGCTCTTTCATCTTTCCTCTTTCAATTGCATTTCGTGCTTCATTTGCAATCGCGCCCACTTTATCAAACACACCTTCCCATTTCGCATTATCCGCTTCCCATAGCTTGCGCACATCGCCCACGGACTCTTTGGTCGGTGCGCTGATGCCGGTGTCGCCGATGACGATGGTGAAAGGTTGCCCAACCTTGAATGTCTCAATCCCTTGCCCTTTGACAAAGTAAACCGGCTTGGCATACGTGATGACCGTATTATCAATTCCTGAGGGTGTGCCATGATGGAGTTTTTCGATTTCGTAAGCAAACATATTAACTTGTTCGTCCGTCATTGGATAGTTGATGTGCGTTGATAGTGCGCGGGTGAGGGCAACGGTCACTGCCGCGCCGGAGCCGAGTCCAGATGCCACGGGAATAGTGGATGATATTTTGATTTCGAGATTTGGAAACGGGGAAATGCGTGAGAGGAAGAAAAGGTTATGGATGACGGCAGCAAGCGGATGGTCGGAGGGAAGCGTGTTCAGTTCCGCGTGAAGATTGATGTCCGG
>JBDTWO010000184.1:0-9748 GCA_040006635.1 Chloroflexota bacterium
TTTTCAAGGCTTCGGGCGCCTTCGTGATCTCGTTTTCTTTGCGACCCACCGCAACCTGAGACATCACCTTCGCCTGCTCCACATCGTACACACTCAACAAATATTCCGACCGGTCTTCATCCTTCTTGCGCGTGCCATGCGGTGCTTTCCCATCCATCGCATACACTTCGCCATGATCTCCCCTTTGATTGTATTCCCCCACCATCCTCGCAATTTCTTCTTCATACACCACATGCGCCAGGATCCGACGATACGTGTTGTAGTGTGGTAACTTGGGTCGTTTCAATTGCAACAACCTTATTATTTGTTCCTGATGGTTCTTAGCCCAGTCCGCAATTGCCGATGGTGTATCTTCTCCACATATTTTTGCCATGACAATAATCGTTAGAATGGTTTCCAAGCTAAAACGCTTACCACGCGCTTTTCGAATATCCGTTAATTGTCCCAACCTTTCAAACACGCTCCCACCATCGTACTCACACCCTCCGCATTGATCTCGCGTTCTATTTTTTCAATGCTACAATTCATCTCAGATCCTCCTCGGTTTATTGCTTGCGGCTACTTGCAATTTTACCGAGAAGGATCTGTTTTTTCTATTCTGTCAAGCGACTTTGGTAAAGCCATGATGGACAAAGAGCGCGCATCACTCCGACTGTTGAACTGGTGCGTGATCTCAATATTTTTTCTCGCTGACAAAAAAACACAATACCCCTCTGTAGAGTGGTGGTAAATGATAACGGTTGACATATACTGTCACTATGCGTCCAACCTTTATCTCCTTTATCGTGATTCTGCTTCTATCTGCCTGTGCCTCCCCAACAGCGACTCCTTTGCCGCCCACGCTGTTACCTCCAACCCCAACCGTCTCGCCGAGCGCTTTGCGTGATACTCTAACCGGTGACTGGCTCGGCGCCGCGACCAAACCCGATGGCGCAACTGCCTCTCTTTCAATAAACTTTGACGAAGCAAAGTTGAACATTGAACCACTGACGAAGACCTGGTCAATGACGGTGACGCAAAATGGGGAGACGGTCAAGTTTTCTGCCGAGGGTAAATCGAAAGAGCCGTTCGTGAAACTTGAGTTCACCGGCACTTTTGCAAATGGTATTTTCTCCGGTGAACTCAACTGGGATGGCACAACGAATCCTATTGCGTTCACTCCCATCGTTACAGTTGATAAAACCGTGCTGGAGAAATATGAAGGTGTGTATCGCTTTGAGTCGGGGCGGGCGTTAAGTGTGATTGTCAGCCCGGAGTATTCATCGGGCGGATTGTATTTCTTCAGTCAGAGTTTGATGCTGACCGATTTTGACAGCGGCGATTCGCGCAGCGTATACCCATTGGATGATGTCACATTTGCTGTGGGAGTTTTACGTGTGGCGGGTGCGCCCTTCGCCGGGCGGATTCAATTCACTACTGATGCGCAAGGCAACGCTACAGGCTTGAAGTGGTGGGAAGCTGTGAATGGGACGGGTGCCGGTCAGCTTGCGAAGCGTGTTTCCTATACTTCTGAAGATGTACCCTTCATCAGCGCTGATGGAACAAAGTTGATGGGGCGATTATCGTTGCCTGAATCAAATACGCCTGTGCCCGCCTTCATGGGGTTGCACGGCTCAGAACAGGGCACACGTGACAACTTTGGATCCAAGATCATGGCGCACTTTATGATCAGTCGTGGGTTTGCCATCTTGAATTACGATAAACGTGGCGTGGGCGATTCAGAAGGCACGTATCAAGAAGCGGCATCAGCCAGTAATTTGCAAAAGCTTGCAGAGGATGCAATTGCCGGGGTCGAGTATTTAGCTTCACTTCCAGAAATTGATGCGAAACGAATCGGCTTGATTGGCGGCAGTCAGGCGGGTTGGGTGATTCCGCTTGCCGCGTCGCAGTCAGATGCGATCACACATTTTGTGATTCTATCGGGTCCGGTTGCATCTACATTACATGAAGATATATTCAGTAGTTATACCAATGACGGAGACTCGGCTATCGGTAATTACGATGATGCCAAAATTACGCAACAATTACGCAATTTACAACCCGGCGGTTTTGACCCGCTACCTATCATCACCGGATTGAAACAACCCGGCTTGTGGTTGTGGGGGAGTGTGGATAAAAGCCAGCCGGTTACATTCGGCGCTGAAAATCTACAAGCTCTGATCGACTCGGGCAAGCATAATCTTTCTTACCAAATTTTCCCCGATGGCGATCATAACCTGAACGCATCGCCGAACGGATTGTTTGCGGAGATTCCGTATTCACCCCGGATTGTCTATTGCAAGGCGTTGGCGGCATGGCTGGCAGCGAATATGTCAAAGGAGCAATAAATGCGTAGAATAATATGGATCGTTTGTTTGGCAAGTTTACTTTCAGCTTGTGCCGCACCGGTGACTCCAACTGCGGCGTCGATGCCCACAGAGGTTTCTGTAACGTCAACCGCAGCGGCAACCTCAACTCCTGCGGTCACAGCCACACCCGCTCCGTTCTTTGTCGTGTATGGCGATAAGCCGATCGTCCCGAAAGGTCAGCCCGGGACTTGGGATGACCGCTACACCGACCCGGGTGCGGTGATTTATCACGATGGAATGTTCCACATGTTTCGCAATGGCTTTCGCGGCTTCCCGGCAGAGTCAGAGGTTGGTTATGTTACTTCTCCCGATGGCTACACTTGGACGAAGCAGGGTGATGATCCGATTATCGAAACAAAAGACGTGCCTTATGCCAAGATCGCCATGTATGCATCCAGTGTGATTTTTGAAGGTGGTTGCTGGGTTTTGTATTTTTATACCTGGGATTCAAGTTCGTTTCCATCCTCCGGCGTAATCGGACGGGCGACTGAATGTATTATTGGTCCCGCGATCGCAGAGTGGAAAGTGGATCCCGAGCCTCTTCTCAAACCTGGCGCAGTTGGGGATTGGGATGAGAAGCAGGTGCTGGCACCGCATGTAATCCAAATAGGTAATAAATATATTATGTATTACAGTGGTGTCGGTGCTTCAGGGGTTCAGCAAATTGGAATGGCGACTTCACCAGATGGTTATACCTGGACGAAGTACAACGATCCGACCACGGTCGATAAGCCATTCGTCGAGAGTGACCCGGTGTTTACTCCGGGTGATAAGGGTGCGTGGGATGGGAGTTGGGTACACCAACCGCGTGTCTTTCAAACCTCGAATGGCTGGATAATGATTTACCGTGGTGTGAGTGATAAGAATGGCGCGAATATGAAACTCGGGCTTGCCACCAGTAGTGATGGCATTCACTGGGAACGCTATGCGGACAATCCCATCTTCCAACCGAGCGATATCAAAGGCGCACGGCAATTCTGGTTTACCAATGCTGTTCTCAAAGATGATGTGCTGTATTTATTTGTGGAGGGTGATATCAGCCAGACCACGCAAATTTATCTGGCGACGCATCAGGGCGTCATTCCGTAAGAAAAAGTCCCGGCTGTTCAGCTGGGACTTTGCGCTTCATAATTGGATGTAGAACTGGTTGCGTTTCAAGGAGATGAATCTACGCTGGATGTTTTCAGGTCAATTCTTGTCGGTGAGAAAGTGGATGAGGATCAAACCGATGCCAAGAAAAAGCGGGACGAAGCCGCCCAGCATCCAGGGTCCGAGGTGAAGCGGGTAGGTGTTGGCAGAGTCAAAGCCGATGAAGTAGAGTCCGAGCGAGAGGGCGAATCCGAGTGCGGTGATGAGGATCCCCCAGCGTAAAAATCCTTTGGATGATCTTGCTTCAGGCTTGGTGAGTCCCTTTTCGGCGAGGGCGAGGGCTTCTTTGTAATTCATGTAGCGGAGGAAGGCGAGAAACCCGAAGATGATTGCCAGTGAGCCGACTACGCCGAAGCAGGGAAAGATATCGTTCATGTTGAGTCCTTTCCCGGCAATCATAGCATAAATAAAAAGTGACAGTCATCTTAAAGATGACTGTCACTTTGAGCTCATCCGGTTTTTATTTGCTGTTGACCTTGATGGTAATGTTGCCGCTGTTGGCTTGCACGGTAAGCTCTTCGCCGCCGTCATTGATCTTGCCGGTGACATGTGCGCCGTCTGAATTTGAGGATGCGCCATTCAATGTGACCGTGACAGGCAGATCGGATTTGATCTTGCCGAAGTCGGTTTTGAGATCCACGTTCAAAGCCGTGTCGGCGGGCAGGCTGATATCTATACTGCCAAAATCAGACTTGATCAAGTGTGGACCTGTACCCAGTGTGCCGCTGAAATCCACCGTACCGCTGTTCGTTTCGGCGGTGAGGGTTACCGACTGCGCATTGCTGATCGTGATATCGCCAAAATCTGAATCGGCTTTCAGTTTGCCTTTGGCGCCATCTACAGTGATCGCGCCGCTGTTGGTATGCAGGTCGTAGGAGGCGGCAAGCGCTTGTACCAAATCGATATCGCCAAAGTCGTTCTTTACAAAGATCTCCTTATTGACGTTGACCTTGCCCAGGGATACTTTGCCGCTGTTGGTTTCGATGTGGAGCGTATCGGCTGAACCATTCTCGAACTTGGTGTTGCCGAAGTCCGTGTTCGCGCTCAATTCACCCGTAGCGCGGACTTCGCTCAATGTGATAGTACCGCTGTTTGAATCGAGGGTGATATTTTTGCCGCCAGCTTTTTTCAGGGTGACAGCGCCGAAGTCTGAGCTTAGGTTAATATTTTCACTGCCAGCCGTAATGGATGTGGCATTAACCTCACCGCTGTTCGTTTTCGCGGACAGGGCGCCTGCGATATTCTCAAGGGTGATGTTGCCAAAATCATTCTTTACAGTCACGTTGCCTTTGGTGCTGGCAATATTGACTTCACCATTGTTATCCTTTATATCCACAGTGACTTCATTGGGAACGGTGACGACGAAATCCACAGTGTTGACGTTGTTCCGGAAGTTCATCGAATCGGGGATTTCATATTTGAGCGTAATGGTGTTACCGCTCTGTTCGATGGTGTATTTCACACCTTTCACTTCCGCATCTGCACGGGCTTGGGATGAATCATAGGCGGTCTTGACTGCTTTGACCGTCACCGTTTTCACATCTCCGCCTGTGATGGTGACATCACCTGCATTATCAACTACGTTCAACGCGAGCGGTTTGCTGGCATCCACTTTGACGGTTTTGGTTTCCTCCAACGTGGAGGGAATATTCCGCCTGTCGAATGGGTTATTGGTTTGGAAGCCGTTGGCAAAGAAGATCACCGCACCAATGCCCGCGCACACCAATGCGAGTGCTACAATCAAGAGGGTAATTACAATTGGTCTTTTCATTTTTATTCTCCTTGGTATTGTTTCTCACTACGTTTGACAGGAGTTTTGCGAAAAAGTTTCAATTGGTTTCCGTCATTGCGAGCGAGCGCTCTTCGAGCGAAGCAATCCCCTACTCGACGAGAAGATTGCTTCGGGCGGACGAACACCACCCTCGCAATGACGGGAAAGTGAAACTTTTCCCGTTTTCCCCTGTCTAACCCTGTAGAAGCCGTATGCCTAATAACGAAACCATCCTCATCCAAAAAGCGCAGAAGGGCAGTCACGATGCCTTTGCCACGCTGGTGGATGAACACCAACGCTACGTCTATAACCTTGCGTTGCGCGTCGTGAAAGATGAGAACGAAGCGCTCGATCTGACGCAGGAGACCTTTGTCCGCGCGTGGACGGCGTTGCCGAATTTCAAGGGGCAGTCCAAATTTCGTACGTGGTTGTATCGCATCGTCACGAATCTCTGCTACAACCGCCTGCCCAATCTGCGGCGGTCCCTCAACGACCTCGGCGATGACGTGATGGAAGATATTCCCGAAACGAATTTCAATTCTCCCGCCTCAGAATTTGAATCAAACGAAACCAAACACCACCTCAATCAAGCGATTCAAAATCTCGACTCGAATTACCAATTACTCATTACTCTCCGCTATCAAAACGAACTTTCGTACGACGAGATCGCCTCAACTCTCAACCTGCCGCTTGGCACTGTCAAGACCGGCATTTTCCGCGCGAAGGAACAACTCCGCAAAGCGCTCGTACATTTGGAGGAATCATGGATAACCGCCTAAAACAAGCTGTGCTGATCGAAGACGCGCTTAACTCCCAGCCGCTTGCGCCAATGCCGCGCAGTGTCACTGCCGATGTGATGGCACGCATTCAAACGAACGCACGTCCCGCCATTCTCACGTGGAATGATTTTGCATTGAGTGCGGTGATCGCTGCTTGTATTGCCGCGTTAAGGTTTGCATATCAAAATCTCCCGCCCATTCTGATTGCGAAGATCCGTATTCAAGGTATTTTGTTGTATCAGGATTTTCTAGTGAATGCGCGCTGGCTTGTGCCTGCGGCGCTGTTCGGTCTGGCGGCGTTATTGGCGGCGCTGACAATTCCCACGTTGATCCAAATGATGCGTTCAATCCGCAGTTCAACTGCGGATTGAACAGTTAATCCAATTTTTGTAAAATATGACTGACTGCCGTTGACGCCGGACCACCGAGACTTTGAATCAACGCGGTCTTCGCATTGGGGATCTGATTCGCTTCGCCCTGACCCCGCAGCTGGGTGACTGCATCCACAGCCTGATACACACCTGAGGCTCCGCCTGCAAAGCCGCGCGCTTTCATGCCGCCCATCGTCGCGCAGGGGATTTTTCCTTTGAGTCCAATTTCATTATCCGCGGCAAGTTTCCAGCCTCTGCCTTTGATGGCAAATCCAACCGCTTCGAGTTGCAGCGCGGCGTAGATACTGAATACATCGTGATATTCAAAGAAGCTAATATTATCGAGGATAACGCCTGCCTGCTTCATCGCTTTGCCTGCGGAGATTTGCGCGGTGTCAAAGTACAGCAAATCTTTGCGGTCGTGGAGGGCGAGCGTATCCGATGAGGCGGCGGAGCCTGCGATCTTCACGAGTGGATTCTGTAAATCGGACGGGAGCAGGTCACGGCGAGTCAGAACGAGCGCGGCAGCGCCGTCCGCATTGGGAGCCATGTCAAACATGTTGATGGGGTCGCTAACCATTTCGGCTTTTGAATAGGTCTCAGGCTTGATGGCTTTGCGGAACATGGCATGCGGATTGGCAACGCCGTTGGCGTGCGCGGTTAAAGCGAATCCAGCGAAACCATCTTTCGGTACGTTATTCTCGTGCATGTAACGCTTCATGAGGAGCGCGGCTTGCGCGGTTTGCGTCATACCCTGCACCGCTTCAAAATCGGAATCACTGGCGGTTGATAATGCCTCTTCCACATCGGCGCCAATTTTGTCCGTAAACTTTTCCACACCGACAATGAGCGCGGCATCCACCATGCCGCTGGCGACCGCGAGATAACCCTGTCGTAGCGCCGCACCGCCGGAGGCGCCCGCCGCTTCAATGGTCACGGCTTCGATGCCGAGCATTCCAGCATAATCTGCGAGCAGCACACCGAGATGCGCCTGGTTGGAAAGATTCGGCGCGAGCATGTTGCCGACGAATAATGCTTGCGGCTTGAGCCCGCCCGAATCTTTGATTGCATCTTGTATGGCGGCAAAAGCCAGCTCACGCAGACCAATATCCCAATGTTCGCCGACTTCTGTTTGTCCAATTCCTGCGATTACGACGTCTGTCATGTTGTCTCACTTTGATGAAAAAAGAAATTGTACGGTCCCTGTTGATGCTGACACACTGACCGTGGATGGTGTAATTAATTTCAACGTGCTGTCTTGCGGCGCTTCCATGCTGACATCCACTGGATACTTGACGCCGCCAGGAATAATGATGAAGGCGTTGCCGGTCTCGTCGGTGCTATCGCCAAAGGCTTTGATGCCATTCACTTCAACGTAGAAGGCGGCATTCGGGACAGGAGTATCTTCTGAGTCGATCTGTCCATTGCCGTTCGCGTCGAGAAGTGCCTGCGCTGAGAAAGCGGAATCGGCGAGGATGGGTGATTCTGTCGGTTTGGCAGAACAGCCAGTTGTCGCTGCGATCAACAAAATAATGAGCGTAAGTTTAAAGATGGTGATGGTCATAAGGATTCCGCCTGTCATTGCGAGGCGTTCTTGCTTTTTGCCCGAAGCAATCTCCAACACGATGAGGAGATTGCTTCGTCGGCTTACGCTTCGTCTTCGTTCGCCTATTGGCTCACTCCGCTCAGCGCGAGCCTCCTCGCAATGACGGGATTATGTTTTCTATTTCCAAATACTCTTCAAAAACTTAACCTTCTCCAACGTCTGATAACTTTGTCCGCCTTCGTGACCGTTGTAGGGATAGACCTTGATATCCTTTTCGCCAGCCCAGTGATTGTACGCGGCGAAGACGGTCGAAGGCGGGCAGACTTGATCCATTAAGCCAGTGCAGAATAGCGATTTTGCTTTGGCGCATGCGGAGAAGTTGACGCCATCAAAATACGAAAGCGTGTTGAACACCGTGTCCACTTTGTCGCGATGGACGTGGCAATATTCTGCGATCTCTTTGTAGGGGTAGCTGTCCACGATTTCGGTGGCGCGGCGATAGTGACATAGGAACGGCACATCGGGCATGGCGGCGACTACATCAGGGACAAGTCCTGCCGCAGCGATAGTAATGCCTCCGCCTTGCGAGCCGCCGGTGACAGCGATTTGAGTCGCATCAACAGCAGAGTGAGAGCGTGCCGCTTCAATAGCGCGGACAGCATCCGTGAAGACGCGGCGGTAGTAATAATGTTTGGGGTCGAGAATCCCTTTGGTCATACTGCCGGGGTAATGAGCGTTGCCACCGTCGGCGTAGAGGTCAGGCGTATCGCCAGCGGACCACGTACTGCCCTGTCCGCGCGTATCCATGACGAAGTGGGCGTAGCCTGCGCTTGCCCAGAGCAACCAGTCGAAGCCGAATTGGCGTCCGCCACCGTAGCCGATGAATTCAACGACGCAGGGCAATTTGCCGTTGCGTTGCGTTGGAAGAATCAACCAGCCTTTGACGGGTTGTCCGCCGAAGCCGTTGAAAGTGACATCGAATATCTCTTGCGCGACGAGTCCATAGTCTACTTTTTCGAATGCCGCGTTGAGGGGATGAGTCCGCGTTTCGTCGAGCGTGGACTTCCAGAAGGTGTCGAAGTCCGCGGGTTCGGTGCGGGTGGGGAGGTAGGTTTTGAGTTCGTTGAGAGAGAGGTCGAAGAATGCCATGTTGTTTTTCCTATGTAGGGGCGAGGTCTTCTCGCCCCGTGTTGGAGGATGACATAAGGGCGGGGGGACCCCGCCCCTACGTTTCATTTCATTTGTAATTTCCCACGATAGCGCACATAAGTTGCGTAATCAATTTCCGTGCGGCGGGCGATGTAGTCTTGAGTCTTTAGTGCCAATCCGGCGCGGAGCGGAGCGGCGTCAGTGACGGTGATGTCGAAGGCGTCGGAGCCAGCTCCGGAGCCGAAAGAGACGCAGAGAATCCGGTCGCCAGGTTGGGCGATGTCGAGAGTCGCAGTGAGTCCGATCATCGCCGCGCCCGCGTATGTATTTCCAATTGTTCCAACGAGTAAGCCGGGTTCGATCTGCGCGGCGGAAAATCCGAGTTGGGATGCGACGCGCTGCGGGAACTTCACATTGGGTTGATGGAAGATCGCCCACTTGTAATCTTTGGCGGTGGTGCCGGAGGCTTCCATCAAATGCGTGGCAGCTTCGGTGACGTGTTTGAAGTAGGCGGGTTCGCCCGTGAAGCGCATGCCGTGTTCGGGATACTTCGCGTCGGAGCGCCGCCAGAAATCGGGCGTGTCGGTGACGTAGGAATACGAGGCGTTGATGATCGCCAGCGACTCTTCGGCGGG
>JBDTWO010000185.1:0-9713 GCA_040006635.1 Chloroflexota bacterium
CCACGCTCATATTATGAAGTGGCGAAGAAGTTCGCGCGTGAAGTCCCGAATGCGATCCTGGCGAATCAATATCACAACCCCGATAATCCACTCACGCATGAGCTAAGTACCGGTCCCGAGTTGTGGGAGCAGACCGATGGACGTCTGACCGATGTCATCATCGGTATTGGCACAGGCGGGACGATCAGCGGTGTGGGGCGGTATCTCAAATCCAAGAATCCAAATATCCAAATCGTGGGCGTAGATATTGAAGGTTCGATCCTGACGGAGATCTGGCAGAACAAGGGCATCATTCCTCCCGGCGCATACCCGAAGACCTATAAGGTCGAAGGCATCGGCGAAGACTTTTTGCCGTCGGCGATGGACATCACGGTGGTGGATGCGATCGAGCGTGCGGGCGACCGCGAGTCGTTTTTGTGGGCGCGGCAGCTCGTGCGGCAGGAGGGCATTTTTGCGGGCGGTTCTTCCGGCTCGGCGATCGCGGGCGCGCTGAAATACTGCCGCAAACTCCCGGCGGGGCGCATCCCGGTGGTCATCCTGCCTGATGCAGGCTCTCGTTATCTTTCAAAATTTTATGACGACAAGTGGATGCGCGAGTCTGGCTTCCTTTCGATGGAATTTGGCGAGATGGCGCTCAGTGATCTGTTAATGGCGAAGCCCAATAAAACTTTATATACGGCTCAACTTGGCGATTCCATGCGTAAGGTCGTATCGATGATGCATCAATACGGAGTCTCGCAAATGCCCGTGGTTGGCAAGGACGGTGCGCTGGTCGGCTTGATCGAAGAAGTGGATATGTTGAATCACATGATCGAGAAACATGATCACAGCAACGAAGAAGCCATTGATCCGCTCATCCAAAATGCCGATTCCGTTTTCCCGCCCGAAACGCCGCTTGAAGAAGCGATGAATTCGTTGAAGTCCGGCTACGCCTTGATCGTGGTGGAAAACAGTAAACCAATTGGGATATTAACTAAGATTGATGTACTCGATTATGTGGCAGGGAAAATATAGGCACATGTCATTGCGAGGAGCGTTCTTTGCGCCGAAGCAATCCCCGACTCATTGGGGGATTGCTTCGGGCAGAATTGCACTGCCCTCGCAACGACATCGGGTTACGAATCAAAAACGGGACGCACAATTATTGTGCGTCCCGTTTTTACTAATATCTACTCTCTACTCTCTAATTTCCTCTTACTTATCTTCCGCGATCTTCTTGCCAGCATGTTTCAACGCCGCATGTGACGCAGCAAGGCGTGCAACCGGCACACGGAACGGTGAGCAGGAAACATAGTTATTGCCGATGATGTGACACCACTCGATCGAGTTGGGATCGCCGCCGTGTTCGCCGCAGATACCTACTTCGAGAGTCGGGCGGGTCTTGCGTCCTTCGGAAATTGCCCAGTCCATCAACTTGCCTACGCCGCCGCGATCAATCGTCTGGAACGGATTCTTTTCGAGAATGCCCTGTTCCTGATACGTGATGAGGAAGTTGCGCTCGGCATCATCGCGTGAGTAGCCGTAGGTCATCTGGGTCAGGTCGTTGGTGCCGAAGGAGAAAAACTCGGCATGTTCCGCGATCTCAGCAGCGGTCACAGCCGCGCGCGGGATCTCGATCATGGTGCCGAACTTATATTCGAACTTGACCTTCTTCTCAGACATGACTGCTGCCGCAATGCGGATGAGTCTCGGCTGGATCCATTCTAGTTCCTTAACTGTGCCGGTGAGCGGGATCATCACTTCAGGTTTCACAACGATCTTGCGGAGCGTGCAGTCAGCTGCGGCTTCGAAGATGGCGCGGACTTGCATTTCCACGATCTCAGGCATGGAAATGCTTAATCGCACACCACGCATGCCCATCATGGGATTCGATTCGTGCATCCCTTTGATGGCGACGAGCAGATCTTCTTTGGCTTGCAGTCCATCTGTCTCGCCCTTCACGCGCATCGTGATGACTTCTTCGAGAAGTTTTTCTTCGTCGGGCATGAATTCATGCAGCGGCGGGTCGATCAAGCGGATGATGACGGGATAGCCGTCCATCGCTTCGAAGAGACCGTCGAAGTCCTTGCGCTGGTAGGGGAGCAGTACGTTGAGTGCGTTTGTGCGTTCTTCGCTGGTCTCGGCTAAGATCATGCGCTGAACGATGGGCAGACGTTCGGGTTCAAAGAACATGTGCTCAGTGCGGCAGAGACCGATACCCACGGCGCCGTAAGAACGAGCGCGGCGCGCATCCTTGGGATAATCCGCATTTGCCCAAACTTGCAAACCACGTGTCGGATAGCCCTTGGGACCAACACGCACGCCCTTGCGAGCGGAGATCTCATCTGCCCAGGTGAGCAGGGTCAGCAGATCGGTTTGCTCTTCGAGTGAAGGAGCCGAGGTGGGAATCTTGCCGATGAATACTTTGCCGGTGTTGCCATCGACAGAGATCCAGTCGCCTTCTTTGACGATAACATCGCCAACGGTCATGTGGCGTTTCTCGAGATCGATCTTGATCGCGGAGGCGCCAACAACGCATGGGATACCGAACTGACGGGCAACGACTGCCGCATGGGAGGTCGCGCCGCCTTCGCTGGTGAGCACGCCTTGTGAAGCGATCATGCCGTGCACATCATCAGGCTTGGTGAACGGGCGCACCATGATGGTGTCTTGTTTGTGTTCCTTGGTCATTCGTTCAGTCGTGTCGGCATCGAAATAGACCTGTCCAACTGCCGCGCCGGGAGAGGCATTCACACCCTTAGCGTAGAATGTACCTTCGTTCTCAGCTTTCTTCATTGCGGATTCATCGAATTGCGGATGCAGTAATGAGTCCACGTTTTCAGGCGTGACGCGTAATACCGCTTCTTCCTTCGTGATGAGTTTTTCTTTTGCCATATCGACAGCGATCTTTACTGTAGATTTGGCTGTGCGCTTGCCATTGCGGGTCTGGAGCATCCACAGTTTGCCGCGCTCAATGGTGAACTCGACATCCTGCATGTCCTTGTAGTGTTTCTCCAGTTTTTTGGTGATGCCCATGAACTGCTTGTAGACTGCGGGCATGTTGTTGACGAGATGTTCGATCGGGTCAGCATTGCGGATACCAGCCACTACATCTTCGCCCTGGGCATTCAAGAGATATTCGCCCATCATCTTCTGGTCGCCAGTGGACGGGTTGCGGGTGAACGCTACGCCTGTGCCGGAGTCGTTGCCGGTGTTGCCGAATACCATGGTCTGAATGTTGACAGCGGTTCCGAGGTCATCAGAGATGCTGGTCGCACGGCGATAATCAATGGCGCGTTTGCCCATCCATGATTCGAAGACAGCTTTGATGGCGAATTTGAGTTGCTCGTAAACATCCTGCGGGAAATCAAAACCAACGTTCTTGGTGAAGACTACTTTGAATGTGGCAACCAATGCCTGCCAATCTTCAGCAGTCATTTCAGTATCAACCTTGTAGCCCTTGCTGGCTTTGTATTCAGCCATCGGGTGTTCGAAGACTTCGTCGTCGAGGTTGAACACGGTGGTACCAAACATCTCGATGAGACGGCGATACAAATCCCACACGAAGCGCGGGTTCTTCGTCATCTCGATCATGCCATCCACAACCTTGTCGTTGAGACCAATGTTGAGAATGGTGTTCATCATGCCGGGCATCGAGAACTTCGCGCCGGAGCGGCAGGAGACCAGTAGGGGATTCTTCGGGTCGCCGAACTTCTTGCCAGCCTGCTTCTCAACAGACTTCATTGAGACGAGCGCCTGTTCCCACATGCCAGCCGGGAATTTTTCCGATTTACGGAACTCATTACAAGCCTCGGTCGAGACTGTAAACCCAGGTGGTACAGGCACGCCTGCGCGCGTCATGTCCGCCAGACCTGAACCTTTACCGCCGAGCAATCCACGTACGCCTTCCCAATTGCCCGCATACTTTTCCGCGGCTTTCACTTCGCCAAATAGATACACCCACTTCTTACCTTTTGCGGATGCCTGCACTGGTTTCGCTTTGCGAGCAGCGGTCTTTGCTTTAACTTTTGTTGCCATATTGCCTCCAATATAAAATATAATAGCGATTAATCGTGTGAAGTTTACCACAAAGAATTTATGACAAATGTGATGATTTTTTTGTTCATTTGTCAGCGAAATTGCGACCAACCTGTTAGCACCTTGCAAAGTACAAAACCCGGTAAATCGGTGATAATATGAGCACTTAGGAAAATAACTATGCCAACAAAAATATTAGTAATTGACGATGACACAGCCGTAACCGACCTTCTCTCTGTATTATTGCGTTCGCAGGGATTCGATGTGACCGCAACCAACAGTAGTTCAGATGGTTTGGGTTATGTTCGTGATAGCGAACCAGATCTGATCATTCTTGATCTGATGATGCCCGAGATCGATGGCTGGGAAGTCTGCCGCTCGGTCCGCACATTCAGCCAGGTGCCGATCATTGTGTTATCTGCATTGAATGACCCATCCATGGTTGCCAGCGTGCTCGATGCCGGCGCAGATGATTACCTGACCAAGCCCACGCCCAGCCGCGTTTTGGTGGCGCACATCAACCGCCTAATCAAACGTAATGAAACCAACAAGAACGAAATTAGATCATCAAACAACAATATTTTGACAAGTCCTCTTCCGGCATCATAAGGATACGCTCCGCTTCTTTCTCAGCCGGAAATTGCTTCTCCTCAATAAAACATCCCGTCGCTGCAGCAGTGACGGGATGTTCGTTTAACTCAGCATCAGTAATGCTTTTGCGGTTTCATCCGGTGCTTCGCACATGGGCATGTGACCTGCACCTTTTACTTCAACTAAGTGGGCTTCTGGCAATGCGGCTTTCACTTCCCGCGCACGTTCGATCGGAATTAACGTATCTGCATCGCCGTGAATAACTACAACTGGATATGTGATCGTCGAAAGCAGGGGAGTGGAATCGACTCGCTCAGCCATGGCTTTGAGCGTGCCAATGTAAGCGGCAGATTGTTGTCCTTCCATGGTCTTGCACGCAAAGGCTTGCCAATTTGGATTGGACGTGAACTTGGGCGTCATGGTTTCCACAACACCGCCGATACCTTTTTCTGCTATATCCACCGCTGTCTTATAGCGTTTTTCTTTGCCTTCAGGTGGGTCAGCCAACACTTGCGTAGAAACCAAAGCAAGTGCGTTCATTCTTTCAGGATAAAGCCGGGCAAATGCCAATGCGACATATCCGCCCATGGAGTGACCAGCGATGGCTGCCTTTTGAATACCAAGCTGATCGAGCAAGCCTGCAATATCTGACGCGAGATCATCCATTGTGTAAGGCGTATCAACTGTCGTCGATTCTCCAAATCCGCGTAAATCGGGAAGGACCAGATCGAAGGTGCCTTTGAGTAGAGGCACAACCTCATCCCATAGATGATGGTCAAGAGGATACCCATGTAGTAGTACGAGGGGATTTCCATTACCATGACGTGCGTAAGCAAGTTCAATACCGTTAACGTTTATCTTGTTCATTCCTTATCCTTTCATTTCCAATTAACTGCAACCTTTAATTTACTACCCAGTTTTGAATAGTAATGTACAAAACCATTGTTACGCCCAAACTCATAGACACGGCGGGTGATATCCACATCCGCTTTGCAATATTCAGCGACCTTGTCCAGTTCGCCATTCTTGAACCATTCCACAGATTGCAAACCGTCCGCAGTTTTGGTGGCACCGAGTGATGCTTTGGCGATCGAATCTAAACTTAGACGAAAGCCCAGCGTGCGGAAAATATCTGCCAGCATATCGGTCGAACGAAAAGCGCGGAAGTTCTCGTTCGGTGTATATGGCTTTAACACTTCGTAATCGAAACTGATGATATTGAAACCGATCACGCGGTCTGCGGATTTTAACTCTGCAACCAATGCTGTGGCGTCTTTCTCCCAATACACTGCAAAATCATTTCGCGCCGTGGACCAGGTCACGCCACAAGCCAGTAATAATTTTGAGGCGTCACGCCCGCCGACTTCTTGAAAAAGTTTCTGGCTTTCTAGATCGAAATAAACGATGTTCATTGTTGCTCCGATTTGCTTAACTCCTCGCGTGCCAGTTCTAGCGCTTGCTCGCGAGTTTCGATTTTGCCAGTTGCCTGTCCCTCACGAATTGACTCCAGCAACTGACCGATGATGCGTCCGGGTTTGAGCTCGAGTTCGCGCATCAGGTCGTTGCCATCCAGCAAGCGGGGTGGGGCAATGGTTTGTTCGCGCTTTTCCCAATAATTTTCCAGCAGGATGCGCGCAACGTCCAATGCGGCGACCCAGGTTTCCTGGGTCAGCGTATGATCATATATTCCGCGTAAATCTGCCAGACCCAGCAAGACTAAATCAACGCCTGCTTCACCTGCATCGCGGAAGTAACGATAGATGGCTTTGCGCGAAGGTTCTTGTTGATCGTGTTCAATGCGGCTGGCGAAAAAATGGAAACGCATATGATGGAGAATAATGTTTTTGATGCGTTCCACTTCGTCGTTGCTGAGATTGAACGCGCGTCCACGCTGTGCAGTGACCTCAGCGCCGTGATTTTCATGCTCAAAGAATCGGATGCGTCCCGCTTCATCCACTGTCCTGGTGGCTGGCTTCTGGACATCGTGATACAACGCCGCGAAAAATAAGGCACTGCGTACGGAGCGATCCGCATTGAGCGATTCGGCGAAGTGTGCCGCAAATTGTTCACGATAACGCCCAAGGCGCAAGGTGAGTAACCCTGTGAGCATGTCATTGGTCTGGTCTGCGGAATAACCAACAACCAAGGCTCCGAGGATCCCTTCGAGATGCGCAAGAACGCTCAGTGTATGCTCCCAGACATCATAAATGTGCGGCAGAGATTGCGTCACGCCCTTCATCGCTGAGAGTTCAGGCATGAGATAGGGGAAGACCCCGAGCATTTCCAGCGCGCGCATGGACGTACCGGGTTTGGGTCCTTCAAGGATCTTGAAGACCTCGTCGCGTTGACGTTCAGGTGAAACGTTTGGCAAATGCTCGGCAGCGGACTTCATTGCTTTACGCGTCTCAATTTCGATCCTGAAGTCAAATGCCGCCGCTTGACGGATAGCGCGCAGAATCCGAATCGGATCATCTTGCAGGGAAGTAGGGGAGCAGGCGCGGATGATCTTGGCGCGCAAGTCAGATGCGCCATTCAGCGGATCAATGATCGTACCCGCGTGGATGTCGTAGGCGATGGCGTTCATAGTGAAATCGCGGGCGCGCAGATCGGCTTCGAGCGTGGAACCGTTGCGATAAGTGGCGAAGTCGATATAAGTGCGTGCGCCATCGGATTCGGTCACAATGACTCGTCCCGTATCGCGTTCAGCATCCAGGACCATGAAGTCAGCATCGAGTTTGTTGGCGACACTTCGAGCGAGGGCAATGCCATTCGAAGGCAGGGCAAAATCAAGGTCATGTGAGAGGCGGTTGCGAAGCATATCCCGCACGGCACCGCCGACAAGATAGATCTCCTGACCGGGTAACGCGTCACGGACTTTGTCTATTAAAGGGGAATGTGAAAATGGAGCGGGCATGTAAATAATTTCCGGTTTTTCTTTGTGGCGGCTTTGTTGCGCAGCGTGTAAGGCTTGTTCTGGCGTGCCCCCTTGGGCGACGATCCTGCCGCGGACAAGGGCAACCCAGCGCCCGGCGTATGGTGAAGCGGATTGATGAGAATCGTCTAGCATAGTTTCTAGCTAGGATGGCGGTATATATTTTTCCAGATCGACAACGCCGACAAAGGGCAGGTTGCGGTAGTAATCATCGAGGTCAAGCCCGTAACCGAAAACATATTTATTGGGGATGCTGAAGCCGCGATAATGGAGGGGCACTACGGCTTCACGGCGTTCTTCTTTGTCAAGCAATGCGCACACCTTGAGACTCTTGGGTTCGCGTGTTTCAAGCAGTTGTAAAACGGATGCAATGGTGTGACCGCTGTCGACGATATCTTCCACCAGCAGTACATGTTTATCGCGAATATTGGTTTGCAAATCCATGGTTAGGCGAATGTTGCCTGTGCTTTCGCGCGCGCCTTTGCCGTACGATGAGATCGCCATGAAATCAACCATATGCGGAACGGTGATGTAGCGCATCAGATCAACAAGAAAAGGCACGCCGCCGCGCAGGATGCAGATGAGCATGAGGCTGCCGTTTGAGTCAGCATAATCTGCGCTGATCTCTGCGCCAAGTTCTTTGAGTCGTTTCTGAAGGGAAGTTTCATCTACGAGAATTTCGGCAAGAAAGTCTTGATAGTTTTGCATGTTTTTGTTTAGTCCGCTAGTGTTTTGTCTAATAGTCTTATAGCCGGTGTGCGTGGAAATTATTTTGATACTTCGCTACGTTAGCGTGGGACTTCGTGATGGGCACGGCAACGCGCTTCATACAGCTCGGATGCGCCCACGATCACAACCGGATCATCGTATCTCGCAGGTTGCCCATTGACCAGTCTCTGCGTGCGTGAGGCATCGTCGCCGCAGACCATGCAAATGGCGTGGAGCTTATCCACACGTTCGGCTTCTGCCAAAATTAAAGGCATGGGACCAAACGGCTCGCCGCGGAAGTCCATATCCAAACCGGCGACGATCACGCGAACTTTGCGGGCAGCAAGTTCCTGGGCAATCTCTACGATCTCAACGTCGAAGAATTGGGCTTCATCAATCCCAACAACAGTTGTATCTTTATCGAGCTTCTCGCGAATCTCTGCCGCATTGGACACCGGTGTAGCTTCGTAATTTGCGCCAGCATGGGAGGTGACTTTTTCCACCGCGTAGCGAATATCGATGGCGGGTTTAAACACCTGCACTTTTTGCTTCGCGATTGTCGCCCGGATTAGGCGGCGGATCAATTCATCCGTTTTACCGCTGAACATCGAACCGCAGACTACTTCAATGGAACCGTGTGTATGACGCATGTCACCTCTCGTCATTGCGCATTAATTTCCACCACAATGACCGTATGATATAAAAAACAGGCAGACGCTATTTGCATCTGCCTGTAAGTTTACCTGAGTTTATTTATTCTGCAAGACTACGCCGCAACTTCGGGGAGTTCGTAACCGAGTGCGCGCAACTTCTTCTTGGCAGCGGTCAGTGAAGTCTGACCAAAGTTAGCAATCGCTAACACAGCGTCATTACCGCCGCTGAGTTTCTCAAGGAATTGCCCCACGTTGGTGATGCCAGCGGTCTTAAGCGCTTCTACCGCGCGATTGGCGAGACCCAATTCTTCGATGGGGCGTTCGGGTGAACCCTTGAGTTCTTCCTTGGCCTTCTGTTGTTCGACATAGGTCTGACGCACGGAAAGCTTCTTGTAGAAGCGGTCCACCTGACCTTCGATATCGAGAATGCGGGATGATTCGCCGGTGAAGAAGGGGTGGCAGTTCGAGCAAGTATCCACGCGTATTTCTTTTTTGGTCGAACCGGTCGTCCAGGTTTTGCCGCACGCGGCGCAAGTGACCTTGGCTTCGGTGTAATAAGTTGGATGAATATCTGTCTTCATGATTAACCTTCTACCTGCGTAACAATATTCACGCGCTTCTGACCATGTCGAACATCGAACGTGACCACGCCATCGGCTGTCGCGAACAAAGTATCATCTTTGCCTCTGCCAACATTCAAGCCGGGGAGAATCTTTGTGCCGCGCTGGCGCACAAGGATATTGCCGGAGAGCACGAACTGACCGCCATAACGTTTGACGCCCAAACGCTGTCCGTTTGAATCGCGTCCGTTG
>JBDTWO010000186.1:0-9706 GCA_040006635.1 Chloroflexota bacterium
CAGACTATGTGGCTGATGTGCTGAACGACGGAGCGAAACGCGCCCGCGCCATTGCCCAACAGACGATGGTTGAAGTGCGCGAGGCGATGCAGTTGCCGTAATGCCTAATACGTAATTCGTAATGCGTAATTTACGTTTTACGAATTACGAATTGATCCCTATGCGTGTCTTAATCCAACGAGTTTCCAAAGCCAGTGTGACCGTCAACGAACAGACCATTTCCAGTATCGGAAAGGGTCTGTTGATTTTATTGGGTATAGGACATGGCGATGGGGAAGAGCAGGTGATTTACCTCGCCGAGAAAACTGCCAACCTGCGCATCTTCGATGATGAACAGGGCAAGACGAATCTATCCATTCTCGATGTGAAAGGCGAAGCGATCGTTGTTTCGCAGTTCACGTTGTACGCCAACACCCAGAAGGGACGCCGCCCCTCGTTCATTGAGGCAGCTTTACCTGAAGTCGCGGAGCCGTTGGTACATCGCTTTGCTGAACTACTGCGCGGGCATGGCGTCCCAACCCAAACAGGGAAGTTCGGTAACCACATGGCGCTGGACATTCATAACGATGGACCTTTTACGATATGGCTCGAAAAATAAATAAACCAAACAGCTTTCAACGACTCTTACATCGCTTTGTCATGATCCGCCCGGTGACAGCTTTTGTTGCTCCACGAATCCATCGCCTGGATCGTGCATTGCTGGAGCGTACGAACGGCAAGCATTCTCTGGCAGAGATTTTAGGCTGGCCCATTATTGAGCTTACGACTATTGGCGCCAAAAGCAATCAACCGCGCAGTCTGCCGTTGATCGGCATTGTTGAAGATAAAAAGATTGCCCTGATCGCTTCCAGTTTTGGGCGTGAGCATAACCCGGGCTGGTATTACAACTTGAAGGCGCATCCTGAATGTGATGTGTTGTTTAATGGCAGATCAGGGAAATATACTGCGCGTGAGATTGAAGGGGCTGAATATGTCCATTATTGGGAGTTGGCAGTTTCGTATTATGCGGGCTATGAAAAATATAAGGAACGCGCCGCGCACCGTCATATCCCCGTAATGTTGTTGGAGCCGAAGAGGTAAGGAGGTTGCCCTTCGTCTACGGGCGGAGCAGCAACCGCTCCGCCCTCCGCTCAGGGCGAAAATAAATTAGCAGGGTTCCACAACGCCGCATCCACCTGCACCGCCAGCGCGCCGACCGAGAGCATCGTGTCGGCGTTTTCTTTTGACCAGACTCCGCCTGAGCCGATGATCGGGATGCCAAGCTTGGCGGCAGATTGGGTCGTATCCAATGTTTGCGCAAATAACGCAGGACCTAGCAATCGTCCAGTCATGACTTGTTTATTCTCATTGACCAAGGCTCCACGTGGCGCAGCGATACTAATGGCTTGCGCGCCATCCTGCATCAAACGCGGGCCCAGCGATAAGACCTGTTCAACAGGCAAGGAAAAGATCAACGGGATTTCGCTCATACACATTTCGAGCGTCAGCATCAAAATGTCATTCGCAAGCAGGGGCGCGAAGCCGAGTTCCACAGCCATCACATTCTCTTGTGTTTCCAACATGCGCACCATGTGCTGCGTCTCTTCGGGGCGATCTGCCATGAGATGGACAATGATCGGCAGCTCGGAACGAGTCCATTTGGCGGAATATTTTTTCAGCGCGCCATGAATGCCGGGATTCGGCAAACCTGTGTGAAGCAGGAATCCGCCCTGGTATTCGATCACGGTGGGCTCCGTGGTAGGGTGACGCGGGCGCAGGGAAATTGGGCTGGTCACGAAAGCGCCGAATCCGTTTAGGCTTCCGAAGTTTTCAAAACTTCGGAAGCCTGGTACGAATCCCAATGATCCCGCCGCGTTCATGAGTGGTTTGCTAAAGTAGAGGTCGCGTTTCATAAGTTCTTCATGGCGTGATATAACGTCAAGATCGGTGTCCATTGTTTTTGGAATTTGAAATCATGTGACTTCAAATATTCTTCCATTGCCTGCAATCCAAAATCAGAATCGGGGTGTCCCCAGCGGAAAAAGAAATCAAAGAATTCGACATCTATGCCGCGTGGTTCTTCGAGGAATAGATGTCCATTGGGTTTGAGTACACGCGCGATCTCGTCCAATGTTTTGCGCCATTCAGGGATGTGATGCAGGACGCCGAAGATGATGACGACATCCTTGCTGGCATCCGCGAATTGGTTCAAGTCGGTTGCGTCTTGAATGATAAATTTATATTGGGGATATTTTTGGCGCGCGAGATTGACCTGTTCCTCCATCACATCCAAGCCGATATAGCTGCGTGGTCCAAGCTGATTCAATAAATATCCGCCATAGCCGTTGCCACAGCCGATCTCAAGAATGTCTTTGTCTTTCACGTCCAAGCCGAGATGTTGGAAGAGTGGCAATTCAAAATGAGCATGTCCCCATTTGCGCCACGGGGTTTGCATTGCGCGAAATTCAACATCAGAAAGTTTCATGACAAAATTTTACCCCGCTCTGAACAGAGCGGGGTAACTGTTTTGTATCGCGACATAAATGTCGCGGTACGGAATTACGCTAATCCCATCACTTTCAGCATCTCAGCGTTGCTGTCGTATTTGAAGGCTTCGAGCCCGAGTTGTTTGGCTTGCGTGAGTTCGGCTTCGTCTAGTTTTTTGATGTGTTCTTTTAGAACCAGTGGTTTGTTCAAGCTCTGTAGTTTTGCAGCGAGTGCTTCGGTATTTGCTTCGGTCGGTTGTTTGGTCTGCAGATATTGCCAGACTGCCTTCGCAGCGTTCGTGCCGTCCTTGCGGGCGATGCCGACCAAACCAGAGCTGGCTTTGCGTGACCAGCCGCCGACGAAGATATCTTCTATCGGTGTTTCGTAGGATGTGCCATCAATGGGGAAGCGGGGAGTTTGACTCTTCACGAACTCATTCCACTCGGCGGGGAGACCGAACGACTCGTCCACTTTATCGCCGATCGCGAAGACGACCGTCTCCACATCCAGCCGACGTTTGTTTCCGGTCCCTTTGGCTTTTGTGTCGCCGTTCGCTTCGACAAGGATATTATCTTCAAGCTCAACTTGTGTCAGATTGCCCTCGGCATCTCCAAGCATTTGAACCGGAGAAGCGAGAAACTCGAAACGGAATTTTGTGTCGGACACTTTGGGCAAGGCTTTTGGGAGAGCTTCCATAATCGAGGCACGAGCAGCTACCGGGTCCTGATGAACCGCTTCCATGATGGGAGTGACGCGCTGAATCTCAGCATCCAATGCAGATTGGTCGAGATTGTCGATCACGTATTCCATTTCCTTTTTATCGAATTTAACTTCTGCAGGTCCGCGTCGAACGATGGCGATGACCTCGTCCACTTTTTCATCACGGCTGAGGAAGTGCGTGATATCGAGCATCACGTTGCCAGCGCCGATCACCGCACAGCGTTTGCCAAAGCGGAATTTTTGTTGGCTGTAGGGCGGAAGTTGGTTATAAAAGTAAACGACATCTTTCGCGTGATACACGCCGGTGAGATTCTCGCCGGGCAAGCCCAGCCACTTGGTGCCTTGCGCACCTGATGTGACGAGGATCGCTTGAAAGCCCATCGCACGCAGATCGTTCAGTGTGAGGTCAGCCAGTTCACCGATGGTGACGTTGCCATAGTAAGAGAGGTTGGGAAGATCAAGCACTTGCTTGAATTGTTTACGCAGACCATTTTTCATGGTGTGTTTGTTGGGGTAAATGCCGTACTCTGCCAGCCCGCCCGGTTTGAGATCACGGTTGAATAGCACAACACGTGCGCCAAGGTTGGCGAGTTCGCGGGCGCCAAATAAGCCTGCGGGTCCTGCGCCGATCACGGCGACGTAAAATTGATTGGTCACAAAAAGCCTCCTAAAGATACCGATATTGATTTTGAGAATTGATTTTTAGAATAGCGCGCTGATTATAGCCAAAAAGAAATTCATGGACAAGACATATCACGGCCGTGTCCTCTGCCGAGGCTTTGACTACACCGCCATCAAATAATATACTGCAAAATTGCATATCTATGCTAATATTGGCAGAGTATCGCATCATATAGAGGAGGTCGTATGACACAACCTGCATCAAACAATAAGGAACCCAGCAAGTTGAATAAACTGCTGACTGGCAAAGACGATCAACCATCGATCCAATCGCGTTTGCCGCGCGCCGCCGGAGCTAGTACACCTCTTCCGAAAACGCCGTCGCCAGCTCCATCGCCGGTTTCCTCTGCTAAACCTGCTACATCTTCCAAGCCTCAATCGGAGCGATCCTATTCCAAAGTCATGTCCACCTTCTGGACGATTGCCAGTGTGATCTCTTTGCTGGTCAACATTGGAACGGTGATCGCGTTGATCGTGGTGGTGCAGTTGTTGGGTGGCACAAAAGCAACCCTTGCCTTTGCTCAAGGTCAGGCGAATGGACTCTTAGGCGGACTATATAACAACTTCGTCAAAATGGATGCGGCAAGCATCAAAACTACTATTCACGTGGAGAAAGAAATCCCGGTTCAGTTTAGTCTGAACGTCAGTGGTCCCACCGATGTAGTCTTGAGCAGGGATGTTGTGATCAACGGCGCGTTGGTCACGGTCAATACTGGCGGTTTGAATATCAATAGAGCTAGTGCCAACATTGTGCTTCCCGCTGGCACTGTTTTACCGGTCACGATTCAAAACCTGGTCGTGCCTGTTGATCAAAAAGTGTTGGCTGTGCTGGATGTGCCCGTCAATATTCCGCTCAACCAGACCGAACTTCACGACCCATTTGTTGGTCTGCAAAAAGTGGTTGAGCCCTACTATTGTCTGCTGCAACCGAAAACTGTTGTCAACGGCGTCAATGTGTGTGCTACATCTCCCTCGATCCTGCCCTTTACCATTGCAACACCCCAAGGAACCGTTATTCCATGACCAATTCTCTAACGCAAGTCACGCTCGCCAATGGACTCAAAGTCCTTTTGAAAGAGATCCATACCGCGCCGATCATTTCATCCTGGCTTTGGTATCGTGTCGGCTCAAAGGATGAAGTGCCCGGTCGCACCGGCATCTCGCATTGGGTCGAGCATATGCAGTTCAAAGGCACGCCGCAGTTCCCTGCAAACATTTTGGA
This sequence comes from Chloroflexota bacterium, assembly GCA_040006635.1. Lineage (GTDB taxonomy): Bacteria > Chloroflexota > Anaerolineae > Anaerolineales > Villigracilaceae > Defluviilinea. The sequence continues at coordinate 5,090 of JBDTWO010000186.1, forward strand.
TAAAGCAGTCTCGCGCGAAGGCGGTTCGTGGAACGCCTTTACCTACATGGATTGGACAGCTTACTTCGAAACCATGCCTGCCGAAAAAATTGATCTTGCTCTGCGCCTCGAATCAGATCGCATGGCGAACAGTCAGTTCAACGCGGAAGAAGTCGCCTCCGAGCGCACGGTCATTATCTCTGAGCGCGAAGGTCATGAGAATGAACCGCTCTTCCTGCTCGGTGAAGCGATTCAGCACGCCGCCTTCCGTGTCCACCCGTATCATCATGAGGTCATCGGCGATATGGCAGACCTCCACACGATGACGCGCGATGATCTGTATAATCATTATCGCGGCTACTATGTGCCGAATAACGCTGTGATGGCAGTCGCTGGAGATTTCGACACACCGAAAATGCTCGCACGTATCAAGGAATTATTCGAACCGATTCCGGCTGGGAAGGAACCGAGTCGGCTGGCGCGCAAGGAACCGCCGCAGAATGGGGAGGTGCGCTTATCAGTGGAGGGACCCGGCGCTACAACCTACGCTCAGGTCTGCTACCGTTTCCCAGCCGCTTCTCACCCGGACTTTTTTGCACTCTCCGTGCTCGACAGCCTCCTCGCTGGACCTAGCAACCTGAACATGTTCAGCGGCGGTATTTCCAACAAGACCTCCCGTCTCTATCGTGCCCTCGTGGATAAAGAATTAGCTGTCAGCATTCACGGCGGCTCACAAGCAACGATTGATCCCTTCCTGTATACGATCTCGATGACCATCCACCCCAAACGAGAACCTGAAGAAGCGCTTGCCGCCGTGGAAAAAGAAATTCAACGTGTGCGTGAAGAGAAGGTTACGAAAGAAGAAATCACGCGTGCCATCAAACAAGCGCGAGCTTTGTTCGCTTACGGAAGTGAGAACATCACCAATCAAGGATTTTGGCTGGGCTACGCCGAGATGTTCGCAAATTACGAATGGTTCTTAACCTATCTCGATAAACTTTCAAAAGTCACTGTGAAGGATGTACAACGCGTGGCAAATGAATATTTCAAGCCCCAAAGTCGCGTGGTTGGCGTTTATGTCCCCACAGAAGGGCAGGCTTAATCATGGCTATCACTAAGAATAAATCAGCCCTGCCCGGTCCGAACGATATTTATCGCGAAGTATTGCCCAACGGCATCACGATCCTCACACGCTCAAACTTCAACAGCCCGTCTGTTGTCATTAGCGGATATTTTGATGCTGGTGCAATTCTTGACACCGATGAAAAACTTGGCTTGGCAGATTTTGCCACCTCCGCTTTGATGCGCGGAACGCAGATGCGTACATTCGACAAGATCTACAACGATCTTGAATCTGTCGGCGCCAGCTTGGGATTTAACTCAGGCGTTCATCGCTCCGGGTTTCATGGTCGCTCATTATCAGAAGATTTGTCTTTGCTTCTCAGCCTGTTATCTGAATCCTTGACGCAACCTGCGTTCCCTAAAGTTGAAGTTGAAAAGTTACGCTCACAGATGCTCACAGGTCTTGCCATCCGTGCGCAGGATACGGGCGATATGGCTTCCATGTTATTTGATTCGATCCTGTTTAGGGATCATCCCTATGCACGCCCTGAAGATGGACATCCTGAAACGATCAAGCGCATCACGCGCAATGATTTGGTGAAATTCCAGCGCGAGGTTTACGGTCCGCGCGGGATGGTGATCGTGATCGTCGGCGCGGTGAAACCAGAAGAAGCCGTCAGACAAGTCAAACGCGCGTTGGGTGGCTGGCAGGTCAAAGGTCAGAAAGAAGCGCCTGAACTTCCTGCACTAAAGCTGTTGAAGAAGACAGTCAGCAAACACCATCGCATCGCGGGTAAGTCGCAATCCGATTTGGTTATCGGCACGAACGGACCGATGCGTAAAGATGCTGAGTTTATGTCAGCGTTGATCGGCAATAGCATTTTGGGTCAATTTGGCATGATGGGGCGGATTGGCGATGTGGTGCGTGAGAAATCGGGCTTGGCGTATTATGCGGGTTCGAGTTTGAATGCGGGTGGGATGGGACCGGGTTCGTGGGAAGTGAGCGCGGGAGTGAACCCGAAAAATGTGAAGAAGGCTTCAGAGTTGATCGTCAGTGAGTTGAAGCGTTTTGTAGATGAAGGCGTGACAGATACCGAACTCGCGGACGTGCAAGCGAACTTTGTTGGACGTTTGCCGCTTTCACTTGAATCGAATGGCGGCGTGGCGAACGCGCTGTTGAATATCGAACGTCATGACCTGGGCTTGGATTATTATCATCGTTACGAAGGCTTGGTCCGTGAAGTGACGCGTGATGATATTCTTAATTCAGCGCGGAAGTTTATTGACCCGGCTAAGTTGGTGATTGTCAGTGCGGGACCATAGCTTTACCATCACCCTTCCCCTCTCCCAATTGGGAGAGGGGAAATGTTGAACATGAAACTTGCAACTGGTGTTGACCTCATTGAGATTGCCCGCATCGAAGAAGTGATTGCGCGGCATGGCAAGCGTTATCTTGAACGAATCTATACGCCTGCTGAATTGGAATATTGCGGCAAGCGGACTGAGTCGTTGGCGGGGCGGTTTGCCGCGAAGGAAGCAGTTGCGAAAGCACTCGGTTGTGGGATCGGGGATGTGTCGTGGCAGGATATTGAAGTGTTGGGCGGTGAGCAAAATGCGCCTGTCTTGACCTTGCACGGTGAAGCGATCAGGCGGGCAGATGCGCTTGGTTTGTTGACATGGTCAGTGAGTATCAGTCACAGCCAGAGTCATTCCGTGGCGTTTGTGGTGGCGATGGGTTGATATGTAAGAAATTCGATTTATCGGTAGTCATAATAGTGTAGTAATAAAATAAATCATCCCGCGACTGATGGCGAAGTCGCGGGATGATTTTGCAAAGGATAGGACTCGACTCTTATCCGTGATGCCGATTATTTTTTGTCCTCAACACCGATCCAAATATGACCGGGAAGCACAGGGCGATAAGGTCGGACGGTGATCCCATCCTCATCAAGTTTGGTGTCTTTCAACATATTAGGGTGAACAAGACATAGGTCAGGGATGCGACCATATTTCTTGTGATAGTAAGCTGTCGCTTTTTGTATTTTCATAAGCAGTGTTGTTTGCGAGTCATCGAACCAAAGCATTCCAGTGTGCATGTCAACTCCTTGTCTAAGCTATGCTTGGTATCCAGAAACGAAGCCAGTGATCACCTTCGCGTAATACGAATTGCGTCCCAATGTTTAAGGAAAACAATTCGGCGCTCTCAGCATCCATTTGGCGAGTGATCTGTACGTTTTGTATTGGACCAAAGACGCGGGTATGAAATGCGTCCAGCCAATCGTAAGTGTTTTCCATGCGATTGGGATTGATCGTGATAATGGGCCACACGCGGCGCGCAGGTCCGCGCAGCAGGAGCCAGCGTAAATTTTGACGCGCATCGTAGTCCATTTTTGTGATGGCTTCCAAATCGTCGATCAATAATAGGATCGACTGCCTGCTGGATTTATTTCCATGTGCCCACGATGCCAGCGACAAAATAAAATCTTCGGCGGATTGATGATAGGAGGGGAATATGCCAACATTGTTTGGGATATTTTCCAACCCGCTCCATTCATCAGGATGGCTGGTCAGTGCGCCGAATTGCAGTTGCTCTGGCTGATGCATCATTCCTGCTGCCAAAGCGACGGTTTGCAGCAATGTAGTTTTACCTGTCCCTGCATCTCCTGCGATCAAGATCGGTCCTGGTACAGGGTCGTGCAGATTGAGCAATACAGGCAATCCGTCAGATGCAACCCCAAGGAATAACGCCTCGGGTGGCATGGGTCCGAATTCGTTAAGAACTTCATGTAATAAGGGTAACGCCTTAGTTGGTTGAGGTTTAGCCAGTGATGATGTCTGATAAGCGGCATCAATTTCTGGTTTGAGCTCTGCCAATGCTTCCATCATTAGCTCATAGCGATTGAATTCATCCATAGATCACCTGTATAGAACACATGTTCTATAATATAAGTCTTAATGGAGTTTGTGTCAAGAGTTCAATCCAATCCTTGCAATTGATCTGTTATGCTTGACTAGCCTAGTGTTTCCTGCTAAACTAGCGCCCGTGCTCCCTTTGCGCGGGAGCAATTTAATTGTCTGTTGCTGACTTCCCCTTTAGGTATGGCTTTGGTATAATCGCTCTGCTTAAAAGGGTGTGCCGACGTAGCTCAATCGGCAGAGCACCCGCCTTGTAAGCGGGAGGTTACGAGTTCGATTCTCGTCGTCGGCTCTACAGGTCATGCGTTGAAAATCGAATCAACGAGTGATGGTTAACAATGCAATATCCTCGGGCGGTTACCCAAGTGGCCAAAGGGGACTGACTGTAAATCAGTTGTCAGACGACTTCGGAGGTTCGAATCCTTCACCGCCCACTTGTGCTGAATTTCAGCACAGCCAGTCACATGCTGGCAAGCACGTTTAGCCCTCATAGCTCAGTTGGCAGAGCACACCCTTGGTAAGGGTGAGGTCATGGGTTCGAGTCTCATTGAGGGCTCAATTGTTGCTACTAAGTTTCTTTTCTATGAATATAAGGAGAACAGAAAATGGCGAAGGCAAAATATGATCGAAGCAAACCGCATTTGAACGTTGGGACGATGG
>JBDTWO010000187.1:0-9540 GCA_040006635.1 Chloroflexota bacterium
CAGGAGTGATGACCCCGAAGGGGTCAAATGATTATAGATTTTCGAGCGTGACACATTCAACCCCGCAGTGGTGTCATAGTTCGTAAGATTCCATATCATCCCTTCGGGATTTAGATTCGGTTCATGCAATTTTCTACAATCTTGCTATCCCTTCGGGATTGAACTGCGTAAGGTGAGTAACTCAATCATGAATAAGTAAAAAAATACCGACATGTCACCCTGCGGGAGCGCTTTCCCTAGCACCGCCCACCAGGGCCAGGTGTCAGCGACCGAAGAGTCTCGGATTGGCTCGTCAGAAATGCTTCTAGGCAAGAGCGCCCTTCAGCATGACATCATGTCCTTATCCATTTAGTGATGTTAAATAAACTTGGATGCAAACAAGCTATCAGATGATCTATCTCGTCGAGCTTAAAGCTGCAACCAGTCTGGGCATACGAGTTGAATCCCTACTGGAGTGGAATTGGAAACGAAAAGAGGCACGCCCTAGGGCGTGCCTCTTTTTATGGATCAAACCAAGCTTTGTTAATTCAAAAGTGAAATGCTGGGGTCTTCGGCGGAGCCAGGTGAATAGAGCGTATTGGCATCATACATGATCTGTACATCGGCACTGCCATTCATTTGCCAGGTATAGCAGATCATTTGGAGGGTTACTTTCTGGATCTGGCCGCTACCCACAAAATCACAGGGCGCATTCTGTGCCAACAGGGTTCCGGTAAGGGTTACGTTGCTGCTGCCATTCATGGTCATCTGACTGGTATTGGAAGGCGGCGCATAGATCGTCAAACCTTTATAGGGTCCACTGGTTGGACCAGAAAGGTTTAGAGTCATACTGCCATTCCATTTGATTCCACCGGTATTCAAAACGATCGTAACACCGCTGCCTGAGAGGCTGGCGCCGCCATTCAATGTGAAATCGCCGTTGACGCAATAGGTGCCGGGTTGCAACGTTGTGATCCCTGCTCCAGGAAAGGTTCCGGTAAAATTACCCGGGCTTAGGGTACTACTATTAGGTTTTGTTGTATTGGTGGGACAGGTAATGCCGAGATCAGCAGGCGGGGTGGGAGCCGCCACATTGTAATGTTTATTCCCACAGCCATCCTGGGGGCTGACACTCGTGAATAAACCGCCGCTTGGCGCTGCGGTGCTGATATCAGCACAAGTTTTTGGGCTTGTTTCAGTCAACTTAAACTGGGCTTCACCGCCCTTGAAGTGCAGACAGCCGCCATCTGAAGAAGCAGACCCCATGCCGCCACCCCATAACTGAATTTGGCTGGAACCACCGACATATATCGCTTTATCACTTACACCATTACCGCATGCCGTTGTCCGAGTTGAATAAACAGCATTGCCAGCATACAGTGGCGCTCCGCCTGTTTTAAAAACATCACAAGCGCGGGCAGTGGCGGAAACAACATTCGTAAATTGCGATCTGCCCACGATTCTGGAGAATGTGGTTTTCACGTAGGAAGTCACCGTGACTTTGATATCTATGCCGGTTCCAGGGCAGGCGCCAGTCGGTGTGGGTGTCGTGGTGATAACTACGATGTTGGTAGTGTTGTTGTTGTCATAGCCATTGGAAGTGGCGCGGGCTTGACCGACGGTCAAAAAAGTATTGTCGCCGCGGGTCTTCGCCAAGGCGGCCGCCATGGCAGCCGTATCCGCCGCATTTTGGGCGTGACGCCGATCAGAAAACGCCATACTGCCATCAATTGCCAATGCCGCAAAGCCTAATAAAACGACTGCCGCCAGGGCAATGATGATCAGCGCTTGTCCATTTTCTTGAAATTTTATCTTTTTCATTGTCGAACTCCTTTAGTACTTAATCCGAATTAACCGATCTGTTTTTGAACTAGCTTCATTATACATCACCGCTTTTATAAAGCAGCCTACGGATTTGATAATAAGCATCCCCAATTGGTACTTATCACAAGTTGCCAACTTGATAGTTGATGATGCCCTCACCCTGCCCTCTCCCGGTGGAAGATGGCAGGGTGAGGGTTCTCAGCCGGATACCGGCGAGAACCCATGGGCAGGTAGCAACTTGAGTTACCTACTTAAACCCGCCCGGGGTCATTCCACCGTGACGCTTTTCGCCAGGTTTCTGGGCTGATCCACATCCAACCCGCGGATCGTCGCAATGTGATAGGCAAGCAACTGCAAAGGCAATACGGTAATAATGGGGGAGAGCATCCAGGGCGTTTCAGGAACCCAAAGCACGTGATTAGCCATGCCATGCACTAGTTCATCTCCATCGGTTGCGACTGCGATCACAATTCCATTGCGCGCCTTCGCTTGCTGGATCTGGGAGATCATCTTCTCATGCCAGGGGTCTTTTGGAGCGATGCACAGCACGGGCATATGCTCATCGATCAAGGCGATGGGTCCATGCTTCATTTCACCAGCCGGGTAACCCTCGGCATGAATGTACGAAATCTCTTTCAACTTCAACGCGCCCTCATAGGCGATCGGCATATTGATGCCGCGCCCGAGATACAAACAATCGCGGATATCTTTGAGTGCAAGCGCAACTTTTTCAACATCGGCGTCGCGGTCGAGCGTACGCCCAACCAGATCCGGAATCAGGCGCAGGTCAGAGACCAGTCCCTTGCGGGTCTTTTCGTCAATCACGCCACGCAGGTCTGCCAGAAGGATCGCCAGCATATACTGGTCAACCAGCGGGGCGGTAAAAGCCTTGGTCGAAGCCACGCCGATTTCAGGTCCGGTTTGCATCGAGATAAAGCCATCTGCCACGCGAATGGCTTGTGATCCGATGGCGTTCACGATACTCCAAATGGTGGCGCCCTTGCTGCGACCTTCTTCCATGGCGGCGAGCGTATCCGCCGTTTCACCGGATTGTGAAATGGCGAGCACAACGGTATTCTCGTTCAGGATCGGGTCGCTGTATCGGAATTCGGAGGCGATCACAACTTCAACCGGAATACGGGCGATCTTCTCGATCAAATATTTTCCAACCATACCGGCGTATGCGGCGGTGCCACAGGCGGTGATATAAATTTTCTCGATCTTCTTTGCGAATTCTTCGGTCAAGTTTAGATCGGGCAAACGGATTCTGCCGTTTGCAAAATCCACACGGCCCGCGAGGGTATCGGTCAACGCCCGCACCTGCTCGTGAATTTCTTTTTGCATAAAGTGACGGTATTCGCCTTTTTCCGCGGCGATCGGGTCCCATGAAACGGTATGCACCTGAGGCTTCACTTTGGCGCCATCGAGTGTTTCAATGGATAAGGTATCGCGGGTGACCACCGCCATCTGGCGTGATTCTAAAAAGATCACCTTGCGCGTATGTTCCATGATCGCGGGTGTATCGCTGGCGATGAAATTTTCGCCCTCGCCGATACCCAGCACCACGCCGCCTGCATTGCCGATGCGCGCGGTCACGATCTTATCCGGCTCATCCGCCGACATCAACACCACCACATTCGCACCCTGAATTTGATTGAAGGTTTTGCGCGCGGCTTCCACCAATCCAATACCAGTTGCCAGATAGTGCTCCACCAAATGTACAATGGTTTCGGTGTCAGTCTCTGATTGAAACTCCACGCCCTCAGCGATCAACTCATCCTTAAGTTCAAGGAAATTTTCAACGATGCCGTTCTGCACCACGACCACGCGCTTGGTCTGTCCGAGATGCGGATGCGCGTTGATGGCATTGGGCGCGCCGTGAGTTGCCCAGCGCGTATGACCGATGCCTGGCGCGCCGTTGATGGGGGACTTACTGACGAGATCAATTAATTGGGATAACTTGCCCGCGTCTTTCCGCACTTCAAGCTGGTCGCCATTAATGACAGCGATCCCCGCTGAATCATAACCGCGATATTCGAGCCTTTTCAAACCGTTGATGATGATCGGTGTCGCATCCCGCGCACCGATATAGCCTACTATTCCACACATGTTGGATTCCTCCGGATTTAGATTATGTCATTGCGAACGCTGATAGGCGTGAAGCAATCTCCGATTGAGTAGAGGATCACTTCATCGCAATGCTGAGTTGGTATGCCATTTTTTGCAGATTTATCCGCACGATTACTCACGCGGTGTTGTTGCAAAATTGAATTTCGGAGGGAAAGAGATCACGGGTGATGGATTGCACCCGCAGGGCTTCCGCTGAACTGTCGATTTTTTCTAACCCTCGCCCTGTCCTACGGACATCCCGCTCCCAATGGGAGAGGGGCAGGGGTGAGGGCAGATTAACTCCATCTTGCGATGGAGAACCCTTGTCCTCGTCATCCTTCCAGTCATCCACCCATTTGAAGGATCATGCGCTGTCTTTCCCGAGCTACTACATTGTGTTGATGCGCCTCCTTATACTGACAAAATGTGATTGAGAGTTTAACCAGACCACTTGCAAAAGCTAATCGTTTTTGCAAGTGGTCAACTGGTGATGTAAGTATTAATTCTGTATTTAGCAAAGAGGCGAGAGAATTGTATCTGTGACTGAGGCGGTTAACGGAATGAAGGTTCTCCCCAATACGCGCGGTATGAAAGGCATGAAGATTTTGTGGCTATAAGTTAGGGTTACAGTCAGCCCATCGCCTTCGCAAGCACTCGCCAGTGATATTGGGGCGTTGGTCGTTTTATCTCTGGCGGTAACAACTACGCCCACAGTGGTGTTATCACTCAAATTGATCGGCCTGTTAGATGCGCCTCTTGCGCGAGTTTCAATGGGAGCCAGTACATTTGGGTTTATGGAACCAAACAATGCGCCTTCCTGGGCGGCATCCCGCAATTCTATGAACTGAAAGAATGCGATACCAAATTCCACTGCGCCCGAGAGCAGCAGCAGCAGGAACACGAGGCTGACAGCCATTTCTACAAGACTTTGACCACGTTCATTTTTGATTTTACGCATGAATATTCTTTTCATTATGTTGTCCTTGGCGCTTTTGTAATCCAAGCCTATGATTGGATTGGATTATTTTCACAGCCCGGTGTAATAAGGTTGATGTAAATGTTTTCGGTGCCATCAAGGTTGTCGTAGGACTGATGGAATGTAAGTGTAATGGTCACAGTCGCGTTAGCGGGAATGACTGTCGAGGTGGTGAACGGTATGGTTGATACGCTGACAGAGTTTCCAGTCCAAACTGTAGTGGATCCTAGGGCTATACTCTGGAGTCGTAAGGATTTATCGCTGCCATTTTGATGACCTCTATCGTCATTCCAGGTTACCGTCCCAGCTCCAGTTATAAGCGGGAAGCTCCAGGGATTGGTAATTGTCATGGTCATCGTACTGCCCGTTATTGATATAGGTCCGTGAGTAATGCCGAGGCAACTTGGGACTGGTGAAGCAATAGGCGCTACAACAGTATGCGTGGCGGTAGCGTTGCTGGCGACGTGCAAAGAATCGCCACTATAAACGGCAGATAATGTTTTTGTACCTTCAGATGTAAAAACTACATTGCAGCTGGTGGCTGGCAGGGTAATTGTGCAAGGTGTATCTGAACCCGTGATTGTCACAGTGCCTGTGGGAGTAGTGGTTCCGCCGGTTACAGAAACGGTAACACTTACAGGTTGCCCTGGCCCTGGAAAAGACGGATTGGGTGTGTGTGCCGTAATCGTTGTGGTCGTGGCTGGTAAATTCACGGTATGCGTTGCGGTTCCGCTGCTGGGGTTATGGTCACCAGGAATATAGGAGGCAGTCAGGGATTTTACGCCAGCTGTAGCAAAGCTCACAGTACAGCTACCAGTACCATTGATGAGATTACCTGTCGTACAAGGCGCATCTCCGCCGGTGATGGTTACTGTGCCTGTAAGTGCCGTTAGACCGATTACCTTCACAGATACAGTTACAGATTGGGTGATTACAGATGGCTCGGGGGAGAGGCTGGTGATTCTGGTAATCGTATCATTATTTACGAGTACATCATGGAGTGCCGTTGAATTACTACTCATGTGGTTGACATCACCACCGTATGTAGCGGTAAGGGTTTTTGTCCCGGTTGATGTAAAGACTACATTGCAACTGCCCGCGCCGTTGGTAAGCGTAACGGTACAATTTGTATTTGCGCCTGTAATGGTAACAGTCTGGCCGTTGGGTATCGCCAACCCGCTCGTAACAGTAACTGTGACGGCAACATTTTGGTTCGTTGTGGATGGGTCGGGTGTATGGGCTGTAATCGTTGTGACGGTTGCATAGTTAACAGTGTGGGCTGCTGTAGCAGGGTTGCTTACAGCATGAGTGGAATCGCCGTTATAAATAGCAGTGATCACCTTAGCGCCGCCAGAGTTGAAGACGATGTTACAACTACCTGTGCCGCTGGCTAAGGAGATTGTGCAATTTGTATCTGCCCCGGTAATGCTTACTGTGCCAGTCGGGGTGAGTGTGCCGCCGGTTACCGTAACTGTGACAGCCACTGACGCGCCAGAATTGGATGGATCAGGCGTATCAGCCGTAATGGTGACAGTACTGGGGTCTAAAGCTGGCGATGTTGAAGTTGCATTAATGATGGTTATCTTTGTAAGAATCGAACGTGAACTTGTGGCAGAGATTGGTGTGATCGCAAACGGCACCAACCCACGTACAAGCGGTACGAATTGTTTTGTAACTGTTACAGTAATGCGGTTACTGTTACCACTCAGTATTAATGGATCAGTTGGTGCAGATGTGGATGTACAGTAGGTTTGTGGATTTATTGGTGCGTGAGCAGTGGTGGTATCCAGACCTTGATCATAGCCAATAGTGATCGTATCAAACCTACCTAAGAAGCCCATTCGGTTGGCTTCATTACGGATCCCGTCACAATCCTGGTAACGCTTTTCGGTGGCATTCCCGGTTCCGTTCCCGGTACCGGTGGCTGAAGCATAACGGACCGCCTGACGGCTGGCATTCACAACGGTGGAGTACAAGAATACGAAACGTCCAGTTTCAAGAATACCGTATAAAAGTGCCAGCAAAACCGGCAGCGCAATGGCGAATTCCACCATCGCTTGAGCCTTGCTCTTTTGGGAATTTGACTTCGTTAATTTCATAGGTAAAAATCCTGTTCTCTAATAAATCTAGCTTTAGTTTACTGGTCTACTCAGGTAGTCCAATGAGACATTCGTACTAACCGGATACCGACACTTCTGCAAGTCATGCCAGGAATAAAACGTAAAATGCCATGACGATAAAATATGGACCGTAGGGAATAAAGGTCATTAAGGAATCACTTGAATACCTGCGTCTGATGAGCAGCAGAAGAATAAAGAAAATACTAACCAGACCTCCCAACAGAACGCCGTAGATCATGACCCCCATAATTGCATGACTCCCCACCAGGAGACCCAATATACCAAGCAGGTAGACGTCTCCGCCACCGAGGGCTTCTTCGTCGTCGTCCGCCTGACCGGAGGCTTGCAGCTTCCGTGCGCGATAGCGCGCCACAAGGGTGCCGAGTTGGTAGAGTAGGAACATAACGCCAAAACCGATCAAGCCTCCGAGCAGTGTGTTGCTTATGCCTCCAATTAATCCATACTTTTGGATATGAATGAATAAACCAACCAACAAGCCAAGCACCGCTCCAAACAGGCTGGTGGGGTGCAGGATCAAGCGGTGCTCCAGATCGATCACTGTGATCACGCCGAAATAAATTAGGATGAGCATGCCAAGGGGAATCCCAAGATATTTGGACGGGAACAGCCAGAAATAAGTAAAAGAAGCAACGGATAAAATTTGAACCAGCCATGTCCGCAGGCTGCGTCCTTTTCCACAGGAACGGCATGCGCGCAAAGTCAAATAATCTGCCCACGAAAATTGAGCCTGACAATGCTGACATACGGGTTGGCTAAAGCGGCGGGTGAGCGGCAGAACGTCTGACGCATAGTTCACAAAATACCCAGCCAGCCAGCCAAGCAGAATAGGGAAAAGTAAGATTAGTTCCATATATATCATTATATTCCAAAGCGTCCCCGATTGTTTGGCTGTATCCCCGTGTAAGTCAATTGTAATGTCGGTTCGTCTTTCGCTCACCGTGCCGAAGGTGCAAGCGGTCGTCTTGCCGAAGGTACAAGTGACCTTCTTGCCGAAGCGCCCAATCTGCCGTACAATCTCGGCGATATTCCCCTTGGAGATAAATATGGAAAAATTTGTGATTGAAGGCGGGGTTCCATTGCACGGCGAGGTAATCCCTGGTGGCAACAAAAATGCAGCGCTCCCGTTGATCGCGGCCTGTCTGTTGACAGATGAGCCGATCATTTTACGGAACCTGCCTCAGATCAAGGATGTAGTTGTGATGAGACAACTCATCGAAAGCCTGGGTGCACAAGTTGAGGATGTGGACTCCACTTCGTGGCGCATCACTGCCCGGGACCTCGAGCCTGCGGACTTGGACCCCGACCTTTGCCGCCGCATTCGAGCTTCGATCTTGTTGGCGGGTCCCATGGCAGCGCGGATCGGTAAGTTTAAGTTGTCACCTCCGGGTGGAGATGTGATCGGGCGCCGCAGGCTGGATACGCATATTTTAGCTTTGCGCGCGCTGGGTGCAGGGGTGGAATATGACCGCGGCTTTATGTTCAATGCCGACGGTTTGCACGGCGCGGATATTCTTCTAGATGAAGCCAGTGTGACCGCAACTGAAAATGCGATCATGGCAGCGGTTAGAGCCAAGGGTGAAACCATTCTTCGCAATGCCGCCTCTGAACCCCATGTGCAGGATCTCTGTCACTTTCTCAACGGACTGGGTGCCAAGATCGAAGAGATCGGCTCGAATACCTTGCATATTTACGGCGTTGAAAAATTGCACGGCGGCGAATTTACGATTGGACCTGACTACCTGGAAGTCATGAGCTTTGTCGGTGCCGCAGCGGTGACGCATGGCAGTGTGCGCGTTAAAAACGCTGGGGTAAAGAATTTGCAAATGATCGCGCACATCTTTGAGCGCATGGGCGTCCGCTGGCAAGTGGAAGGTGATGATTTGATCGTCCCGGCAGATCAGGAACTGAAAGTGACACCCGATTTGGACGGCGCGATCCCCGAGATCAAGACTAACGTCTGGCCCGCATTCCCCACCGACTTGATTAGCATTGCCATTACAGTCGCGACCCAGGCGACTGGTTCCATCATGTTCCATGATTGGATGTTCTCAGGGCGTATGTATTTTACGGATAAGCTGGTGGGGATGGGCGCCAAAGTGATCTTGTGCGATCCGTATCGGTGTTTGATCCAGGGACCGAATCGGTTATACGGCGAGAATCTGGAAAGTCCGGATATTCGCGCGGGCATGTCCATGTTGATCGCGGCGCTCGCGGCGAAGGGCACTTCCACGATCCGGAATATCGGGCAGATCGAACGTGGGTATCACGATGTGGATGGAAAGTTGCGTGCGCTGGGCGCAAAGATCGAACGTGTGAAAGAGTGAAGAGAAAGTGAACAGTGAACAGTTTGAAGTGAATTGAGCGTGTAACGCGACATTTATGTCGCCTTTAACTACATAAGCGTTGATACAATTCAAACAGTAAAAAATATATGTGACATGTTGTCATAAGAATACAAAGAAATTTACAGCGAGGAAAATGTAAGATATGTCTTCTAATGGAAATGCAAAA
>JBDTWO010000188.1:0-9536 GCA_040006635.1 Chloroflexota bacterium
GGCATGGTGCTGCAGGATACCTGGCTCTACAACGGCACCATCATGGAAAATATCCGCTATGGACGCCCAGATGCGACCGATGCCGAAGTCATTGCCGCCGCGCAAGCCGCGCATGTGGATCATTTTGTCCACACCCTGCCAGATGGCTACAACATGGTGCTCAACGAAGAAACTTCCAACATCTCGCAGGGACAAATGCAATTGCTGACAATCGCGCGTGCAGTGCTCGCAGACCCGAAGATACTTATTTTGGATGAAGCAACTTCCAGTGTGGACACACGAACCGAGATCTTAATCCAGCGTGCGATGGACACCTTAATGAACGACAAGCGCCGCACCAGCTTTGTCATCGCCCACCGCCTGTCCACGATTCGCGACGCGGATTTGATCCTCGTTATGAAAGATGGTGACATCGTGGAACAGGGTAATCACGAAGAACTGCTCGCCAGGGGCGGTTTCTATGCCGAACTGCATAACAGTCAATTCGAGGCAATGCCGGTAGTTTAACGAAGAACGAATTTTGTAATTCATATAACAAAGTCTCCATCGCTGATGGAGACTTTGTTATTAACTCACCTTACGCATCATGAGTGATGACCCCGAAGGGGTCAAATGATTATAGATTTTCGAGCGCGGCACATTCAACCCCGTAGGGGTGTCATAGTTCCTGAAATCCATATCATCTGTCGCATGGCGCCACGGCGACGCCTTCGGGATTTAGATTCGGTTCATACAATTTTCCACAATCTTGCCATCTGTCGCACGGCGCCACGGCGACGCCTTCGGGATTGAACTGCGTAAGGTCAGTTATTAAGCGATACAATCACCTTGATGAAAATCTTGACCGAGATCCATCGCAGTGAGGGAATTAATATCCACGGCAAAACGATCTATCGCACGGCGGTACGAGGTGTCATCCTGCGCGAACGGGATTTGCTTATGGTCTTATCTTCCGCAGTAGGAGACTATAAATTTCCGGGCGGCGGTGTCGATGAAGGCGAATCGTACGAACATGCACTGCGCCGCGAAGTGCAGGAAGAATGCGGCGTGCTGCTCAAGCAGGTTGGGGATGAGATCGGCGCCGTCCTGGAATATAATTTTTCCAAAGAACCAGATTATGATCTTTTCAAGATGACATCCCATTATTATTACTGCGCAGTGCAGGGTGATTTTGGCGCACAAAAACTGGATGACTATGAAAGGGAGCTGGGGTTTATGCCGGTCTGGATCGATATCGATCAAGCCGTTCAAGAAAACAAACGCTTGCTTAATGCGCTTACTCCGCCCGCATGGCTGCGAAGAGAAATCTATATGTTGGAATATCTCAAAAAGAATTTGTTCAATTAGGAGAAACCGATGTCCCGATCTGCACTGACCTATCTCGAAGAAAACCACGACCGCTTTCAAAACGAACTGATCGAACTGCTGCGCATACCGTCCATTTCACATGACCCCGCCCACAAAGCGGACATGGACAAAGCCGCGGACTGGCTGGCAAACAAACTGCGGACGATGGGTATCAACAATGTTGAGATCCTTCCCACTGCAGGGCATTCCGTGGTCTACGGTGAATGGCTCAACGGCGGTGCAGATGCGCCGACCGTGTTGATCTATGGACATTACGATGTCCAATCGCCGGAGCCGTTGGAGGATTGGAAGAGTCAACCGTTTGAACCCGATATTCGCAATGACAACTTATATGCGCGCGGCGCCTCGGATATGAAGGGACAAACCCTCGCAGCCGTCAACGCCGTGGAAGCCATCGTCAAAACCGAGAACCTACCGCTCAACATCAAGTTCCTGATCGAAGGCGAAGAAGAGATCGGCTCACAGCATTTGAATGAGTTTTTGGTTCAGCATCGCGAGAAACTTGCTTGTGATTTTTCATTGAACACCGATGCAGGCGGCATGCCGGATGCTGATACACCCTCGATCTGTTATTCCCTGCGCGGCGGTGCAGGATTCGTTTTGAATATTTTCGGTCCGAGCCAGGATCTGCATTCGGGGGAATATGGCGGTGTGATCCAGAATCCGATCCATGTGTTGAGCAATTTGATCGCGGACTTGCACGATGAACATGGACATGTGACACTACCCGACTTTTACGATAAGGTTAGAAAAATCGATGCAGAGGAACATGCCGAACTCGCACGGCTTCCGTTCGATGAGGCGTTCTTCTTGAAACATTCTGGCGCACCAGCAATTTGGGGCGAGCCGGAGTTTCTCCCCTCCGAACGGGTTGGAGCGCGCCCTACAATGGAAGTAGTCATGTTCGAGGCGGGACAACCGAAGTCTGCCATTCCTGCGAAAGCCTCTGCCCGTTTTTCGTTCCGCCTCGTTCCGGACCAGGATCCGCTTGAAGTGGAGAAACAGTTTAGGGGTTATCTTGAAGCGCATGTCCCTCCTACTGTGAAATGGGAATTGGAATCGCGGATGGGTGGGCATGGCATTATCACGGATCGCAAGTCGCCTGCGGTGCTCGCGATGAAGTCCGCGCTTCAAACTGCCTTTGGAGTCGAGCCCATCTTTCAACGAGTGGGCGGTGGGATCGGTGCGGTGCTGATGTTCAAAAACACACTGGGAGTCGATTCGGTCTTAACTGGCTTCTCGTTATATGATGACAACTTCCACGGACCGAACGAGAAATTGCATTTGCCTACATGGAAAAGAGGCATGGCGGCGCTGGTGCATTTCTTTCATAATTTGATCGACAAAAAATAACCGCAAGAGTTCAGAAGCCTTCATAGAAAAATGTGAAGGCTTCTGCTTCATCATTTCTCATGGAGAAATGGTTCGTTCAACTGGGGAATTTAATCTTAAGCAACAAAGCTTGTGGTAAAAATTATAAAGAACAAATTAGGTTTGGCAGGGGAATACAACACATAGGAGCTCTACAGCGTGAAGATCACCAAACTTTTTTCTGAGTTTTTCAATAGTGAACGATCGTCAGGGATCATCTTGATCTTGTGTACGATCGCTTCGCTTGCCATTGTCAACTCTGCACTGGGACAGGGTTATCTCGAATTATGGCATGCCAAGATCGGATTTGACGACGGTGGCATCCACTTGAAATATAGCGTGGAGCACTGGATCAATGACGGCTTGATGGCGATCTTCTTTTTGTTGATCGGGCTTGAGATCGAACGGGAAATTTATGTGGGCGAATTGTCGGACCTGAAAAATGCGTCACTGCCAATTTTTGCCGCCGTCGGCGGCATGATCACCCCGGCGCTGTTTCACTTCCTGCTCAACAGCGGGACTGAAACGCAAAGAGGCTTTGGCATTCCCATGGCGACCGATATTGCCTTTGCCCTGGGCGTGCTGGCATTGTTAGGCAGCCGGGTACCGGTGGCGCTGAAGGTTTTTCTGACAGCGCTTGCGATCATCGATGACTTGGGAGCAATCCTGGTCATTGCCTTTTTTTACATCGGCGATTTTTCCCTGGTCTATCTTTTGCTGGCACTGGGAGTCTTCGCCGGGCTGTTGGTCTTGAACTATCTGGGCATCAAAAAGCTTGTTTTTTACCTGATCCCCGGGGTTTTCATGTGGTATTTCATGCTGCAATCGGGCGTGCATGCCACATTGACAGGCGTTCTGCTGGCTTTCGCCATCCCGTTTGGCGATGGCAGCGAAGATTCGCTTTCCTACAAATTACAGCATATTTTGCACAAGCCGGTTGCCTTTCTGATCCTGCCGTTGTTTGCGCTGGCAAATACCGGCATTCTGCTCCAGGGGAACTGGCTGCAAGGTTTGGGTACACCCAATAGCCTGGGTATTTTTGCCGGTTTATTACTTGGAAAACCGCTGGGGATTTCCCTGTTCAGTTTTGCGGCGATCAAAGCCGGTTTGTCAAAACTAGCGAGTGATGTATCCTGGATACATATCCTTGGAGCCAGTTTTCTGGGCGGCATCGGTTTTGCGATGTCTATTTTCATCACGCTCCTGGCTTTCAATGACCCTGCCTTTGTTCAGAGTTCCAAGATCGCTATTTTGTTGGGTTCATTATTTTCTGGTTTCGTCGGGTTTGTGATTTTAAGCAGAAGCCCCGCCAGCTTTGGTCCAGCAGAGTGAATCAAAGAACTGACAGCTTTTCATATAAAGTATGCTGATGACAAACATCCAATCCCATCTCACCTTCCTCTACGGAGTTGATCAAGCATCACAACTCCTTGAACGCGCAGAAAAACTCCTCGCGAGTTATCGCGCGCGTATCAAACTGCGTGACGGCAGCCTGACCGAACGCGACTCGCTCCTCATCACCTACGGCGACCAGATTCAAACACCAAACAAAAAGCCGCTGCAAACACTCAATGCATTCTGCCAAAAATATTTAAAGGATGTAATCAGCGGAATTCACATCCTGCCGTTCTATCCGTGGACATCTGACGATGGATTCTCGGTCGTGGATTATCGTCAGATCGATCCCGCCCTCGGCGATTGGGGCGATGTCTCTGCCATGCAGAACTTTCGCTTGATGTTCGATGGTGTCATCAATCACATCTCATCGCAAAGTGAGTGGTTCAAAGGTTTCCTGCACGACGATCCGCGTTATCGCGACTACTTCATCACCATCACCGGCGAGCCGAATCTTTCGCAAGTCGTTCGTCCGCGTGCGTTGCCATTGCTCACAACTTTTGAAACACCTTCTGGTGAAAAGAAAGTGTGGACGACATTCAGCGCCGACCAGATCGACCTCAATTTCAAAAATCCCAAAGTCCTGTTTGAAATTCTGGATATCCTGCTCATCTATATCGAACGCGGCGCAACTTTCATTCGCCTTGATGCAATCGCCTATATGTGGAAGGAAGTTGGCACGACTTGCATTCACCTCCCGCAAACGCATCACATCATTCAATTCCTGCGCGCCGCAATCAATGAAGTCGCGCCGCACGTGTATCTCATCACCGAAACCAATGTGCCGCACACCGATAACATTTCCTATTTTGGCGATGGCACGAATGAAGCGCAGCTCGTCTACAACTTTGCATTACCACCACTGACTCTGCACACGTTCCACACAGGCGACGCACGCGTCTTATCGGATTGGGCGCGGACGTTGACTCTGCCATCCGACAAAACGACCTTCTTCAACTTCCTCGCCTCGCACGATGGAATCGGGCTGAATCCTGCCCGAGGAATTTTATCCAACACTGACATCGACTCGCTCGTCGAAAAGACTCTCGCCCACGGCGGCTTGATCTCCTACAAACACAACGCGGACGGGACGCAGAGTCCCTACGAGATGAATATCAACTATTTCGATGCGCTCTCGAATCCGAATGGAAACGAATCCCTCGATCTGCAAGTCAATCGTTTCATCGCTGCACAAGCCATCATGCTCTCGCTCCTCGGCGTGCCGGGAATCTACTTCCACAGTCTCTTCGGCTCGCGCAATTGGACAGAAGGTGTAAAACAAACCGGACGCAACCGCACGATCAATCGCGAGAAGTTGCAATTGGACGAATTACAAAATCAACTTGCGGATGAAAGCTCTCTACGTTCAAGAGTTTTCACAAAATACAGCCTACTTCTGAAAGCCAGAAGTAGCACATCTGCATTTCATCCACATGGCACTCAGGGAATATTGGATTTGCATCCTGCCGTCTTTGCAGTGGAAAGAATTTCACCCGATGGTGTCGCGCGCATGTTATGTTTGCACAATGTCAGTCAACAACGAGTTTCATTTTCCACGAACTACGAAACGGCGACAGATCTTTTTACTGGTCAGGAAATAAAAACTTCAAACATCACCCTTGAGCCATATCAAGTTTTGTGGCTAAAAATAATTAGAGGTACCCTATGATATCATCATCCCACAACATCGGCTTCATCTCCACCCGTTTCGCAGGCACCGACGGCGTTTCCCTCGAAACGCAAAAATGGGCAACCGTGCTGGAACGGCTTGGTCACAAATGTTTCTATTTCGCAGGCGAATGTGATCGAAACAGCGACCAGTCCCACGTCGTGCCCGAAGCGTTTTATCGTCACCCCGATATCGATAAGCTCAATCAACAGGCATATTCAGGCAGTTGGACGGTCACGAAAGAGGCGCGCAAATCGCATCCGGAGATGTCCCATCTGCACAAGGATTTTTTCTCCATTTATGTGCGTCCGCCCCAAATGACTCAGCGTGTAAACGAATTAAAAGAATACTTCAAAGAGGAATTGTATAATTTTGCCCAGCGCTTTGATCTAGAAATTCTGGTCGTTGAAAACGCCGTGACGATCCCGCTGAATCTGCCGTTGGGACTCGCCATCACTGAATTCATCGCCGAGACAGGTTTCCCCACGATCGCGCATCATCACGATTTTCATTGGGAGCGCCAGCGTTTCCAGGTCAACTGCGTGGGCGATTACCTCGCGGCGGCATTTCCGCCAACCCTGCCGTCGATCCGGCATGTGGTCATCAACTCGATTCAAGCTCAGCAGGTCGCTTCGCGTTACGGCGTGACCTCGCGCGTGATCCCCAACGTGATGGATTTTGACTCCCCGCCGCCCGCCTCGGATGCCTACGCCGAAACTGTGCGCGCCGATTTTGGCATTCAACCTGGCGAATATTTTTTTCTGCAGCCTACACGCGTCATTCAACGTAAAGGCATTGAACATGCCGTCGAACTTGTGCGCAGACTCGAACTTCCTGCGAAGCTGGTTATCTCGCATGCTTCCGGCGATGAAGGCACGGACTACGAACAACGCGTGCGCGAATACGCTCACTTATTGGATGTAACGGTCCGTTTTGAAGCTGAGCAAGTGCAGGATGAACGCGGCATCACAAAAGACGGGAAGAAAATTTATACGCTTGGCGATGTATTCCCGCATGCGGATATGGTCACGTATCCTTCGAGCATCGAAGGGTTTGGCAATGCCTTTCTGGAAGCTGTGTACTACCATCGCCTGATCCTGGTAAATAACTACTCCATTTATGAAGTGGATATCAAGCCCAAAGGCTTCCGCACGGTCTGGTTCGATGGCTTTGTCAGCACAAGCACGCTGGATGCGGTGCGGTATGCTCTACAACACCCTGACCAGATGCAGGCGTGGGCGGAAGAGAATTATCAACTCGCCAAACGATACTTTTCCTTCACGGTTTTGGAGCGCCGTTTGCAATCCATTCTGGCAGATTGTTTGGGGCAGCAAGTATGAATATTGCCATTCTGCATTACTCGGTCCCGCCCATCGTTGGCGGTGTGGAAAGTGTCATTGCGCATCACGCGCGGCTGATGTCCGCAGATGGACATTCCGTGCGTTTGATCGCGGCGCGCGGTGAGCCGCTGAATGAGCAGATCCCATTGATCGCGATGCCGCTGGCTGATTCACGCCATGAACGGGTCTTGCAGGTGAAAGCGGATTTGGATCGCGGCGAGGTCACCAGTGATTTTGAAGTAATCCGCGATAAGTTGATGATCGAATTGCAGGCTGCTTTAGTCGGCGTGGATGTGTTGATCGCGCATAATGTCGGCTCATTGAATAAGAACCTTGGGCTGACAGCTGCGCTTCACCAACTGCATATCCACAAAAAACTGCCGCGCCTGATTCTCTGGCATCACGATCTGGCATGGACAACTCCGCGTTACCAGCCTGAACTGCATGAGGGCTATCCCTGGGATTTATTGAGCACTGGTTGGGGTAACACAACGCACGTGGTTGTCTCTGAATTGCGCCGCGCGGAACTCGCGAATTTGATGAGGCTTGATCCGGCTTCCATTCAGGTGATTCCCAATGGTGTGGATGCGGTGCGCTTTTATAAACTTGAATCACAAACCCAAGCCTTGCTCGAGCAAACTCACCTGCTGGATGCTGCGCCGATCTTGCTGCTGCCTGTCCGTGTGACGCCGCGCAAGAATATTGAGTTGGCTTTGCACACCCTGGCTGAATTGCGAAAACAATTTCCGCAAGCTGCGCTCGTGGTGACAGGTCCTTTGGGTCCGCATAACGTCAACAATATCAAATACTTTGATATGCTTATCAGCCTACGCAAGCAATTGGGCTTGGACGGCTCTGCGCATTTTCTGGCAGAACTGCATGATAACTTTTTGCCCGATGAAATCATCGCGGATTTTTTCCGTGTTGCCGATGCGTTGTTCTTCCCCAGCCGCGAAGAGGGCTTTGGCATCCCGTTGATCGAAGCGGCGTTCAGTCATTTGCCCGCTTTCTGCGCGGATATTCCTTCCCTGCGCGAGTTGGGACTTAGTGACGCAACGTTCTTTTCTCCTGATGAAGATCCTGCAAGAGTTGCAGAAATACTCGCGGCATTTTTTCAATCGTCCCGGCCTGCGCGGCTCGCGATGCGAATACGGACTTCGTTTCGGTGGGAAGCCATCTATCATCAACATATCGCACCGCTGTTATCGAAAGGATAGCCTTCATGCAAAGACACTCTAAATATGTTCCCATTCATACCATCCTGGTCCCGATGATTCACGAAGGTCCTGGCATCCATGCATTGGATATTGCCCGTCAGTTCGATGCAGAGATCATCCTCGTGGGCGTAGTGGTTGTGCCTGCTGATCAATCATTGAGTGTGGGGGCGGCGGGCGCGCGGGCTGTTCGCAGATTGCTCCGCATCTTTGGCAAGGATAAACGCATCACCAGTAAATCGCAGGTCATCGTTTCGCATGAGCCGTGGAACGATCTTTCAAAACTCTTGCGGGATGAAAAGCCGGATCTGCTCTGCCTTGAATTTGAATCACATCTCAAGGCTTTACACGTCACTGTGAGCGACGTGCTGACCCGCCCGCCCTGCGATGTGGCTTTGGTGCGTGGAAAAATTTCCAGCAAGCCGAAGCAGGTTCTGGTCCCGGTGCGAGGCGGTCCGCATGCGGAGTTGGCATTACGGGTGGGGCTCGGACTCCAACCGCAAGGCGTCACGGCACTCCATCTCCGCGCATCCGATGATATCGATGCGCCGTTCAAGGGTTTGGACCGCGTGCTGAAGCAAATGCCCGAGGTGCAGAAGCAGTTCACGGTCACAGATGATGCGGCGGGCTTGATCCTGGAAAATGCAAAAAAGGCGGATGTCATCATTTTAGGGACGACCTCCCAGCCAATGACGAGTTCCGTTTCGCTGGGGGCTTTCGCTGATCGCATTTTGCGTGAGGCGCCGGGTGCGGTGATCGCAGTCAAAAGTGGACGTCCACTACCGCAAGCGGTATACGATGAAAGCGCGGGCGTGGAGGCGATTTCGATCCTGGTGGACAAATGGTTTGCCGAGAATACATTTCATGCCGATGAATTCAGCCGCCTGCGGGATCTGGTGGAGTTGAAGCAGCAGCAGGGTGTGACGATCAGCCTGGCGTTGCCCGCGTTGAATGAAGAAGAAACCGTGAGCAGAGTAATTCGGATGATGAAAAAGGAATTGATGCAAAGAGCGCCGCTGCTGGATGAGATCGTGTTGATCGATTCGAACTCGACCGATCGCACGCGTGAGATCGCGGCGAAGGAGGATATCCCAGTTTATATCCATCAGAATTTGTTGGAACGCCTGGGCGCGCGGCGCGGCAAAGGCGAAGCGTTGTGGAAGAGTCTGCTGGTGACGC
>JBDTWO010000189.1:0-9473 GCA_040006635.1 Chloroflexota bacterium
TTATTTGGGGTGGTTATATTTTGTATCGCATGTGGCCCGCTGAAACGGTGTTCATTGATGGGCAGACCGATTTTTATGGCGAAGCCTTGATGCGTGAATATTTTGATGTGATCAACCTCAGTGCTGACTGGCAGAAGATTCTGGATAAACATAATGTCTCGTGGATGTTGATTCCTCGCCATGAAGCGCTTGCAAAATATTTGTATGCTGTAGATGATGATGCCTGGCGTGTGATCTATGAGGATGAGACTGCGGTTATCTTGCGCAGGGACTTTGTGCCTACAGCACCTTGAGTTGGACGGGCGCTTCACTTTTTCAGCCAGAGTTTGATTCGTGATAAGAAAAATTTGCCCGGCTTTGACCCAGCCATTAAATAAAATCAGGCTGTCATAGACAGCCTGATTTTATTATTATAATATTTACACTACTTGACTACGATAGTGAGACTCATGGTACAAAAAGCATTTGTACCGACTTGCAGCGTCCAATTCGTTGTGTAGGTGCCGGGATTTTTGGGCGCTAGCATATCTGCGATCAGTTCCCTAGTCTCGCCAGCCACGACCGTTTTACCCAGATCGTAGCCTGCCACCTTGTGGATTTTGTCGCCGGAAAGATATACGTAATCTACGCTCGCGCCTTCCCAATCCTTTACACCAGTGTTCTTAACTTTCCATTTGGCATCGAAATCTGTGCGGACTGCAAAGGAAGTGCCAATTGCCGGGGTTACACTAATTACCTGACAGGCATAAGACTTGGAGCTGGGTCCACTCGTGGATGGTAAGACAACGGGTGACGGGGTGTAAAAAATGAAGAGTACCGTGGCAGTTGCTGTTGGTTCAGGTGTATCCGTGTTGCGCGGCGTGGGCGTGAAGGTGGCAGTGGTTGTAAATGTAGGCATTGCCGCAGCAGTCTGAGTGATGGCGGCGTTGGCAGTTTGCGCAATGATCGTGTTGATCGCATTGGGGTTAATGGTAGGTGCAGGCGGAGCTGCAAGGGTGGGAACACATGCCATAACCAGCACAAGCGCGGTGAACCAGATCAAATACTTCGTTTTAACTGATGCCATGTTTCTCTTGTTCCTGCCTGTGCATCAGCCTGCCACTTATAAACAGGCTGATGCCGGTTAATTCAAAATTACTCTACGTTGATAGCCACGTATGGGAAACAGAAGTTGCCCTCTACCGACCAGGTCATAACCTGGAAACCGGATTGATCCGGCGTGACAGCATCGAGAACGACTTTGTATTTGTCGCCGGGTTTCATCGCGGGAAGCTCTACAAATGTGACTGTCGTCATTTGAGGTCCACTGTAGTATTTAATATCCAAACCTTTACGCCAGGTCTTTGTGCCGGTGTTGACGAGCGTCCACGTGATATCGAAATCTTTCTTCTTTTTCCAGGTCGAATTATCAGCGGGTTGCTGATCGATCACGTTACAGGCGTATTCTGGCTTGACAGTGACACTGCCACCACCACCGCCGCCGGTCACAGGTGCCACAGTGGGCGGCACGATCACAAAGGGTGTCGCGGTGGGGAGGACAGGGGTGGGCGGAACAGACTCAGTCTGAGTCGGAAGCGGGGTGTTTGTCGCGGCGGCGGCAGCCTGAGCTTGTGCCTGCGCGGCTTCCGCGCTTTGGGCGGCAACGGTCAAGGCGACGGATTGTTCGACCAATTGCTGAACGAGCGCCGGGTCTTGTGTGGCGGCTGGTGCAGAAGGTGCACAGGCTGTGAGCAGGAAAATCGCTGCCATGATAGAGAATAGAATACGCTTGATTGATTGGTTCATAATGATCTCCTTCGTTTGCTGGTTATTTGTTTAAACTTTTTGTGCCATCTCCGATGCCAAGAGGCTGCCATTTCTTTTCATCTTTGAGGCGATGCTGAATGCCGTGACGATCATGCGTTTCGTCAAAGCCTTCGGGTTTGATGAACATTTCTTCACCTTCGAGTAATCCGTGCACACCGGTCTGACCAGGTTCAGGGCGTTTCGCGCCTTTGTATTTGGCAGCGTGACTGGGCAGATAATCAGTGGGTTCTTCGTATGATGTTACATAGCCTTCGTAATTGCGCAAAATGATCTTGTGATCAGACATGCTCAATAGATAATTTGGCATGACTGGGATCTTGCCGCCGCCGCCGGGTGCATCCACGATGTATTGTGGGACAGCATAGCCGGAGGTGTGTCCGCGCAGACCTTCCATGATCTCGATGCCTTTGGCGACGGGTGTGCGGAAGTGTCCCGCGCCTTCGACCAGGTCACATTGGTAGAGATAGTAGGGGCGTACCCGAATGCGGACCAGGTCCTGCACGAGTTTGCGTTGGATGTGGACATTGTCGTTCACGCCAGCCAGCAGGACGGATTGATTGCCAAGTGGGATACCCGCTCTAGTAAGACGGTCACAGGCTTGTTCCAGTTCCAATGAAATCTCATTGGAGTGATTGACATGGATATTCAGCCACAACGGATGGAACTTGGCTAGCATATCACATAATTCCTGTGTGATGCGCATCGGCATAAAGACCGGCACACGTGAGCCAATGCGGACAATTTCAATGTGTGGAATCTCACGCAGGCGGGTCAGTAGTTCTTCAAGGATTTTTGGCGCCAGCACCAGCGGATCACCACCGGAGAGCAGCACGTCACGCACTTGGGGAGTCCGCTTGAGATAATCGATCTGCATCTCGAATTCCTGGCGGTTGAAAGTTTGCCCTGGGTCGCCGACGATGCGTGAGCGTGTGCAATAACGGCAGTACGATGCGCACTGAGTCGTGACCAGCATGAGCACTCTATCAGGATACCGATGGACCAGCCCCGGCACGGGCGAGTGGCGGTCTTCCGCCAGCGAGTCTTCCATCATGGAGGTGAAGGCTTGCATCTCCTCCGCCAGTGGAATGATCTGTTTGCGGGTCGGGTCATCGGGGTCGTTTGGGTCGATCAATGAAATGAAGTAGGGCGTCACATCCACGCGGAATAGACCCTGGGTCTGTAAAGCCTTACGTTCAGAGTCGGTCAAAGTAAGGACTTTTTCAATATCTTCCGCAGAGTTCAAGCGATTGCTTAACTGCCAGCGCCAGTCGTTCCACTTTTCAGCGGGGACGTCTGAGTAAATGGGCGCGCGTTTTGAAACAAAGGGTGTAGGCATGAGATTTTCCTCCGATACATTAATAAAATTTGGTTACGATAAACAAAAAACATGCACACGCGCGTGCATTGGAGGGTCATGATCGGGTCTGAAAAATCCCGCGAACTTGATTTTCATAATAACATTGTAAGAGCAAATAAATCGCGGGTCAATGTCCCTTTTGGCGGGTCGCTATGGAACCTTAGATCATCAAATGGTGTATAAAGAGTATAACAAATAACCTCTCCGGAGAGGTTTCACTTGGATGAATCTACTTTAATCCGTCACGCTGCGAATGGCGATATGACCGCCTGGGAACCGTTGGTGCTTGCGCATCAGACCGCAGTTTTCCGGTTGTCGTATCTGCTTCTTGGCGACCCCGATGATGCGGAGGATATCGCCCAGGAAACCTTTTTGCGCGCCTGGAAACATCTCAAGCACTTTGATGCAACGCGGCCCCTGCGCCCGTGGTTGTTGAGCATTGCCTCGAATTTGGCTAGTAATCGCCGCCGTTCGGCAGGCAGATATTTTGCGGCGTTAACACGCGCCTTTCGCGATGAGCCAACCTCTTTGACAATGGAAGAAAATAGTTCACAACGTACGCAAGCCCACGATCTTTGGAAGGCTGTCCAAACCATGAATCTGGCTGACCAGCAAATTGTATACCTGCGTTATTTCATCGATCTCTCAGTTGCCGAAACTGCTGAAGTTTTACAGGTGGCAGAAGGAACTGTGAAATCAAGGTTGAGCCGTGCGCTTGCAAAGCTCCGTAATATCATTCAAGAGGATTTCCCGGTGTTAGTTCAAGGACCTAAAGCATGAACGAAATGGATTTCGAAAACAGACTGCGCTCGATCGCAAACGGGATGGAATATCCACGCACGCCTGATATTGCGGGATCTGTGACAGCGCGCCTCCACACTGCGACTCGTTCACGCTTCAATTCCAAAGCCTTAGCCTGGTCGCTGACCATCATCCTTGTGCTTTGCTCGAGCCTGATGCTCATCCCATCCGCCCGAGCGGCAATTCTGGAATTCATTCAAATTGGGGTTGTGCGCATCTTTCCGCAGCCTGTCACGCCAACAATTGAACCGATTCGTAACGCCACGCCAGTGGTTCAAGCCCCCAAGACTGCTACATCATCATCTGAAAGTTTGATTCCCATTTTGAATCAAATGGCTGGCAAGACGACTCTGGCGGATGTACAGAAAAAAGTTGATTTTCCGATCTTGTTGCCAAGCTATCCATCTGATTTGGGCGAACCAGATTATGTTTATATTCAAAATGCGGACGGAAATATGGTGATCCTCGTCTGGCTTGACCCTCAACGGCCAGATAAAGTTTTCTTGAGTCTCCATTTCATCCCGTCTGATAGTTGGGTAATCAACAAGATGGGTCCCAAAATTATTCAAGAAACGCAAGTCAATGGGCAGCGTGCAATTTGGGCAGAGGGACCTTATCCATTGATCATGCGGGATGGTAATGTTGATTTTACGCGGTTGATTGAAGGGCATGTGCTGATCTGGGCAGACAATAATATTACCTATCGCCTCGAAACAGATTTGAATATGGCAGCAGCGGTTAAGATCGCAGAATCGCTCAAACCAATTCCATAATCTCTGGAACCGCCCCTCCGCCGACGGTGTATACATAATGAATTTGCATACACCAAAGGAGGCACACATGTTTTCCCGCATCCGCGTCGCGGCTGGGCTGGCTTTGATGCTTGCCCTGTTCGCTTCAAGCACTGTTTTTGCCAAAGGCAGTTTTGCATTCATTCGCGTCACGGGTCGTGACTTGAAGGATGTAGTTCGCATCTCTGACCCAACCGTGACTGCTGATTACTTCGCCTTTGCCAATTTTTTTAAAGCACTGGCAAAGGCTCCTGATAATCCCGGCGCTGGTTATGAGATCACGCGTTACTATGTAGATGGCAATCAGGAATCAGCCTTTGATAAACTGCATTACTACCCAGATACCGGTTTCGTATATTACGACGGTCTTGTGAATGGCTCGTCTGAATATGACGGCAAATGGTATACCGCCAATGCTGATATAAAGCCGATTTTCGAACCCGCTTTGACGAATCAGATTCGATTGATTGGCTTGGGTAGTGAAGATGCAGCAAAAATGCTTGTCCCTCCACCGCAGCCCCAGGCAAGCCCATCGTTCGCAAAACCAGAATTGAGCATATCGATTGCTGTCATGGCTGGTTTGGTAATGATGTTGGGGTTCTTGGTTTGGCGTCGCAGATCCTCAGTTCGATAACTTATATTTTGAGTCAATTTGCTCAAAGGAGATAACATGTTTTCCCGATTCCGTATTTCATTTGTCTTTGCTATGTTGCTGGCGCTTGGGCTGGCAGTCCCCGTCTTTGCAGGCGGCTGGGCAGTGATTACATTAGATAAATTGCCGAATAACATTGTAGCAGGCGAACCGTTGACAATTGGCTTCATGGTTTTACAACACGGCAAAACGCCCCTGGCTGGTCTTACTCCGACGATCACGGCATCTTTGTCTACGTCCGATACTTTTGTGGTGAATGCCGAACCCCAAGGCGAAGTTGGACATTATGTTGCCACGCTAAACTTTTCCAAAGCGGGGAATTGGGACTGGTCGATTCATGCATTTACCATGGATCAAGCCATGCCAGAGTTAAGTGTTATCGCACCCCTTGCGGGTTCGGTGAGTAGCTCTCAACCTGTAGCAGAGACAGCGCCCATCTCACCAGTAGTGATTCTCCGCATTTTGGCTTTGGTGATTGGACTCGCTGCTTTGGGTGTGGCATATCAACGCAAGAGTCGTTTGGCTTTGGGATTGACCGTCCTCTGCCTGTTGGCAGGAGTCACCTCTTTCATGACCGAATCAAGCGTCCCCGTAAGTGTAGAGGCGCAGAGCAAGCCGTCAAGTGCTGTGCCTGTCGATTCATCCATCTCACCAGTTGAATTGGGACGGCAATTGTTTATTGTCAAAGGCTGTATCACCTGCCATGTCAACACAAAAGTTGAACTTGTCTCTACCCATTGGACAATTGATATGGGCGCTCCGGAGCTCTCGAAGTTTTCTGCCAGCCCGGAAGTTTTGCGTTTGAGATTGAAGGACCCCACGTTGGTGAAATCTGATACTCAGATGCCCAACCTACATCTGGCGGATGATGAGATCGAAGCATTGATCGCTTTCATCAATTCAAAATAATCCTTGCTTTGAGAAAGCGGACAGTGGCAATCACCACTGTCCGCTTTTGTTTAAAAAGGCTACAATATTTATCCAATTAAAGGAGTTGAAACTTATGACAGTTGACCTTGAAAAACTTGAAGTCATTCAAAACCCGGGTGAGAAACGCTTTGAAACATGGATCGATGGCAAACTCTCGAAGCTGGATTACATTGAGGATGACAAGAACTTTGTCATTACGCATGTGGGTGTGCAGCCTGAACTTAGGGGGCAGGGGATCGCTGGCAAAATCACCCAGGTAGGGCTTGAGTATGCCAAAGGAAAATCTCTCAGGGTTGTGCCGATGTGTTCGTATGCGGCGGCGTACATTCGCAGGCATCCTGAATATGCGGAATTGACACGGCAACAAGAAAACCAATGACAGTGAGTAATGTGATTTTCCGCCTGGCAAAGCGGGAAGATTTATTGTCGATTGTGCGTATGCTTGCCGATGATGAGTTGGGAAGTCAGCGCGAACGCTATGCAGACCCCTTACCTGAATCATATTACAGGGCGTTCGAGCAAATTGACCGCGACGCAAATCACGAGTTGATCGTGGCAGAGTTAAATGGGGCTGTAATTGGAACGCTCCAGTTAATGTTCCTGCCATCCATTAGTTTTCAGGGCGGGTTGCGGGCGCAGGTCGAATCAGTGCGCGTGGACAAACCTTATCAAAGCAAGGGCATTGGAAGCGCAATGATGAAGTGGACGATCGAACGCGCGAAAGAACGCGGCGCGCATGTCGTCCAGTTGACAACGCATGAATCACGCGCAGATGCGCATCGCTTTTATGAACGGCTGGGATTCAAAGGGTCACATCTCGGTATGAAGTTGAGCTTAAAATGATTTCAATTCATCCAGCAGTTCAACTGCTGGATGAATTGAAATTTAGCAAGCTACCTGACTCCAGAGTTACTTAACATCCACCCACAAGCCCAGGCTGGAAGAAACACCGGCATCGAAGATATTGCGATAGGGGTACACCTCTTCCTGGTTGAAGAACGGATTGTACACGCGCACCCAGCCGCCACTTCCCATTCTGATAATATCTTCCAGGATCAGCCAGTGACGAATATTCCCATTGAGGGACGCCTCGCCTTTGCTGGTAATGCCTACGCCGATAATGGCTTTTTTGCCAGCGCTCAGCCTTTTCTCCAAATAACCGGGTGTGATCGGGGCAATACTGGGTTCCGATTGGAAGGGCTCGGATTTGAGATTGTACAAACTCAGCATGTTTTGCAGGTCATAGATCACAGTGCCGCGGTCGTTTTCAAGGACGGTCTTGGCGCGGGCAAGTCCGGTTCCATACCATTTTTTCAATAAGGGGATGACATCCACGCCGCAGAGCGCCGCGACACAAAATTGACCACACAGGTTAAAGTTGACCTTGCTCTTCCCGATCGCATTTTGGACATTGATATATTGGGACGCATTGCGTTTAGCTTTGATCGCATCGACGATTTCAGGGTCGGCCGGGATACGCAGTTTTGGACGGGACATATTAAAGAGCGTCGCAATACCGGCGCGGTCATTGGCTTCCACATATTTTTCGGGGATGATAAATTCTTCAAGCAGCGCCGCTTTATACCAACCCTTGATCAGTTTGCCTTGTTTGGTCAATTCAACTTCATACCAATCCTTGTATTTCCATTCGGTGGGGGTAAACGCGACGTTTCCGGTCCAGTGGACGATGTCTTTTGGGCTGACCCAGCCGATGCCGGTCGATGTTTCAGCGGGCTTCTGGAAGATGCGCTCGGGACGGAACGACCACATTTCGCGTCCGCCGTTGAGGACGGTGTACCATTCCTTCAATGTTGCGGTGCGGGTGCGGTTGTTGCTTAGCACGTTCTCAAACCAGTCACGCCATGCCTGATGGAAGAATTCAAATTCGCCGCGGATTCTATCTCCAACGAGAAAAGGCGCATTGCCATCTTCGAACAGCCAGGTTGGTTCGCCGCGCGCTTGCAGCCAGGACTCAAACTCGATCGCCTGCAGATCAGCTGGAACGGCGTCGAGTTGCGTCCCGTCATCCAGTTGAATGGGGGCGAAGATACCGATATTTGGAATCCGTTGCGCAATGGCAGATTTCGGCATATAGCCAATCAGCGGAGGGGCTAGGCGCTTTGAAGCTACTTTGACCATCTCGCCGAGGTCTTCGATCAAATCAACCGGATCATTGGGATTAAGAACTTCGATGATCTTGGATTTTGTATCCGGGCTGACATGCAGGTTGTTGGATGAACGTGAGCGACCAGTGGTTTCCATGATTGACTCTCTCTAAACGATGATTTGAAAACGTATTTACTCATTATACTGCCCAGTGTTGGTTGTTTCTCAAGAAATTTTTTGCTACGGATTTCACAAATTCTCACGGATTTATAAGAAATCAGTGCAAATCTGTGAAATCCGTGGCTAAGATATTTTAGGATTAAAACAAAAAACGTGTTCCGCAAGGAACGCGTTTCTCGTGGCGGGGAGGGCGGGATTCGAATATCATCCTCCCTGCGAGGGCGCACGACCAGAAAACAAAAATACGCTCCTTACGAAGCGTATTCTGTGGCGGGGAGGGCGGGATTCGAACCCGCGACCAGGTTACCCCGGCACTCACTTAGCAGGCGAGCCCATTCAGCCACTCTGGCACCTCCCCGTATTCGATTTGAAGATCCCAGGTTGGGCAACTGCACAACCCGTGCTAAAAGATCTTCAAACTTTCCAACATTCTAACATGCAACCCCGCAGCGGAGGGAGTGGGATTCGAACCCACGTTGGTGTGACCCAAACATGTTTTCAAGACATGCGCCTTGAGCCGCTCGGCCATCCCTCCAATGCCCACGTTTTTCGAAGGCGGACGTCATTTTACCATAAAGAAATTGAAATTATCCACCGCACTGAAATACGATTACGCGGGTTAATACAGAAAACTCAGTATAGGATAAATCCATGAATCCCTACCTCGCCACTGTACTAACCTTTGCCATCGCCATCGCCTTCCTGCGCCTGATGGATTACTTCGCTCATCGCGGCTGGATCGAGAGTAAGCTGAGCCGCAAATTCATTCACATCGGTACCGGTCCCATCTTTGTTTTGTGCTGGCTCATGTTCCCGGACGTTTCCTCTGCCCGCTACCTTGCTGCGCTCG
>JBDTWO010000190.1:0-9375 GCA_040006635.1 Chloroflexota bacterium
CGATCGATCCTGGCACCGGCTACACTGTGGGTGTCCCGGCGAGCGCGACCGGCACGATCACCAATGATGATGCGACACCATTTCCGAGCCTCGGATTGATTAAGACAGATGGTGTTGCTTCTGTAATTGCCGGAGGCACAACAACCTATAGTTTAACGGTGAGCAATGTTGGCAATGCTGCAACGAGTGGGACGATTACGATTGTAGATGTGTTGCCAACAGGCTTGAGCATAGCCGATGGAACTGTAACGCTTGGCGGAGTCAATGCAGCCGTTTGGAGTTGTATTTCTACGAGTAACATAATCACTTGTGTCAGCAACACGGCGATCGCAGCCACGAACGGCACGAGTGTGTTTAGCTTCACTGTGAACGTAGCGGTGAACGCGAGTGGAACGCTGTTGAATAAGGCACAAGTTGGCGGCGGCGGCGATCCCTTGACCAGCACCCCAACTTCGGCAACAACCTCGAACTGTAGTGCAACGGATACTCCAACGCAAGGTTGCGCCATAGATAGTAATACCTGGACGCCGCAAGCAGATTTGACGTTGACCAAGACAGTGGATAACCCGTCTCCTAAGGTAGGCGATAATGTCACGTACACGCTTACGTTGACTAACAATGGTCCATCGAACGCGACAAACGTGACTGTAGCTGACACGTTGCCAGTAGGCTTGAATTTCGTTTCTGCTACGCCGAGCTCTGGAACATCGTTCACTGCTCCCACCTGGACGATTCCGTCCTTGACGGCTAATTCCAGCGCTACTCTGCAATTGACTGCGACAGTTTCACAAGTTGGTACCATTACCAATTTCGCCCAGGTCACTGCATCGGATCAGCCTGATCCGGATTCAACTCCAAATAACGGACCTCAAACGCCGCGCGAGGATGACGAAGCCAGCGTTGATATTGGAGGCCTTTTCGATCCGCCTACTGCGATCAAGACCTTTAACGATGCGAATCTGCCGGAATTGGAATTCCGTATGGTTTGGATCAATAGCGGTAATGCTGTTGCTGTCAATGTGCAAGTGACAGATGATGTCCCTGTTGGTACAACCTTTGTGCCAGGTAGCCTCACTTGCGTGCCAGCTAGTGTAAATTCATCTACAAATCCTGCAAACGCCACCGCACCTTTGAATACCACGCTGTCGTCTTGTGCGTTTGACGCCAGTGTAAATGGTGGTCGCGGCCGGGTTCAATGGCAGGGCATACTGGGACCTGATAACGGTCATCTCACGGAGGCCGCAGCGGTCAATGAGATGGTGATCACATTCCGCGTCACTGTCAACAACAATGTAAATCAGGTTTTGAACGAGGGTGCGTCACGTACGGACACAAACGGTAATACAGCGTTTGTTGACGAAACAACCTCCGTCTCCCTAAGCAGCACCAATCAGGTTGTTTGGAATCGTAGTATACCGGTCGCTGCACCAGTATCTGTCAGTTCGTTGCCTGCTACCGGTTTTGCGCCGAATGTCGTGACCAAGCTTATGCCGCAACCACGCGATCTGGCTTACGCGGCAACCGACCTGGTTTTGGAAATCCCCAGCCTCGGTGTCAAGATTTCAATCGTAGGT
Organism: Chloroflexota bacterium; assembly: GCA_040006635.1. GTDB lineage: Bacteria > Chloroflexota > Anaerolineae > Anaerolineales > Villigracilaceae > Defluviilinea. Next base: position 1,575 of record JBDTWO010000190.1, read on the forward strand.
ATTCCGAAAAAGGCTGGAGCCTGGGATGTGTCCTGGTTGGGCAAGCAGGCCGGATGGTTGGCAGGAACCGCGTTCCCGTCCTGGAAGGGTAACAGCGTGCTAACCGGACACGTCTACGATGCGAATGGTTTGCCAGGTCCGTTTGTTAATTTGAATAAGCTCAAGTATGGTGATAAGTTTATTATCCATGCATATGGGCAAAAGTATACGTTTGAGGTCCGCACCAATCAGGTGGTTGACCCGAGCGATCTATCTTCATTCAAACATGAGGAGAAATCCTGGTTGACACTGATCACTTGTAAGGAGTATGACGCCAAGACCAACACGTATAAGCAGCGCGTGGTGGTACGGGCTGTTTTGGTAAGCGTGGATTGGGATAAGTAAAGTGGGGTAGTAACTTGAACAAAAAAGACGGCAATCGTTTTGTGCGATTGCCGTCTTTTTATTGTATTTTTATTTTTGTGTTTCGTTGATCAGTGGAATGAATATTTCCACGATCTCCGGGTCAAACAGACGCCCGGCTTCTTTTTGCAGATATTCCACAACTTCTTTGGTGGGCAGACTTTTTCGATAAGGCCGGTCGCTGGAGAGCGCGTCCCAGACATCGACGACAGCAAAGAGACGGGCGTGCAGGGGGATGTCTTTGCCTTTGAGTTTATGCGGGTACCCGCTGCCATCCCATCTTTCGTGATGATAATAAGGGATGATGAGCGCGTGGCTTAGATAGTTGATGGGGGAGAGCATATGATATGCGTATTGAGGATGACGGCGCATGACAACCCATTCATCATCGGTGAGCGGACCTGGTTTTTGCAGGATCTCATCAGGGATGCCCATCTTACCCATATCGTGGAGCAAGGCACCGCGGCGGATGTGGACCATTTCTTCATCGGTGCATTCAAGTTTACGCGCGAGTTTTTTGGTCATCTCGGTGACGCGTTGGGTGTGACCTTCTGTTTCGCGGTCGCGTAGGTCAAGTGCGAGCACCCAGCCTTCGATGGTTTTGTCGTAGGCTTCCTGCAAGTCAGCATGCGCTTTTTGCAAAGCCTCTTGCGATTGCATTCTTTCGGTAATGTTGCGGGAGGAGGCCTGGAGTTCTTTTCTTTGATCGATGTCGTCAAAGAATAGCCGGGCAGTGGTTTCCAGCCAGATATATTCTCCGCTTTTGTGTCGCGCTCGATAGTTTAGCGTGGCTGTAATACCGTTCCATTCCGGGAGGGTAAGCAGGTCTAATAATTGGCTGGCATCCTCAGGGTGGATAAGTGCCGTCAAGGATGTTCCGATCAATTCATCGGGCTCGTATCCGAACAGTGTCCGACAGGCGGGTGAAACATAGAGGAATGTCCCGGCGGCATCATGTCGTGAGATCATGTCTGATGAGTTTTCCGCCAGCAAACGGAACTTCGCTTCGTTCTCAGCCAGCGCAATTTGCATTTGTTCCTGATTTTGCAAAATTGCCCATTGCTCGATGGCGCGCTCAGCGATGTGCGGCATGTCGGTCATGGATTCGGACGACTTGACAATGTAATCGAGCGCGCCTGATTTCATCACATCCACAGCGTTGCGTTCATTGCCATAGCTGGTCATGATGATGACCGGCGGGTTGGATTTGCTGTGTTCTTCAGAAAGGAGTTCGCTGCTGTCACCATCGGGCAGGCGCCAGTCTGCAATGATGAGGGTGGGCTTGAAGTCCTTTAGATATGAGCGTGCTTCTTCAAGTGTGTTGGCGATGGTGAGTTTGGACTCGCCGCCGCGATCTTCAAAGGCACGCTGAATTAATTCAGCATGCGCCGAATCGTCTTCGATCAGGAGGATTTGGACGGTGTTGTCCATCATATAGAAAATTTTATATCCGCCTTGCTATGATTATTTATTCTTTGATGTCGGGGTGTGTATTCCAGCTAAGCCAGTAGAAACCAAGGTCGTCCATGAGTTTCTTGAATTCATCAAACCCCACCGGTTTGACCAGGTAACTGTTGGCGTGATTGTAATAGGCGCGTGCCACATCCTTTTCGGCTTCGGATGTGGTTAAGACAACCACCGGGATCGACTTTAGATCATTGTCTTCTTTGATGGCTTTGAGCACATCGATTCCATCTACGCGCGGGAGACGCAGGTCCAGCAGGATCACATGCGGGCGGGCAGTGCTTGCTTCGTTGGCAAATTCACCCCGATGAAAGAGATAATCTAATGCAGATTGCCCGTCCAGGAAATGACGTACCCGATTTGCGACGCGATGTTCTTCCAGGGTGCGAATAACAAGCTCCGCGTGATCTACATTATCTTCCACTAGCATTACCAAAATTGGTTCACCGACCATTAGATTCTCCTTGAAACTATCAAACAAGTTGCTGTGATTTTAATCCCATTTTTATGATTTTGGGAACATGTTAACCTCTCAAAATGTAACTCGAAAAAATGTTACAGTGTGAAATAAAAAGTTGTGCCTTCGCCGACCTGTGACTTTACCCAGATCCGACCGTTATGGATTTCAATGATACGTTTTACAAGTGTTAATCCAATGCCGGTACCTTCCACGGCGGGGTCGAGCCGGTTGAATAAGCCGAAGATCCGCTCGTGATATTGAGGCGCAATGCCAATGCCGTTGTCGCGGACAAAGAAGATCGTTTTGCCGTCAGCATCGGTGCCGTCTGTGCCGACCTCGATGGTGGGACGCAGTTGCGCCCCCATGAATTTGGCGGCATTGCTGATCAGGTTTTGCATGACTTCGACCAGCCTGGCATGGTCACCGAGAATATCGGGGAAATCTCCATGGACGACCATGCGGATATTATTCTTTTCCAGCGGACCATTTAATAGCTCCACGGCTTCAGCAACAATTTGACCAAAAGGAATTTTTTCAGGTGTATTGATAATGCGTCCGACGCGTGAAAGTTCAAGCAGGTCGTTTAATAGCGCCTGCATCTTATCGACGGCATTCGCGACCCGATGCATGTCCTTTTCGAAACGGAGCATGTCGCCCGATTCGGCGTCCTGCCGTAGGTAGCCCAAAAAGCCGCGGATGGTCACCAGCGGCGATTTGAGATCATGAGAAACAGTGTACGTGAATCTTTCAAGTTCTGCGTTTTGCGCACTGAGTTCCTTGTTTAAGTTAACCCGATCAGTAAATAGCCGCGCATTTTTAATGGCATTAGCGACCTGGTCAGACATGGTTTGCAGGGCGGTAATATCTACCCTGGAGAACGCCGCGGGTAACTGGGATTGGATGGTCATGGCACCGATGACTTCACCGCGTGTGATCAGGGGTAGCGCCATTTCGGAGCGAGTCAGCGGCAGATACGGATTTTTAAATCGGACGGCATCCTCTCCAACGTCCAGTGCGATGCGGGCTTGTCCATGTTTGATACACCAACCGATCATGGATGAATCTTCGACTTTCAAACGGTGACCCGTATCCAGCATTTGCCTGCCCATTGAGCCGGTAGCTGCGCTCAGGATCGCCCATTCAGTGGCTTCCTCGACGAGGAAGATGCCCACGTAATAATAATCAAAGTGATTGCAGATCAGATCGGCAACGGTGGGGAGTAATTTGTTGAGGTCCAATATGGAGGATGCGGCGCGCGAGACATCTGCGGCGGTCTGGAGTTGGATGGTGCGCTTGGTCATCACGCTGATGAGATCGGCTTGCTCCTCCTCAGCGTGTTTGCGGGCGGTGATGTCGGTCCAAACACCCAGCCAATACTGCGGCACGCCCAGTTCATCTTTCACAAGGATCGCATCGTCTTTTACCCAGACCACGCGCTGGTCTTTTGCCAACAGGCGATATTCCATGTTGAAGGGCACCCCGGACTTTGTGACATCCAAGTTGACATTCATCACGCGTTCATGATCATCGGGGTGCAGGATCTTTTGCCAGAGCATGGGATCAAGCAGGAACATCTCGCGTGGATACCCAAGCAGTTTTTCCACCTGCGGGCTGACGTATTCTGTGTGGGCGTTTTCATCAATGTTGTTGATGTAGGTTGTGGTGGGGATATTTTCGAGCAGGGATTTGTATTGCGCCTGACTCTTCACGGCCTGCGTAAGGAGCCCCTGCATGTTCCGAGTGTTGACGTTTTGCAGCAGGAATGTGACAACGAAAAAGAATAAATAAATGCCAAGGCGGGCGGTGGCTGTGTATTGGGTTGGTTCGGGCAGTCGCCCATTGGATTCCGCCAGCAGGATGATGATGCCGGTTAAGGTGCATGCAACCACGGTCAGAATGCTGAATTTGTGTTTCGAGACTAGCCCGCTTGCCAGGATGACTATTAGATACCCAATAAAGATCGGCGCAGAAACTCCGCCAGCTGTAATGGATCCAAGTGTAATCGCCAGCCACATGATGCCGACCAACAAGCCGCTGGCAAGTTGTAATTTTTGATTGCGGATGAGCGCAATGACGCCGAAACATGTGAGAGTGGAAGTAATTGTCAATAAGGTGGCGCGCTGGACGAGAGCTGGCGCAGCCAGCGCAGCACCGATCACAAAGACAATACCCAGTAACGCCATGCTAATTGCGGCATTAATAGTCAGCCGGGCAACGATATTCGATTCGTTATCGCCGTATTCTGGGATTTGAAATATGCGGTCGATAGACTTTTTCATGTTCGGTTAAGTATAGCATCCAACGATAGATTGTTGAATGGATACTTTATTTTTAGCTTGCATTTACCATGACGAGTCGAGTGGTTGATTCTGTGCGTTTCGCCACAGATGAATATACGGCTAAAGATGTTGCGCCTCATCCTCTAACTCCCGATAAAAGCGGGAAACTATCTCGTGATATAATCTGCGAAACAGCACGTACTTTCAATATGGAGGATGTCCTATGGAAATAGCAACCCAGGAATTCAAGCATTGCGATCTGATCACAATCAAGGGCCGCGTGGATAGCTCAACTGCTCCGCAACTGGCGCAGGCGCTTGAAGCCGCCAACGAGAGCGGAAAGTATAAACTGGTCGTTGATATGACAGGCTTGGAATATATGTCCAGCGCCGGGTTCAGGGCTTTATTGGCGGCGCAGCGTAACTCCAAGAAATACAATCGCGGCGAAGTTGTGTTGGTCAATGTCCCTGATCGTATTCGTGAAGCTTTGGAACTGGCTGGTTTCACTGAACTTTTCAAATCCTTCGATGACACCCTCACCGCTGTGGGGCATTTCTAAATTCATTTGCGTTCGGAGTTCCAACCATTTCATCAGGAAGGATGCCGCCTTTGGTAAGCATGTAACTAAAGGCGGCTTTTAAATACCCGATGCAATCTGTTCAATTTTCTGCAAAGTTTGAATATCTCGATGAGATCCGAGAATTCGTCGGAGATGTTGCGCGCGCGGGCGGCTTTGGCGATAAGGATGTATACAACATCCAGCTCGCGGCCGATGAAGCCGCCTCTAATATTATTGAACATGCCTATGAAGGTGTGAGCGATGGGGTGTTGGAACTTTCCTGTGGCGTGCAGGGTAATATCATCACGATCATCCTAGTGGACCATGGCGAATCTTTCGACCCATCTGAAATTCCCATGCCAGATCTGAAGGCAGATCTCTCGGACCGCAAGATCGGGGGACTGGGGATATTCCTGATGCGCAAGCTGATGGATGAAGTCCGTTACGAAGTCAAACCCAACAAAAATAATGTCCTAACAATGACCAAACGGAAGAGGTAGACGCCATGCTCCCGTACGGGTCAATGCACCCGTTCCCGAGGCGTACGGGATGAGCGCCGCTACCCGTTCTCCCATTTCGGCAGACTGGCGGGATCTTGCCAACCTCGGAGAACAGCTTGCCAGCACCACCTCGTTTGCCGCCCAGCGTGACCGCATCATCCAAATGACCTCGCGCCTGCTCGATGGCAACGCGGATGTCTGGCTGCACGAGAATCTTTTCCGCCTGCCCAACATGGCGGAGGAATCGCTTTTCCCGGCACGACCATTGGCGCCTGGGATGCAACGCGCTTTGAAGTTGGGGAAGTTATGCACCAAACAAAAACGGGAGACGAAAGACCACGCCTCACACGGGACGTGGGCTGCGATCCCGCTCGAAGATCAGGGGATGACACTGGGAGCGCTTCAAGTAACCCGCCCCAAAGGACCGGACTTCAAACAAGATGAATTGGATCTACTCAAAGGACTCGCCGGTGTCATCGCGGTGAGTTTGATCGCTTCGCATCGCGCGGCGGTCGAACGCTTCAGACTCAATCAGTTGAATCTTGTGCGTGAAGTGAGTGCCCAGATCGCGAACGCGCTGAGCGTGAACGAACTTGCCAGCCGCGTGACCGAACTGATCCAGCAGACATTCCATTATTACTATGTAGCTATTTTTACTGTCCATGAACGTACCACTTCGATGCGTTTCCGTTCGAGCGCGATGTCGCCGCGCAAGGGCCGCCGCAAGGCGAAAGTCGCTTTGGAGGTGGAGATCGGTCAGGGATTGGTGGGGCAGGCTGCGGCTGGGGGCGAACGGATTCTTGTCCCGGATGTGCAGAAAGACCCTCGTTATCGTTACATCGATGTATTGCCTGAGACGCGTTCCGAAGTCGTCATCCCACTGAAAATTGAAGAGCGCGTGTTGGGCGTCTTGGATGTGCAAAGCGATCAGGTGAACGCGATTCATCCCAATGACCTTTTGATCCTCGAGGCGCTGGCTGATACGATCGCGCGTGCTGTGGAAGGTGCGCGCCTATATGGTGACTTGCGCCGCCGTGCCGAGCAATTGACTTTGATCTCGGAGGTCAGCAAGAGTGTCAGTTCATCGCTTGACCTGCGGACATTGATGGGGAATGTGGCCGGGTTGATCCATGATCGGTTTAAGTATCCGCATGTGCAATTATTTACGGTGCATCCGAACCGACGGGTGATCGGTTTTCAAGCGGGCAGCGGAAAACGCAGTAAAGACCTGGCGGGTTATATGCTTTCGTTGGATGACGCCGAGGGTATCATCCCGTGGGTGGCGCGGAATGGGAAGGCGATCCTTGCCAACGATGTGAAGAAGGATAAGCGCTATCGCCCTTCGCCGCTTCCACCGCAGAACACGGTTTCTGAATTGTGCGTGCCGCTGATCTATGATGCGCAGGTGGTGGGTATTTTAGATATTCAATCAGACAAGCGTAACACCTTCACAGAAGATGACATGATGATCTTCGAAGCGGTTGCCGATAACATCGCCATTGCCGTCCACAACGCGGATTTGTATCGCTCGGAGCAATGGCGACGGCAGGTGGGCGATAGTCTGCGCGAAGTGGCGGGCTTGATCTCTGCGGATGCGGGCGTGGACGATGTATTGGAAGCCATTCTCTCTGAGTTGGACCGCAATCTGCCGGTTGATATTTCAGCGATCTGGTTGTTGGAAGAGGATGAGTTGTATCTAGCCGCCTGTCATAATTGTGATGAAGATCAGCTGGAGCAGACGTTGTACGATAACCCCGATGCGTATACGGGTCTGATGAACGTGTTGTATTCGGACGGTCCCGTAATTCGCAAACCCACTGACCCGCTTTGGGCAACGGGCTTGACTGCCGGTTTCAATCAGGATTACTCCGCGTTGGCTGTGCCATTGCGACTGGGTGACCAACCGCTTGGTATCATCACGCTCGCACATAACACCCCAGGCAGATACGGACATGAATCACAGGCAATGACCACCACCTTCGCGAGCTATGCCGCAGTTGCCATCGAGAACGCGCGTCTGTATGATGCCGCGCAGGAGCAGGCGTACGCCTCGGCGGCGTTGTTGCAAGTGGCGCAAGCCATCGTGAGCTTGAGTGATCTCGGCGAGATCCTTGGCACGATTGTCCGTATCATGCCG